>NZ_JAAKMI010000002.1:0-453730 GCF_049170315.1 Aeromonas sp. 604443
TGGTGGCTATGACGGGATTCGAACCTGTGACCCCCGCATTATGAGTGCGATGCTCTAACCAACTGAGCTACATAGCCAACCTTGCTTCCGGTGAGTCGTTACCTCGTCACCGTGCGGGCCGAATTATGCGTATCTGGCTCTGGGGCGTCAACCCTTTTTTTGCCAGAAAAACGCAATTTGAGTGCGTTTGACCAGTTATTGGTCTCTGTTGCGCAAAAGCCCAACAATCTGGTTTTTTTTAAGACATTGCCATGATTGCCCGGGCAATGGCAGATAAAAAACAGGCCAGCAAATGCTGGCCTGTCATGGGATTAGACGTTGAACAGGAAG
This sequence comes from Aeromonas sp. 604443, assembly GCF_049170315.1. Classification (NCBI taxonomy): domain Bacteria; kingdom Pseudomonadati; phylum Pseudomonadota; class Gammaproteobacteria; order Aeromonadales; family Aeromonadaceae; genus Aeromonas; species Aeromonas sp. 604443. The sequence goes on from NZ_JAAKMI010000002.1 coordinate 331, forward strand.
TTCATGATATCGCCATCTTTGACGATGTAATCTTTCCCTTCAGCGCGCATCTTGCCCGCTTCCTTGGCGCCTTGCTCACCCTTGTAGTTGATAAAGTCTTCAAAGGCGATGGTTTGGGCGCGAATAAAGCCTTTTTCAAAGTCAGTGTGGATCTTGCCAGCCGCTTGCGGGGCAGTGGCACCGACCGGAATAGTCCAGGCGCGTACCTCTTTCACACCGGCGGTGAAGTAGGTCTGCAGGTTGAGCAGCTGGTAGCCGGAGCGGATAACGCGGTTCAGGCCCGGCTCTTCGATGCCAAGGTCAGCCATGAACTCGGCGCGATCTTCATCGTCCAGTTCGGCGATGTCGGCTTCGATGGCGCAGCAGACCACGACCACGACCGCGTTCTCGGCGGCGGCGATTTCACGCACCTTGTCCAGATAGGGGTTGTTCTCGAAGCCATCTTCCGCCACGTTGGCGATATACATGGTGGGTTTCAGGGTCAGGAAGTTGAGGTGGCTCACGGCGGCCAGCTCTTCTTTATCCAGCTTCATGCCGCGGATCATCTGGCCGTTTTCCAGCGCGACCTTGATCTTCTCAAGCACTTCCACTTCCAGCTTGGCATCCTTGTCGCCGCCTTTGGCGCGCTTGGACTGACGGTGAATGGCGCGCTCGCAGGCGTCCAGATCCGACAGGGCCAGCTCGGTGTTGATCACTTCGATATCGTCAGCGGGAGAGACCTTGCCGGCAACGTGAATGATGTTTTCGTCGTCGAAGCAGCGCACTACATGGCCGATCGCTTCGGTTTCACGGATGTTGGCCAGGAACTGGTTGCCCAGACCTTCACCCTTGGAGGCACCGGCAACCAGACCGGCGATGTCGACGAATTCCATGGTGGTCGGCACAACGCGCTGCGGATTGATGATGGCAGCCAGCTGATCGAGGCGGGGATCCGGCATCGGCACCACACCTGTGTTCGGCTCGATGGTGCAGAACGGGAAGTTGGCGGCTTCGATACCGGCCTTGGTCAGCGCGTTGAACAGGGTGGATTTGCCTACATTGGGCAGGCCCACGATACCGCATTTAAAACCCATGGATTGTTACCTTACTTGATGGATGCTGTTGGGGGTCGCCCGCAGGCGGCCCATGTCATGCTTGTTCTGGTCGTCGCTCATGTACCGGCACAATGCCCGTACAGGGTCAAACCGACCTAACCCTTTTCTGCCTTGAAGCTGTGCAAGCGATTCATGGCCTTGGTCATATCTTGTTTGAACAGGATGTCGGTGGCGCGCAGGGACTCGTCCAGCGCGGCGTCGATCAGGTTCTGTTCACTGCTGGGGGCTTTGGTCAGGACGAAGCCAGCCACCTGCTCTTTGCTGCCGGGATGGCCGATCCCGAGACGCAGCCGGAAGAAGTTATTGTTGTTGCCCATCTTGGCGATGATGTCCTTGAGGCCGTTATGGCCACCGTGACCACCACCCTGCTTGAACTTGGCGATGCCTGGCGGCAGATCCAGTTCGTCATGGGCCACCAGCATCGCTTCCGGCTCAATTTGATAAAAACGCGCCAGTGCGGCCACCGCCTTGCCAGAGAGGTTCATATAGGTGTTCGGGATGAGCAGCCGCACATCCTGCCCCTCGACCAGGATGCGGGCAGTATGGCCGAAGAACTTGGGTTCTTCACGCAGGCTGACATTGTGCCAGCGGGCCAGTTGCTCCACATACCAGGCGCCCGCGTTGTGGCGGGTCTTGGCATATTCCGGGCCGGGGTTGCCCAGTCCGACGATCAGTTTGATTTCGCTTGTCACGCTTGATGTCTTCACTCGCAGCTGCCGTGGGCACACTACCCAGGGCAATAGGACGCAATATTCTAGCCGCCGAGTGGCGATCACTCAACCAATGCGCATGTTATGGCGGGATTTGCAGCATTATTGCGGCCAATGGGTGGCTAACGGTGGGCAAACGGGCCTCTTGCAAGAGGCCCGTTTCAGCTTACCGATGGATTGTGCCCGGTTGACTACCGTCGTTATTTGGCACGCAGCAAGGTGACGGTCTCTTCATCCAGTGCGGTCAGGGTGGGACGGGCATCGCGCACATACTCCACGAAAGACGCTGCATCGGTGCCACAATCCACGCCGCTGGCCTTGCAATCGAGGGCCTGGTCCGGGGCATAGACGGCGCTCAGCAGTTCGCCGTTTTGTGCCACTTTCAACACCGGGAAGGCGGTCAACTTGCCATTGACGCTGGCGATATCGACCCGCTCGCTCTTCTGACGCTGGGCATTGGCCAGTGCCTGCCAGCCATCGTTGCCGTTGGCGCTGTAGGCGTTCATCACCACCCGATAGCGCTGGCTATCCACCAGATCCTGCCACTCGCCGCTTGCGGTTTTGCGCTGCAATTGGGTCAGAGTGCCCGCCTTGCCTGCGTCGGTCTCCTGGAAGGTGTAACGCAGGTGTCCGCCATAGGGGAACTTGCCGGCATGGGCGCTGGCGGGCAGGGTGGCGGTGATGGTCTCGGTCAGCAGGGCGCGTACCTCGGCACCGGTCAGGGTCAGCACCGAGAGCTGGTTCTTGAACGGCAGCAGGGTGAGGGAGCTGTCCCCCTCGCGCCATTCGCCAGCGGGCAGGTCGGCGCGCACGCCGCCCACCGCCACTAGAGCGAAGTCGACCGGGCCGCCGGTCAGGGCTTGCACTGCTGGGGTATTGGCCCAGTAGAACTCCCCTTCGGCAACCAGCGGCGCGACATCTGAGCCGTGGCTGTCGCTGCCGTTGTCGCCGGGGCGACGGGCATTTTGCAGCTGCTCGGGGATGGTGCCGATCACCGGGCCGTAGGCTTTCTCCAGCGCCGGTTTGTAGTGGCTGTCGATGATGCCGCGCAGACGCGGATCTTCATCCACGGTGACCAGATTGGGCTGGCTGTCGACAAACTGGCTTGCCTCTTTGCTGCGGGCATCGTCGAGCGCTTGCTTGCGCGCCGCATCGGCGAAGAAGTCGCGGCTGGCCAGCAGGCTATTGTGGCCCTGGCAGTCGGTCACCTGACCCTGGCTGTCAAAGGTTATCTGTGCCAGACCGATGGCCTGGGCGTAGGAGCCCGCCTGCACCACGCAGGTTTTGCCGATGCCATCCGGATTGGTCACCAGCTTGGCGTAATCGCCGGTCTTGCCCCAGCCGATATTGCGAAAATCGCCGAGCAGGCTGTGGGAGTGGCCGCCGACGATGGCATCGAGGCCGTTTACCTTGGCCGCCAGCGCCAGATCCCGCTCGTTGCCGATGTGGGTCAGCGCCACGATCTGGTGGATCCCCTTGGCTTGCAGCATGTCGACCATGGCCTGAGCCGAGGCGACCTCCTTGCCAAAGCGCAGCTTGCCGACGTTGGGGGCGATATTGCCCATGTCTTCCAGCACCAGACCGATGACGGCGACCAGCTGTTTGCCTTGCGGCAGGTTGTCGAGATCGGTGACCGGGCTCTTCTGGTTGCCGTCAAAGGCGTAGACCACGAAGGGCTTGAGGTTGTCAGCCTTGCTGAGGGCCGGATCGGCCTTGGTGTCGAGGTTGGCGGCCAGCACCGGGAAGTTGACCCCCTCGATGAAGCGGGCCAGCTTCTGGTTATCCAGATCGAACTCGTGGTTGCCCAGCGCCATGGCATCGAGGCCGAACTGGCTCAGCAACTCGGCGTTGGCCATCCCCTCGTTGAGCTTGAAGTAGCCACTGCCCTGCCAGGCATCGCCGCCGTGCAGCAGCAGCAAGGGCTGGTTCTTGGCCAGCGCATCGGCCTGATAGGCTTTCGCCATGGTCAGCAGGCGCGGGTAACCGCCAAAGCGGGTATAGAGGGTGTCCGTCTCCCCCTGCTGGGCAAAGATCTGCCCTTTGATCTCGGCATTGACCGGATCAAACTGGGAGTGGGTGTCGTTCATGTGAGCCAGGGTCAGCACGAAGGGCGGGTTCTCTTTGACGGGCTGACAGGCGAACAGGGCGGAGGTAAGGGTCGCGAGCAGGAGGGGACGCAAGCAATTCATGGGTAAATCCTTAAGCCTGCCGGGGGCAGGGTCGTACCAGATAGCAGAAAGTTGGAAAGAGAAGGTCCAGAAAGACGAAAACCGCCTGATGGCGGTTTTCGTTATTGCTGAATCTATCAATGCTCAAACATGGCAGAGATGGACTCTTCGTTGCTGATGCGACGAATGGCTTCGGCCAGTACAGTTGACAGCGTCAGCTGCTTGACCTTGCCGACCGCTTTCATCTCCGCAGTGAGCGGGATGGAGTCGGTGATGATCAGTTCATCGATAACGGAGTTCTTGATGTTCTCGACGGCGGAACCGGAGAAGACCGGGTGGGTAGCATAGGCGAATACACGCTTGGCACCGCGCTCTTTCAGGGCCTCTGCGGCTTTGCACAGGGTGCCGCCGGTGTCGATCATGTCATCAACGATGATGCAGTCGCGGCCGGCAACGTCACCGATCAGGTGCATGACCTGGGAGACGTTCGGGCGGGGACGGCGCTTGTCGATGATGGCGATGTCGGTGTCATCCAGCAGCTTGGCGATGGCGCGTGCACGCACGACGCCACCGATGTCCGGGGAGACAACGACAGGAGACTCGAGGTTCTTGGACTTCATGTCTTCCAGCAGCACCGGGCTACCGAACACGTTGTCTACCGGAACGTCAAAGAAACCTTGAATTTGCTCGGCATGCAGGTCAACGGTCAGCACGCGATCCACACCGACGCTGGAGAGGAAGTCAGCGACAACCTTGGCGGTGATGGGCACACGGGCGGAGCGGACGCGGCGGTCCTGACGGGCATAACCAAAGTAGGGGATAACGGCAGTGATACGGCCAGCTGAAGCACGACGCAGAGCATCCACCATGACGATCAATTCCATCAAATTGTCGTTGGTCGGGGCACAGGTGGATTGAATGATGAAGATATCGCCACCACGTACATTCTCATTGATCTGTACGCTGATCTCGCCGTCGCTAAAGCGACCTACGGCAGCATTGCCGAGTTTGATAAACAGGCGATCTGCGATCTTCTGGGCTAGTTCCGGCGTTGCGTTACCAGCAAACAGCTTCATGTCAGGCACGGTTTGAAACCTCGGGGTTGCATCCAGTATGTGGGGGAGTCTGAAATCAGACCCTATCGTTTTGGGGCAAACGATTTATCAAGATAACGTACAAGGTGTCTGCTGCCCAATGAATGTGATGATACCGGTAACCCGAATCCGTGGCCGAGTGCAAAACCGGCCACGTTAATCATCATCAATACCGTTCGGTAAAATTGGCTGGGGTACTAGGATTCGAACCTAGGAATGGCGAGATCAAAACCCGCTGCCTTACCGCTTGGCGATACCCCAATCATTTGAACTGTTGCAATGTGGAGAAGAGAGGTGATATGTTCTCGCCCTTGGCGACAAACCCATCAAGTCCCTTCGGCACGCAGGCCAACACTTCCCGAGCAGTCACTTCGTCTTCAAATTGAGCAAAGACGCAGGCTCCTGTGCCCGTCATTCTTGACGGCGCGTATTCTAGCAACCAGCCGAGCGCATTGGCAACCTCGGGGTGGCGCTTTTTCACCAGTGATTCGCAATCGTTTTTCCACTCGCCTTCCAGCAGGTTGTCCAGCGACATTTTCGGCGTGGCTCTCGGCAGCTCCGGATCCTGGAATACGGCTGCGGTCGCTACATGGCAATCGGGTTTGAGTACCAGATACCAGGCATCGGGTAGTTCGACCGGTTGCAGCCGCTCGCCCACCCCTTCGGCAAAGGCCGCCTTGCCACGGACAAACACCGGCACATCGGCCCCCAGCTGGACGCCGAGCGCAGCCAGTTCATCTTCACTCAAACCCGCCTGCCAGAGGTGGTTAAGCGCTACCAGCGTGGTCGCTGCATCGGATGAACCGCCGCCAATACCGCCTCCCATGGGAAGCACTTTTTCCAGCCGGATATGGGCACCTTGCGGGCTCGGCAGGGTTGCTTGCAGCAGGCGCGCCGCCCGGATAATCAGATTCTGCTCATCCGGCACACCGGGAATGGCCGGGCTCAGGGTGAGAGTGTCGCTATTCGGTATCACCTCGAACTCGAGCCAGTCGCTGTGGTTGAGGAAGATAAACAGGGTCTGCAGCTCGTGATAGCCATCGGGACGACGGCCATTGACGTGTAGAAACAGGTTGAGTTTGGCCGGTGCCGGCCAGCGTGTGGAAGCCATTAACGTGCAAGAGTCCATTGGTTGATCTGAAGCTTGAGGCGGCTGTTCTGGCCGGTCATGGTCAGCTGGTGTGGCAGGCGGTAGCCATCCTGATCCCGATAATCGCCATAGACGATCTGCCACTGGCCGTCGCGCACGCTGGCCAGACTGCTGTCGGGGTTGAGTTCAAACTCCGCCTGACCCGGCAGCCCCTTGATCCACTCTGGCAATCCCGCAACCGGAATATTCCAGCCGGTCAGTTGATAGATGAGCGCTTCGGCATCCTGGCTCTGGTGGCGATTGCCATCGCTGTCGAGCAGGGTGATCTCCCCCTTGCTGCGGGAGAGCTCCAGAATGCTGGTGCCGATCAGGCTGGTGAGGTTGAGGCGATAATCCTCCCCATCCTGCTGCCAGTTGAGACGGGCGCTGCCCTTTTGCTGGGGGGTGATGATGGCCATCTTGCCGGATAGCTGCCAGTGGGTCAGCTGCTCGAGGCGGGCCCGCTCCTGGTTCCAGTTCACCTGGTCACGCTGGGGCTGGGTAGTGGCACAACCGGCCAGCAACAGCAGGCAGGTGAGGGTAAAAATACGTAGCAGCAAGAGACGGCTCCAGAGAGAGGAATTTGCCACAGTATACGGGGCGGCCGTATTGCTTTTAAAGACTTACCCTTTCTCGTACAATTGGCAGCCTTTGCACCCAGCGTATGAAATGATCGTCGCCCACTCATGAGTTTGCTTGCCCTCGGAATCAACCACAACACCGCCAGTGTCGCCTTGCGGGAACGGGTCGCCTTTGGCCCGGACTGCATCGATCGCGCCTTGCGTGAGCTGGTGAGCCAACCCGGTGTCAGCGAGGCGGTGATCGTCTCCACCTGCAACCGGACCGAACTCTATTGCAATCTGGAGGAGGAGCGGCAGGAGCAAGTGCTGCGCTGGCTGCAACAGTTCCACGGGCTGGACGCGGCCGAACTGGTCACTGCCATCTATCAGCATCACGATGAAGAGGCGGTGCGCCACCTGATGCGGGTGGCGTGCGGGCTCGACTCGCTGGTGTTGGGGGAGCCGCAGATCCTGGGGCAGATCAAGCAATCCTATGCTCACGCCCAGCAGGCGGAGTCGGTGAAGGGGGCGCTGGAGCGGCTGTTCCAGAAATCCTTCTCGGTGGCGAAAAGAGTGCGTACCGATACCGAGATTGGCGCCAGTGCCGTGTCGGTGGCCTTTGCCGCCGTCAGTCTGGGTCGGCGGATCTTCTCCGATCTCTCCCAGACCAAGGTATTGCTGGTCGGGGCGGGGGAGACTATCGAACTGGTGGCCCGTCACCTGCGCGAGCAGAGCGTCACCAAGATGATGGTGGCCAACCGCACCTTGCAGCGCGCCCAGACCCTGGCAGCCGAATTCGGTGCCCAGGTGATGACGCTCGAAGAGATCCCCGACTATCTGCACGAGGCGGATATTGTCATCAGCTCGACCGCCAGCCCACTGCCCATCATCGGCAAGGGGATGGTGGAGCGCGCGCTGAAGGCCCGCCGCTTCAAACCCATGTTTCTGGTGGATATTGCCGTGCCGCGCGACATCGAAGCCGAAGTCGATGAGCTCTCCGATGCCTATCTCTACACGGTGGATGATTTGCAGGGGATCATTGAGCAGAACCTCGAAACCCGTAAACGGGCTGCCGCCCAGGCGGAAGTGATCGTGCAGGAAGAGCGCGACGAGTTTATGGGCTGGTATCGTGGCCAGAGCTCGGTCGACCTCATTCGCGATTACCGCCATCAGTCCCAGCAAGTGGCTGATGAAGAGTTGCAACGGGCCCTGCTGGCATTGGCGCAGGGCGAGAGTGCCGAACAGGCGCTCAAGGCGATGGCCCATCGCCTCACCAACAAATTGATCCACGCGCCGACCCAGGCGTTGCGCCAGGCTGCCTCCCAGGGGGATCAGAGCGAGCTCTCCCGCTTGCGGCAGGCGCTGGGGTTGTCACAAGAGCCATAATTTTCGGGCAACCTGCCGGTTGTCCCGTCCTCCATTGAGAATGCAAGAGTTATGAATCCGTCACTGATCAGAAAGCTGGAAGGCCTCATCGAGCGCCACGAAGAAGTACAGGCCATGCTCGGCGAGCCGGATGTGGTCTCGGATCAGGATCGCTACCGCGCCCTGACCCGCGAATATGCCCAGCTGGAAGATATCGTTCACGCCTTCCAGCGTTACCGTCAGGCGCAGGATGATCTTGAGACCACCCAGATGATGCTGGAGGAGGATGATGCCGACCTGCGCGAGATGGCGCAGGAGGAGCTGCCGCTCGCCAAGGCCAATCTGGAGGCGCTGGAGCAGGAGCTGCAACTGATGTTGCTGCCCAAGGATCCCAAGGATGACAACAACTGCTATCTGGAGATCCGCGCCGGTGCCGGTGGCGACGAAGCGGCCATCTTTGCCGGTGACCTGTTCCGCATGTATTCACGGTTTGCCGAGCGTCAGGGCTGGCGCGTCTCCATCGTCAGCTGCAATGACGGTGAATACGGTGGCTACAAGGAGGTGATCGCCAAGATCGACGGCGAGCGTGTCTATGGCCGTCTCAAGTTTGAATCCGGTGGTCACCGGGTGCAGCGGGTGCCGGAGACCGAATCTCAGGGCCGGGTGCACACCTCCGCCTGTACTGTCGCCGTGCTGCCGGAAGTGCCGGAAGCCGAGCAGATCGAGATCAACCCTTCCGATCTGAAGATCGACACCTTCCGCGCCTCCGGTGCCGGTGGTCAGCACGTCAACAAGACCGACTCGGCCATTCGTATCACCCACCTGCCGACCGGGCTGGTGGTGGAGTGTCAGGACGAGCGCTCCCAGCACAAGAACCGCGCCAAGGCGATGTCGGTGCTCTCCGCCCGCCTGCAAGCGGCCGAGGATGAGCGCCACCGCGCCGCCGAGCAGAGCACCCGCCGCAATCTGGTGGGCTCCGGCGATCGTTCCGAGCGCATTCGTACCTACAACTACCCGCAGGGTCGCCTCTCCGAGCACCGTATCAACCTGACCCTCTATCGCCTCTCCGAAATTTTGGAAGGGGATTTGGACTGCGTCATCACCCCGCTGGTGCAGGAGTATCAGGCCGATCAGCTCGCCTCGCTGGCCGAGAACAACTAATGCAAATGGTGATCCGGCAAGCTCGCATTAAGTGTTCTGCCCATAAGGTGGAGTGGCACTGATGCAGATCCAGCAGGCCCGCGCCCATATCATGAATGTGTTGGCTGAGGGGGAGTCCCCCCGCGCCGATGCCGACGTACTGCTCTGCCATCTGCTCGATTGTCGTCGCAGCTATCTGATGACCTGGCCCGAGCGTGAGCTGGATGCCACCCAGCAGACCACCCTGCAGGGGTGGCTGGCTCGTCGTCTCAATGGCGAACCTATCGCCCATCTGGTGGGCGAGCGGGAGTTCTGGTCGCTGCCCCTCAAGGTGAGCCCGGCGACCCTGATCCCGCGCCCCGATACCGAGGTGCTGGTCGAGCAGGCGCTGACCAGAATTCCGCAGGGGCCCTGCGCCGTGCTGGATCTCGGCACCGGCACCGGCGCCATCGCGCTGGCGCTCAAGTCCGAGCGGCCCGAGGTCGATGTGTGGGCGGTGGATCGGATGGCCGATGCCGCGGCACTGGCGCGCGAGAACAGCGCCGCACTGGGGTTACCCATCGAGGTGCGTGACGGCAGCTGGTTCGAGCCCCTTGGCGAGCCGGATCGCGACAATACGCCACGTTTTGCGGTGATTGTCTCCAATCCCCCCTATATTGATGGCGCCGATCCCCATCTCGAGCAGGGTGACGTGCGCTTTGAGCCCCGCTCGGCGCTGGTTGCCGATGACGCCGGGCTGGCTGATATCCGCCACATCGTGGCCCATGCCCCCGCTTATCTGCTGGCCGATGGCTGGTTGCTGCTGGAGCATGGCTGGGATCAGGGGGAGGCGGTGCGTCAGTTGCTGCGCGATGGCGGTTACCGCGAGGTAGCCACGGTGCGTGATTACGGGGATAACGACAGGGTGACGCTGGGCCTCTGCCCGCTGCGCTGACGGTTCCTCACTGTTAATCGGCGGGTTGCCTGTGCGCCCCCATGCAAGGATTGAATATGGTTTTTGTGCTCAAACACCTGCACCTCACCCTGATTGCCGGGGCCGTGCTGATGTTTATGCTCCGCTTCTACTGGGTACAGACCGCCACTGGCCGAGCCTATAGTGCGCCGGTGATGAAGGTCAGCGGCTGGCTCAACGGTCTGGTGGTGCTCTCCGGCGTATTGCTTTGCATGGTGCTGGATCTCAACCCGCTCAATAACGGAACGCCCTGGCTCAGCGAGAAGCTGATGGCCATTCTGGTGCTGGTATTTCTGGCGGCGATGGCGCTGCGGCTGGCCAAAAGCAATCTGGTGCGCTGGTGCTCCTTTCTGGGGGCGCTCGGCTGGATCTACTTTATTGCCAAGTTGGCAGTGCTCAAACAGACGAGTGTGTTCGGCTAAGGCATGAAGAGAATGTTACACATAGACGAATGGACCGATTTCGAAGCCCACGACATCACCGAGCTGGCGTTGTCAGTCAGTGACGAAATTTATGGCTCGGTCGAGGAGGGGATGCGCGAGTTGAACCTGCTGGACGAGTGGCTGGACGAGCAGATCGAAGAGGGCACCTGCGACGAGGTGCGCCAGCAGTTGCTGCAGGGCTTCTACCACAGCCTCGGTTTTCATGGCGACTGGCAGGATTATTTCTCTGCCAACAACTGCGATCTCAATCAGGTGCTGGTTCAGCGCAAGGGGATCCCGGTCAGCCTCGGCATTCTCATTATCCAGCTGGGGCGCAAGCTCGGGCTCGATGTGGAGGGGATCTGCTTCCCCGGCCACTTCCTGGTGAGCTTTGCCGGTGGCGAGGGGGAGGTCTATGTCGACCCCTTTACCGGCGACGAGCTGAGCCTGGCCCGCATCGAGCTGCTGCTGCGCGGTGCGTTGGGGGACTTGGCGACCCTCACTCCCGACTACCTGCAGCCCTCCGGCCAGTGGGAGATCATCGAACGGCTGCTCAACGTCAGCAAGGGGGCCCTGCTGCGGGAAGATCGCATGCCCGAGGCGCTGCGTTGCAGCGAGCTGTTGCTGCGGATGAAGCCCGGCGATCCGCTGGAGACGCGGGATCGCGGCTTTATCTACGAGCAGCTCGATTGCCCGCGCCAGGCCGCCGACGATTTTGAATATTTTATTGAACAATGCCCGGACGATCCGGTCGCCGATGTGCTGAAAGTACAGCTGGCCGCGCTGGATCTGAGCCCCAAGCCCCTCCATTAAGGGCGGCTTGAAACTGAAACAGAAGAATATCAAGGCCGCAGCGCTCGGCTGCAACGGAGTAACTTGGCTTCAGGCCCCTTCATTAAGGAAGTCTTAGATGGAACAGAAGAATATCAAGATCAACCAGATCGACGTTGCCAACGACAAACCGTTCGTGCTGTTTGGTGGCATGAACGTGTTGGAATCCCGCGACATGGCGATGGCGGTGTGCGAGAAGTACGTGGAAGTGACAAGCAAGCTGGGCATCCCGTTTGTCTTCAAGGCGAGCTGGGACAAGGCCAACCGCTCCTCCATCCACTCCTACCGCGGTCCGGGTCTGGAAGAGGGTATGAAGATTTTCCAGGAGCTGAAAGCGACCTTCGGCATGCCGGTCATCTCCGATCTGCACGAACCCCATCAGGCCAAGCTGGTCGCCGAGGTGGTGGACGTTATCCAGCTGCCCGCCTTCCTGGCGCGCCAGACTGATCTGGTGGAAGCCATGGCCCGCACCGGCAACGTCATCAACATCAAGAAGCCGCAGTTCCTCAGCCCAAGCCAGATGAAGAACATCACCGACAAGTTTGAGGAGTGCGGCAACGATCAGCTGATCCTGTGCGAGCGCGGTGCCAACTTCGGCTACGACAACCTGGTGGTGGACATGCTGGGTCTGGGCGTGATGAAGAAGAGCACCGGTGGCTATCCGGTGATCTTCGACGTGACCCACTCCCTGCAGTGCCGTGATCCGCTGGGTGCCGCCTCCGGTGGCCGTCGCGAGCAAGTGACCGAGCTGGCGCGCGCCGGCATGGCGGTCGGTCTGGCCGGTCTCTTTATCGAATCACACCCGGATCCGAAAATTGCCCGCTGCGATGGCCCGAGCGCCCTGCCGCTCGACAAGCTGGAAGGCTTCCTCAAACAGATGAAGGCCATCGATGACCTGATCAAGGGTTTTGAGCCCCTGGATACCTCTGCTTGATGGGATAAGCACTTATCACAAGGCCTCGCAATGCGAGGCCTTGTTTTTTGCGCTTGCCTAGTGAAAGCACGTATAAAAAAACGGCCGATAGGCCGTTTTTTGTGCTGATACAGCAAGTATCAGCGGTTCACTGCAGGACGCTGATTACAGGCTCTGGGTGAAAGTACGGGTAACCACGTCACGCTGCTGTTCCGGGGTCAGGGCGTTGAAACGCACTGCATAGCCAGATACGCGGATGGTCAGCTGCGGGTACTTCTCCGGATTCGCGATAGCATCTTCCAGGGTTTCGCGACGCAGCACGTTGACGTTCAGGTGCTGACCACCTTCAACAGCCGGTTCGGCCTGAACAGGCAGTTCGCGGTATTCGAACTGACCCAGATCAGAGAGTGCGACTTCCTGATCGGCAGCAAAGGCATCGCCTTTGACACAGATGCAGCGAGCCTGTTGCTTCTCTTCGTCCAGCAGCCAGAAAGAGTTCAGCAGGGCGGTGTTGGCAGCCTGGGTGATTTGAATGCCTTTGATCATGGTATGACTCCTCAATGGGAACGCGAATCCAACTGTAAGGAAATTACCCTGATGTATTTAAGCTACCGTTAATTGCGGTTGCTTAAAGGGCCCTTGCCTTACACCTTTGCTTTGATGGGGTCATATATACCATGTTGGTAATATTACTAAAATTGATCTAGATCAATAAAAATCAATAAAGCGCCATTTAAATGGGATTAATTTCTTGAGTTTAATCAAAAATAGGTCATTTTTCTGATTTTGTAAGATATCAAAATTATGCATCTTTTACCTTTTTAATCTAGTAATTTAACTACATCTTTTTCGGCTTTTCTGTGGTGGATTGAGGAGTTGGCTACACTCAGCAGAAAGCAAGGAGAGTGTCGGGTGAATATCAGGTGGCGAATGTGGGGATGGTTGGCCCTGTTCTGTTGCTGGGCAATCACAGCTGTGGTCCGGGCCGAAACAGTACGCATAGCGGTGGGCGAATGGCCGCCTTATATCAGTGAGTCGCTGCCCAATCAGGGGTTTCTCTGTCAGGTGGTACGTGAGGCCTTTGCCGAGCAGGGGGTCTATGTCAGCTTTCATTTCTACCCCTGGTCTGAGGCATACAGCCTGACTCTTGAAGGGCGTTATATGATTACCATGCCCTGGTTTCGCTCTCGCGAGCGCGAGCAGCACTTCTATCTCTCTGCATCGCTGGGCAAATTTACGACCCGTCTGCTTGCACTTAATGGTTCGCCATTGGTCAGTTTGGGTGAGCTGAAAAACGAGCCTGTCGGGGTTACCCGTGGCTATTTTTATGGTGAAGGGTTTGCAGCAAGGCAATCCGAGCTGTCTCTTGAGTGGTCCGACTCCGATGAGGAGAGCATGGAGAAACTGCTCACCGGACGCATTCGTTATCTGGTCATGGATGAACAGGTGGCACAGGTTCTGTTTCAGCAGGTTCTCTCTCGTCATCCCCAAGCGGCAGCATTGAGTGGTGCCCCCGATCCCATCTGGTCCCAGCCGGGCTATCTGCTGATGCGCAAGGCCGATCCCGATGCCCGCCGCTTGATGTTGCTGTTTAACGCCGGTCTGCACAAACTGGAGCGCTCCGGTCGGCTCGCCAGGCTCTGGAAAGTGTGAGTCACGGTTGCGTCTTGCGGGCTGCCCCCCTATCCTGACTCCTTCGCCGTATCAAGTGAGGAGGCCGGGGTGCTGACCTGGAGTGATGTGATTGGCTCTGAAAAAGAGCAGGACTATTTCAAGTGTACGCTGGCGACCGTCAGGGCAGAGCGGGAAGCGGGCAAGGTGATCTACCCCCCCGCGGCCGATGTGTTCAATGCTTTCAAACTGACCGAACTGGATCAGGTCAAGGTGGTGATCCTGGGGCAGGATCCCTACCACGGCCCCAATCAGGCGCACGGGCTCTGCTTCTCCGTTCTGCCCGGCGTGCGTACGCCTCCCTCACTGGTCAACATCTATAAGGAGATGCAGCGGGATCTGCCTGGTTTCGTCACACCCAATCACGGTTTTCTGGAGTCCTGGGCCAGACAGGGGGTTCTGCTGCTCAACACAGTGCTGACAGTGCAGGCCGGTCAGGCACACTCTCATGCCCATCTGGGGTGGGAAACCTTCACCGATCGGGTCATTGAGCAGATCAATGCCAGTTGTCAGGGGGTGGTATTTCTGTTGTGGGGCTCCCATGCCCAGAAGAAAGGGCGTTTTATCGACCGGCAACGCCACCACGTGTTGACGGCACCCCATCCCAGCCCCCTTTCTGCCCACCGTGGTTTTATCGGTTGCGGCCACTTTTCCGAGACCAACCGCCTGCTGGAATTGCAGGGTAAAAGCCCGATCGAATGGCAATCTGTCTGCCAACCACTTGATTGAGTGCAAAGTTCGGGCGACAAATGACCGTATACTCAGGAAAGTAACATTTTATTTCAGCGCCAAGGAGTGCCCATGTTATCGAGTCTGCACAAGGATCACCTCAATATCGCCCGACTGCTGGATCTGCTGAAGCAGAAGCTGGCCGCCATTCGTGCCGAGCAACCCATCAGCTATTTTCTGGTGCGCGATGTCATCGATTATCTGCGGGAGGTCTCTGACAAGTATCACCACCCCAAGGAAGATCTTGTCTATGACTACTACCTGAAATACCGGGTGGTGGAGGGGGATGTCGCGAACCGCTTGCATGAAGAGCATCTCAAGTTGCTGGAGGCAGGGACCGAGCTCAAGGAGATGGTGGAGATGATCCTGATGGATGCGGTGATCCCGCTCGATCAGTTCACCGCCAAGCTGGAGCGCTTCGTGGAGCTGCAAGAGGCACACATGAACTACGAAGAGGGGGTGATCTTCCCCCATCTGCGTGACTCCCTGACCGAGGATGACTGGCGTCATCTGGAGCAAAACTGGCAGAACCGAGCTATCGGTGATCCTCTGTTTGGTGCCGAGATCAGCCAGCACTTCCAGGCGCTTGCCAAGCGCCTCTCCCTGCCTTTTGCTGCCAGCTGACTCACGCGGCTTTCGGTCATCAGTCATCTGACTGTGCAGGTGTTACCCGGCCAATGTGCCGGGTTACTTATTGTTACTCACGCCACATGATCTTGTTGTGCCATTTGTCGGGCACAGTGAGCTGCCAGCGGGCCAGCTCGCTCTTGCTGAAGACATATTCGCCGCGCAGGGCCGCTCGCGGGGAGATAGTACGGGGCAGGGTGCCCGCCAGTATGGTGTTGATAAGGGACGCTGCCTGCAACCCCTGATCGTGGCCGTCCAGTACCAGCCCGCCGATGGCCATCCCCTTGCCGACGGCAAACTCCCAGAAACAGAAGAGAGGAACCGGTGTGTTGGCGCTGGTCCACTCCAGCACCGTCTGTTCGCTCACATGCTTGCCATTATCGTCGACCAGCGTGTGGTAGAGGCCGAGGAAGATTGCCTGATAGCCATTCTTCTTGGCGTTGAGCACCGCCTCCTGCCAGAGGCTGTAATCCCCCATCAGCTGGCTGTTGACCCGGGTCTGGCCGACTCGCAATTCGGTCTGGGTCTTGAATTCATCCTCGATAGCGGTGAGGGCCACATTGCTGGAATCAAACAGTACCAGCGCCTTGTCAAGCCCTCCCATCATCTGGCTTATTTCGCTGATGTTGCGCTTGAGCAGGGGGCGTTCCAGCACCCCGGTGATCTTGGGGTGGCCGACAAAGCCCTTGAGGCGGGGGTTTTCGTTCATGCCGAGAAAAACAACGGGAGTACCCAGCGAGGCGATCTCGTTGGCCAGATAGTTGATGGCATTGTCATCCCCCAGCACCACCAGATCCGGTTTGCTCTTGAGATAAAAAGCGATAGCCCGTTGAGCGATGTCGTCGAACGCCTCCCGTGGATGGCGTTTGGTGTCCATATAGAAGTGAGAGATCTTGTGCTCCCCCTGCAACCCTTTGCGCAAACCTTCGTTGTAGCTCTGGTCCCAAAGGTATTCGGGATGGTAGCTGCTGATCACCAGAATGTTTGCGGCCCAGAGCGGCAGGGAGAGGGTGGAGAGCAGTAGCAACAGCAGGGAGGTGCGCATGGGAAGGCCCCTGTCGAGTGATAGTGTATGCATGCTCAGTATGGGCAGTGTTTGCCGTTACTGTCATCTCGAAACCGGTATGGCAGGGCGCGATTTTTTTTCGGTTGAGCGGATCGGACGCCAGCCCGCACTCTGCTTGGGATCGGGTTTTATTGAGTCTTTTTTTGGTTGGTCGTGAACTGTCCCGCTCGCTGAAAAACCTGTTCTGGATCAAGAAATGAGGCTGCGCTTTGGTGCCTAATAGACACCACATATAGGGACGCATTCGTTTTTAATCCCTATATGTTGTGTTATTAAGCTGTGTATAAGCTGTTCCCCTCCTATCTTCAGCCCAGGCTTGTCAAGCCTCGGCTGAATTTATTTGCGTCCAGGACGAGATGCCGGGAGGGGGGCCCAACAAGGGTGAGCCAGAGGCAAATGCCTGGCCTTTTAACGGGGAAAATCCATGAAACCGGTTGTGATCAAACGTGACGGATGTCGCGCACCATTCAATGCCCAGCTGATTCGCGATGCGGTCAGCCGAGCGGCGGAAGCGGTCAATCAGGCCAATCCGGCACTCGCCTCCCGCATTGCCAATGCAGTGAGTCAGGAGCTGGAAGGGCGTGGTGAAGTTGATATCCACGAGATCCAGAACCGGGTCGAAAACCACCTGATGGCTTCCGACGACAAGGCCATCGCCCGTGCCTATATCGAATATCGCCACGACAGGGATCAGGCTCGCGAGGCGCGCGGCCGTCTGGCGCAGGAGATCCGTGGTCTGGTCGAGCAGACCAACGCCGCCCTGCTCAACGAAAACGCCAACAAAGACTCCAAGGTGATCCCGACCCAGCGCGACCTGCTGGCCGGTATTGTCGCCAAGCACTATGCCACCAGCCACATGCTGCCCCGTGATGTGGTTCAGGCCCACGAGAGCGGTGATCTGCACTTCCACGATCTCGATTACTCACCTTTCTTCCCGATGTTCAACTGCATGTTGATCGATCTGAAAGGGATGCTGACCCACGGCTTCAAGATGGGCAATGCGGAGATCGATACCCCGAAATCCATCAGCACCGCCACGGCCGTGACCGCCCAGATCATCGCCCAGGTGGCGAGCCACATCTATGGTGGCACCACCATCAACCGCATCGATGAAGTGCTGGCCCCCTATGTGACCATCAGCTGGCAGAAGCACCGTGAAGTGGCCGAAGAGTGGGGCATTGCCGATGTGGAAGCCTATGCCATGGCCCGCACCGAGAAAGAGTGCTACGACGCCTTCCAGTCGCTGGAGTACGAGGTCAACACCCTGCACACCGCCAACGGTCAGACCCCGTTCGTCACCTTCGGCTTTGGTCTGGGGGACAGCTGGGAGTCGCGGATGATCCAGCGCGCCATCCTCAGCAACCGCATCGCTGGCCTTGGCAAGAACAAGAAGACCGCCGTGTTCCCGAAACTGGTGTTCGCCATCAAGGATGGCCTCAACCACAAGCAGGGCGATCCCAACTACGACATCAAGCAGCTGGCGCTGGAGTGTGCCTCCAAGCGGATGTATCCGGACATCCTCAACTACGACCAGGTGGTCAAGGTGACCGGCTCCTTCAAGACTCCCATGGGTTGCCGATCCTTCCTCGGCGCCTACGAGGAGAATGGCGAGCTGATCCACGAAGGTCGCAACAACCTGGGGGTGGTGAGCCTCAACCTGCCGCGCATTGCGCTGAAATCCCGTGACGAAGCGGACTTCTGGGATCGTCTCGATGCCTCCCTGCGGGTCGCCAAGAAGGCGCTGATGTACCGCATCACCCGTCTGGACGGGGTGAAAGCACGGGTTGCACCGATCCTCTATATGGAAGGGGCTTGCGGCGTGCGCCTCAAGGCGGACGACAACGTCAGCGAGATCTTCAAGAACGGTCGTGCCTCCATTTCCCTCGGTTATATCGGGGTTCACGAGACCATCAACGCCCTGTTTGGTGACAAGGTGCACCTGTTTGACAGCGCCGAGCTGCAACAGAAAGCCATCGCTATCATCGCCCGTCTCAGGGCGGCCATCGATGAGTGGAAAGAGGAGACTGGCTACGGCTTCAGCCTCTACTCCACCCCGAGCGAGAACCTCTGCACCCGTTTCTGCCGCATCGATGCCAAGGAGTTTGGCGTGGTATCCGGCGTGACCGACAAGGGTTACTACACCAACAGCTTCCACCTTGATGTGGAGAAGCAGGTCAACCCGTACGACAAGCTGGACTTCGAGGCGCCCTATCCGCCCATCGCCAGCGGTGGCTTCATCTGCTACGGCGAGTACCCCAACATCCAGCACAATCTGGAAGCGCTGGAGAACGTCTGGGACTACAGCTATGACAAGGTGCCCTACTACGGTACCAACACTCCCATCGACGAGTGCTACGACTGCGGCTTCACCGGTGAGTTCGAATGTACCTCCAAGGGCTTTACTTGCCCGCGCTGCGGCAACCACGACCCGGCCAAGGTGTCGGTGACCCGCCGTGTCTGCGGCTACCTCGGCAGCCCGGATGCGCGCCCCTTCAATGCGGGCAAGCAGGAAGAGGTGAAGCGCCGCGTCAAACATATGTAAGCGCACAGGCGATGAAGAGCTGGCCCCTGACTCAAGGGGCCATTTTCATTGGAGGGCGGCAACCATGCCGCCTTCCCGTGAACGAGGCAGGAAAAAAGCGATGCACTACCACCAATACTACCCGGTCGATGTGATTAATGGCCCCGGCACCCGTGCCACCCTGTTTGTCTCCGGTTGTGAGCACCAGTGCCCGGGTTGCTACAACCAGAGCACCTGGCGGCTCGATGGCGGCAAGCCGTTCGATGAGGCGATGAGCGATCGCGTCATTGCGGATCTCAACGACAGCCGCATCAAACGGCGAGGTCTGTCGCTCTCTGGCGGCGATCCGCTCCACCCGGCCAACGTGCCCCACGTGCTGGCGCTGGTGAAACGGGTGCGCGCCGAGTGTCCGGGCAAGGATATCTGGTGCTGGACCGGTTATCTGCTCGGCGAACTGTCAGAGGCCCAGCGCGAGCTGGTGGCCTTGCTGGATGTGCTGGTGGATGGCAAGTATGAAAAGGAGTTGGCAGACCCCGGCCTGCTCTGGCGTGGCAGCAGCAATCAGCAGATCCACGACCTCAACGCCTGGCGTGATGCGGGTGAGCTAGTTCCCTGTCTGGTTTGCAGTTGAAGCCCGGGATGTTTATGGTTAGCCCATTCCAATCCTGACGACATTCATGAAGAGGAGAGCCGAGATGAACAATCTGCTCAAGATCCTGCTGGCCATTTTCCTGCCCCCGGTGTGCGCGTTTATCCAAGTGGGCTTTAGCCTGCACTTTTTAATCAACATAGTGCTGACCCTGATGGGCGGTCTGCCGGGCATGGTCCATGCGCTCTGGCTGGTGGTGAGCGACAAGCGCGGCTGATGCCAGCGGATGGTTAGTGAGCTTATTGACGATAAAAGGGCCAACCTCTCGGGGGGGGCCCTTTTGTTCATGTTCATACGAATACTTTTTCGTTAGGATGGGTGACTGACCAAAAGGGCGCGTGTTGAGCGGCCTGCAGTCCGGCAATAAGTACCGGCAGAGAACAAGGAGCGTTACATGAAGTGGAAAGTCGCAGTATGGTCAGGTCTGGCAGTGACACTGTTGCTGGGGTGCTCATCCCGTCAGGAGGTAGCGCACGAGCGCGCTCCGATCGCTATCTCTCTCGAGCAGTTGTCCAGCTACTGGGTTCAGGAGAAGCAGTGGTCATGGCTTGGCAATGACGAGCCCGCCCTGCCGGCCAAACCGGTCAAGGGGTATGTGGAAGTTCGCTATCAAATCGACGCCAGCGGCACGCCGGTCAAGCCGGAAGTGGTGGCGGCCGAGCCCCCCGGCGAGCTGGAACAGAGTGCGCTGGCGACCCTCTCGCGGATCCGCTACAGCCCGGCAGAGGGCAACCCGGATGCCATTCCGGTCGAGGTAACCAACCGCTTCGAGATCGAGATCAACTGATCCCCCACCACTCTGATGGCAGAGAAAGAGAGACCCCGGCCAAGCCGGGGTCACGTTTATTGCTGTTTGCAGTCGTTGTAGGCGGTCTGCCACTCGCCATCCTGATCCCGCAGCTCGACAAAGCCCTCATCCCCCTTGTTCCACCAGACGGCCTCATGTTCGTCCGTATAGCGGGCACCGGAGGCCGAAATGGCCTGGGGCAGGGTGTAATCCTTGCCGTCCGGCAATGACAGCTTGATAAAGTTGAGGCTTTCATCGGAGAGGGAGAAGTAGCGCACCTGCACCTTCTTGCCCTGCTCGCACTGGTAACTGACCGGTTCGCCACCAGTGACTGAGAGGGTATTGCCCTGATTGCAGCCAGCGAGCAGGCCGAGGGCCAGCGCACCAGCGGCTATCATATGTACCTTATTCATGATTACAGCTCCATTGGTGTCATACGGGCGTGAGCCTAACAGGTTGCCGTTATTGTGCAATCCGCACGGCCATTCGGTGCGTCGCTGGCTGTCCGGCATACCGCGCGAGTATGAGAGGGTGCAATCAGGAAGGCATCGCCATCAGTAGAGGCCAAGTCTGGTTTCAAACTGGCGGATCAGCGTCTCATAGATGCCGTTGTTTTTGATCTTCTGCAGCCCCTGCTCGAACTGTTTGGCCAGCGCTTCCCCTTGCGGGTGGTGGCGGGAGAAGGCGAGCCAGAAGCCATCAGTGGAGAGCTTGCCAACCTTGACCACCTTGCCGGTCAGCTGCTTCTGCTGGATCTTGAGGTAGCCCGGCATGCCGTTCATCAGGATGTAGTCGACCCGGCCACGTACCAGCATCTCGAGGATCTGGGCATCGGATTTGGCCTGAAAGCGGGTGATCCTGGGGTTCTCCATAAAATCGGTGGGGTAGGTGTAGCCGAGGGTGATGCCCACCCGCTTGCCTTCCAGCGAGGTGAGCTTGAGATCCCGTTGCGGGTCGCTGGCAAGGGCGAAGATGGCCAGATCCTCCTCGAACATGGGGGTATCGTGCCAGTGGTACTGGTAGCGGTTCTCTTCGGTGATGGTAGCGTTGAAGCACCCCGCAAGTTTGCCGCTTTTCGCATCGTGCATGCAGCGGGCGAAGGGGAGGGTGCGAAAGACAATCTCGATCCCTTCGGCGGCGAACACCGCCTTGACCAGCTCAGGCGCCAGTCCGTGGGGCTGGTCATCCTCATTGTCCTTGTCGCGCTCGCAGTAGGGGGCCCAGTCATCTTCGGCACCAATGACAAGCGGGGTGGCCCCGAGCGGGCTGGTAGCCAACAGTACCAGACAAACCAGCCATTTTTTTAACAACGCGACCATAGGTACACCTCATCGACAGCAGCCTTACAAGCATAGCCGTACTTCTGCGCTGAGCTGTGGCGGCGGGGGGATGACAAGGGAGGAATACGAGGGAGAGAAAAAACGCCCCGGCAGGCGACGGGGCGAAAGAGAGCTCATCCATGGGCTGACAACAGTGCTTACAACAGGAAATCAATAACCGAAGCGGGTCGCCTCGAAGCGGTTGAGCAACCGGTGGACGAGGTAGCAGGCCAGCAGGGTGACCACGATGGCAAACAGTATGCTGCTCACCCGGTAGAGGGCGCTGAACACCAGATCGTTGCCCGGAGTGAGGTACTGGCCAAACAGGATGCCGAGGGTAGTGAGGGCGCCAAAGCCGACCCCGGAGCCACCAGCCTCCTTGACGTGGGCATGGCTGAACAGCATGGCGCCGAGCCACAGCAGTGGAGCGACAAGCAACAGTTGCCCTGACCAGTCATAGAGCAGCAACTGGCCGAGCAGGCCGAAGGTGACCCCCAGCAAGGTACCCATCGCCCGTTTACGGGCATAACTCAGCGCACCGTTCCAGTGCATGGGAAACAGCACCAGCAGGGTCGTAGCTTGGGCAGACATGGAGTCGCGCAGGTCAAATACCTGAAATACCAGAAACGACAGGGTGGCCACAGTGGCCCCCAGCAGAGCTTCATGGCGCATCCGGTGCGGCGCCTTGGGGGCCGAGGCTGGCTTGGGTCTGGCTTCCACATCCGGGATCAGCATGGTCATCAGGTAGGCGATCAGCACCGACAGCACGCTCGCCCAGATATTGTTGAGGATCAGGTCGTTGAGGTCGGTCTGCGGATAGCTGGCAAAGTGCAGCATGATGCTGAGGCTCAGCACCCCGTTGGCCCCGAACAGAAACAGGCTGCCCCGCGACATGGCGGCGAAACGGTAGAGAAACAGCAGAAAGGCGATGGGAGTCATCAGCGCCGGATGGCTGCCAAACAGCCCCCCCAGCAGCCCGACCTCCACCCCACAGACCACCGCCGCCGCGATCAGCTGGCGTGCGGCATGGCCATTCATCACAGGCACCATCCCCAGCAGCAGCACCGGTGTGACCGTATAGAATACCCCGTAATTCCAGCCAAACAGCTTGCAGAGCAAAAAGCCCGTGGTGCAGCCAAAGGCGATGCGCAGGCACTGGCGCAGCTCGTTGCCGGTGAGGGGCCGATACCAGAGGTGAGCGGCAGCACCACCGGCGAGGTGGGCCGAGGCAGGATTGGCCGACAGGTGAGTGGCGTGGTTAGTAGACATAATGGAGCAGGCTGAGCAGGTGGATCTGGCCCCGTGCCAGCATTGCGGTCAGGGCATTGTCCGGCAGCAGTTGCACCGTGGCCCGCGCCCCGGCTGGCAGATGATCGGGGAGCTGGTCCAGCTCGAGGTGCAGCCGCATCCGCTGGGCATCCCGTACCCAGCGATCAGACTCCACCGGTGCGGCCAGTCGACCGTTGGCATCAAACTGACCGGCACTCACTCCTGCATCCAGACTGCTTACCCGGGCAGGATAGAGCTGACCCGGCTCGCCATCGAAGGCCACCAGTGCGCGGGTTTGCTCGCCAACATGGCGCAGGCTCTTCTCCCGAAAATCGGCAATGACGTCCACCTGTTCCGACACCAGTGCCAGCAGCGGGCTGCCGGCGCTGGCGATACTGCCCGGCTTGAGCTGCAGGTTGGTGATGGTGCCATCCTGATCCGCGTGGACCTGGCTGTAAGAGAGGGCCAGCTGCGCTTGCGCCAGCTTGTTGTGGGCCTGGCGCAGCAACAGATTATCCTCACCGGTAACGCCACGACTGGCCTTGATCTGGGCCAGTTTGGCCTGACTGGCGCGCAGGTTGGCCTGGGCGCTGCGCAGGGCGCTGTCAGCTTCATCTTTTTGTTGCAGCGAAACCATGTGACGTTGGTAGAGCGCATCGATGCGCTCAGCCTCGCGCCACTTCTGGCTGGCCAGGGTCTCTTTGGCGTTGATCTCGGCAACGGCGGCGGTCAGGGCGGCATCCAGTTCACTGTTCTGCTGCTCAGCCTGCGCCAGCGCAAGGCGGGCCTGCTCCACTGCCAGTTCAAAAGGGGCCGGATCCAGCCTGAACAGCAGATCCCCTTTCTTGACCTGCTGGTTGTTGTGAACGGCGACCTCGATCACCTTGCCGCTCACCTGGGGGGCCAGCTTGGTGACCACCCGGGTCGCCATCGCCTGAGGGGTGAGGGGCATCAGCAGGTCGGCTATCAGAAAATAGGCAAACAATGTGGCAAAGCCAGCCATGGACCATTTGATCCAGCGGGTAAATTGTTGATCCGGAGTCATCTTATTCTCTCTCTGTGTCGGTCTCGGGAGGGCTTGTATCGCCTCCGGCTTGTCGGTCGTGGTGTTGTTCAATTTTGCTGAGGGCGTTGGCCGAGATCCGCTGCACCGTGGCTTCAAACAGCTGCAGGGTCTGCTCATCGATGCCCCCCAGCAGCTCGCGGCGGATATTCATGATGCGGTCGGCGATCTGATTGAGCAGGGTCTGGCCAGCCGGGGTCACGCAGACGATGCGGGCCCGCTTGTCCTGACTGCAGCAGTGACGCTCAATCAGTCCCTGCTCTTCCAGCTGGCCCAGGGTGCGCATCAGGGAGGGGAGCTCTATCTCGAGGGCTTCGGCCAGGGTCTTCTGGCTGACATGGTTCCCCATGCGGGAGAGTTTCCACAGCGCGGTCCAGCGGGGATGGGTGAGGCCAAGGGGAGCCAGCTCCAGGTCGGCGGCAGTACGCCATAGCCGGTGCATCCGCGCTATCTGCTCGGCGAGCGACAGCTCGCGCAACCTTTCCAGATCCGTCATCTTCTCATCCTCAATGTACTTAGCCTGCTAACTATCATACTTGTTTAGCAGGCTAAGTAAATAGTGTGATGCTGATCATGTTTCTGGTCGAATCTTTCGCTGGTGCGAGTTAGCAGCATTCGAGCCCCTGATATTATTCTCGGGGCTGATCCACTCGAGGCTCCCTTGCCGATTCGGATATTGCGCCGTGAATGGAGGATATCCGGCGATTATTTTCATGAAATTTTCAGCTTCAGCGAGCAGCTCTTTTTTTATCCGCTAATATTGATGGGGTTATAAAACAAGGGGGAAACGGGTTGTGGATGGATATGACAGTGGATGTGTGTATCTGGCAATTGAAACGCTGTTGAGTGATGGGGAATATGGTGCAGAGTCACACCATGGCGTGAATCGGGAAGGCGCTATCAGAAGTACCGATATCAGTCATGATTTTGACCCCGCCAATATTCCGTTGCTGTTGGCAGAATAGACCTGACCGTGTGTGATCCTTGTGAGTTCAAGCCAGTGTTCTGGTATTCGCTGGCTTGACTCATCACTATTTCAGTCTCCCCTTTTTGCATCTTTCTTCTCACCATTTTTCATCGTGAGAGCTTCCTGCACGCCGACTTAAACCCTGATGTGGCATGCCGTGGCACTCGCGTTATGGCGATGACGTTGCCCGCTGATTATCACTCACAGGATCTGTGGCGATAAATGGTCGCAGAGCTTGTCATCTGGCTCTGTTATTTCCCCGAAGGGGGGAGAACATCGCATCGTTATTACTGCTGATCACCCAAATATCCGCCATTGGGCTCGCTCTTTTTATCGCCCAATTTCTTGGTCAAGCAGGGCATCGATGGTCTGGTTTTCTATTGTGCAGCGCACGTTGGCGGCACCATGACGTTTAAGTTTTTAATGTTTTTATATGGCTTTGCAGTCTGGCTAACCGACAGGGGAGAGGGGGATCAATAAAGTAGCGGCCACAATCACACGCAGAGTACATAACAATGAAAAACCTCTCACCCCTACAAACCACACAAGAAAAGGCCGCCTTAATGGGCGGCCAACAAATTGCCGGTATGCCGCTCTTTATATTTCTGGGGCTGGCGACCTGCGTTCTCTTTTCCGGCTGGAACGGCTCGCTGCCGCTGGGCATGGTCGGTGCGCTGGCACTGATGTTTGTGCTGGGCACCCTGCTGACCGAGCTGGGCGAGCGGATCATGCCGATCCGTGAATATCTGGGGGGCGGCACCATCCTCGCCATCTTTGGCGGCGCCGCTCTGTTCGAATACCAGCTGCTGCCGGTGCAGGCGGGGCAGGTCATCACCAACTTCATGAAGGAGGGAGGCTTTCTCAACTTCTTTATCGCCAGTCTGGTGACCGGTTCTGTGTTCGGTATGAGCGGCGCTTTGCTGAAAAATGCCGCCATGCGCTACCTGCCGGTCATTCTCGGCGGCGTCGCACTGGCGCTGCTGAGCGTGGGGCTGGTCGGCTCCCTGATGGGGTATGGCTTCAAGAATGCGGTGCTGCTGATCGGCCTGCCCATCATGGGCGGTGGCATGGGGGCTGGTGCGGTGCCGTTGGTGGAGATCCTCTCCGGCCCGATGCAGATGTCCAGTGCGGATCTCTTGTCGCGCATGGTGCCGGCGGTGGTGATCGCCAATACCCTGGCCATTCTGGTGGGCTCCCTGCTGGCGCGCCTTGGTCGCCGTTACCCCTCCCTGACCGGCAACGGCAAGCTGATGATCAAGGAAAGTAGCCAGAGCATTGCCGATGAGCAGGCCGAAGCGCCGACCCTGCAGAGTCTGGGTATGGGGCTTTTCATCAGCTCCAGCATGTTTGTGCTGGGCTCCCTGCTTGGCAACTTTATCCCGATGCACCCCTTCGCCCTGATGATTTTGGCGGTTGCCTTTATCAAGGTGAGCGGCCTGCTGCCGCGTCGTTATGAGCAGGCTGCGGCCGACTGGTATCAGTTTGTGGTGAGCAACCTGACCCCCTCCCTGCTGGTGGGGATCGGCGTCGCCTATACCAGTATTCCCGAGCTGATCAGTGCCTTCTCCATCAGCTACTTCGTGCTGGTCATGGTCACAGTGATTGGCGGCGCCCTCGGCGCGGCGCTGGTGGGCCGGATGATCGGTTTCTATCCCATCGAGGCGGCCATCACCGGCGGACTCTGCATGGCCAACATGGGCGGCACAGGCGACGTAGCCGTGCTCTCGGCGGCCCAGCGGATGAAGCTGATGCCCTTTGCCCAGATCTCCTCCCGTCTCGGCGGCGCCGTGATGCTGATCCTGGCCACCGCCCTTATCTCCCTGCTCGCCTGATACCGGATTGAGGAACAAACAAAATGAACGACATCATGATGGGCACCAGCCTGCCCTATGCCGAGCGCAAGCGTCAGGGGGTGCGGGGGCGTATGCCCCACAAGGAGGAGTCCCTCTCCCAGCAGCGGCGCCGGATCTACCGGTTGGTCAGCGCCATGCAGAGCCCGTTTGACCAGCATCTGCTGCTGCGCCAACTGCAGGAGGACAACCCGGTGCTCTTCTACGATCTGGTGCGCCACCACCTGCCTGAGTTGCTGCCGATCATCTACACCCCAGTGGTTGGGGAGGCGTGTCAGCGCCACAGCGATCTCTATCTGCGCAGTCACGGTCTCTATCTCTCCTGGCATGACAGGGACGATCTCGACGATATTCTCGAGTCGGTGGAGCAGGAGGTGGACGTGATCGTCATCTCCGATGGCGAGCGGGTGTTGGGGCTTGGCGATCTCGGTATCGGCGGCATGGGGATCTGTATCGGCAAGCTGGCGCTCTACTCCGCTGCTGGCGGCATCAATCCGGCGCGCACCCTGCCGCTCTGTGTCGATGTGGGCACCAACAATCCCGAGCTGCTGGAGGATGACTCCTACCTCGGCTGGCAATCCCCGCGCATCGACGGCGAGAGCTACTACCACTTCATGGACAAGGTGGTGGCCGCCATTCGCAAGCGCTGGCCGCAGGTGGTGCTGCAGTTTGAAGACTTTGCCGGCAAGCATGCCGCCAACCTGCTGACCCGTTATCGGGACGAGCTCTGCATGTTCAACGACGATATTCAGGGCACGGCGGCGGTCGCCTCCGCCTGCGTGCTGGCTGGGTTGCAACAGGCGGGGACCACCCTCAGTGATGCCCCGGTGCTGATCGTCGGGGCGGGCTCTGCCGGTTGCGGCATCGCCGCCATGCTGGCCCAGCTGGCGGGGAGTCACGATGGCATCTGGCTGTTTGATCAGGATGGGGCGGTCTGCTGCGATCGCCCTGCGTTGACCCGTGCCCAGCAGCCATTTGCCCGTGCCGTGGAGGAGGGGAGCAGTTCGCTGCTGGAGACCATCCGTCAGGTGCGCCCGGCGGTGCTGATCGGGGTGAGCGGTCAGGGCGGCCTCTTTACTGGCGAGGTGTTGCAGGCGATGGGGGAGGTGTGCGATCAGCCGGTGATCCTGCCACTCTCCAACCCGACCCGCAGTGCCGAGGCTACCCCCGAGCAGGTGTGGGCCGCCACAGATGGCCGCGCCCTGCTGGCCACCGGCAGCCCCTTTGCGCCGGTAACGGTGGCCGGGGAGCGGCGGGTAGTCTCCCAGTGCAACAACGTCTATGTCTTCCCGGGGATTGGTCTCGGGGCCTGCGCCGTCAAGGCGCGCCGCATCAGCGATGGCATGTTGCTGGCCGCGGTGCGGGCTGTCGGCGCCTATCCGCTGGTGGCGGGCCGGCTGTTGCCCCCCATCGAGCAGGTGGGAGAGGTGGCCCGCGCCGTCGCCAGAGCGGTGGCGCTCTGCGCCCGCGAGGAAGGATTGGCCGATTTTGTCGGCGATCCGGCACCTTTGATTGACCAGACCTGGTGGCATCCGCACTATTGGGCAGCGTCCTGACGTTTTAAGGTATGTGCATGAAACTTCGCCATCAGTTGGTCACCCTCTCTCTTGGGCTCTCCCTGCTGCTGATCCTCATTCTGGGCAGCCTGCTGGCCCTCTTTATCCGCCATCTGCTGGAGAGCAATCTGCAGGATAAGGGGAGCGATCTGGCGCGGGTTATGGCGGCGGACACCCGGGTGGTCGAGGCCCTGCGTCAGGGCAGTGATCCTACCCTGCGCGACTATGTGGAGGCGGTCTGCAACCGCACCGACGCCACCTATATGGTGGTGACCGATGAGCATGGTCGCCGCCTCAGCCACCCCAACCCCGAGCTGGTGGGGCAGAAGTTTCGCGGCGAGGATATCTGGCCCGCGCTGCAGGAGCGGCGCAGCTACTGCTCCAAGGATCGGGGCACCATGGGACCGGCGATCCGCTGCTTTTCCCCGGTGGTTGGCGGAGACGGGCGCGTCATGGGGGCCGTGGTGGTGGGCTACCTGATGCAGCAGGTGGAGGGCATCTATATGGAGCGGGTGGCCCTGCTCATCTGCGCCATCGTTGCTGTGCTGGGGTGCGGCCTGCTGTTGGCACTCTGGGTGCAATACCTGCTGCGCAAGACCCTGCTCGATCTGGAGCCGGAGGCAATCGTGCGCCGTTTCACCCTGCAGGATCTGGTGCTGGAGCACATCACCGAAGGGGTGATTGCCCTCGATGGCCGCGGCAACATCAACATGATCAACAGCACCGCCAGCTATCAGCTGCGGCTGCCGGTCACCGGGCGCCATGCCCTGCAGGGGCAGTCGCTGGCGGAGTTGGTGCCACCCCTTGCCCCCTGTCTGGAGCAGGAGGGGGGGGAAGTGAGCTTCACCATTCAGGGGGAGTCCTTTGTCGGTCGCTGGCAGGCGGTGCAGGGCAAGGCGCCGGGGCGGCTGCTGATCTTCAGTCGTCCGGAGGTGGCCGCTAGTCTGGGGGTGCAGGTGACCCACCTGCGCCAGTACGCCGAGATGCTGCGGATGCAGAGCCACGAGTTCGCCAACAAGCTGAGCAGCCTCTCCGGCCTGTTGCAACTGGGCCATGTGGATCAGGCGGTGGAGCTGATCCAGCAGGAGAATGAGGCGTGCCAGACCATGCTGCAGGAGCTGCTGCGGCTGATCGACAACAAGCCGGTGGCGGGGCTTATTCTCGGCAAGTTCAGCCGGGCTCGCGAGCTGGGGGTGACCCTGGAGCTCGATCCCGATTCGGCGCTGGCGGAGTATCCGGCCTCGGTCTCGGCCGATCTCATCACCCTCATTGGCAACCTGCTGGACAACGGCCTGCAGGCGGCCTGGCGCAACCGCCAGCAGCGGCCGCCCCGGGTGCTGCTCTCTCTGTGCGATGTGGGGCGGCGACTGGTGATCGAGGTGGAGGATAGCGGCGAGGGGGTCGACGAGGAGCTGGCCGATCATCTGTTCGATTACGGAGTGAGTCGCCAGAGCGGCGATCACGGGGTGGGTCTGTTCCTGGTCAAGGAGACCGTGGGTCGGCACGAGGGTGTGATAGAATGGCGGCGAACCGCCGAGCAGACCACCCTGTTTGGTATCTACTTGAATAAAAACCAATTAATGTGAGCCATGGACCCAATAATCACGCTTGTTATTGAAGATGACGATCGGATCGGTGCCATCTTGTCAGAACTGGTGGCGGCGACACCCGGTTTCTCCCTGCTGGGGCGGGCCGGCACCCTGGCCCAGGCCGATGCCATGATGGCCGGTGTGGTGCCCCAACTGCTGCTGGTGGATGTCTCCCTGCCCGATGGCTCCGGCCTTGAGTGGGTGAGCCGCCTGCGCAGTCACAACCGCGAAGCCTATGTCATCATGGTGACTGCCTCGCGGGATGTGGAGACCATCCAGCAGGCCCTCAATCTGGGGGTTCATGACTACGTCATCAAACCATTGCGGCTGTTTCGCATCCAGCAGAGTCTGGACGAGATCCTGCAACTGCACAGCCGTCTGTGCGAGCGGGGTCGGCTGGAGCAGGAAGATCTCGACAAGCTGCTGGGCAAGGGGGGGCGCTCCCAGATTAAGGAGATGCGCGTCACCCCCAAGGGGATCGACAGCATCACCCTGCGTCAGGTGCTGGACCTGCTGGCGGGTGAGCCGGAGAGCGTCTTCTCCACCGACACGGTGGCGCTGCGACTCTCCCTCAGCCGCACCACGGCGCGCCGCTATCTGGAGTATCTGGAGTCGGAAGACCGGGTTGATGTGGATCTCAACTATGGTCAGCGGGGGCGGCCGGAGCGGCGCTACCGCTGGCGCCGGGCGGGTTGAGGTGCTCACTGACGTGCATTGCAGAAACAACAAGGGAGCCCATGGCTCCCTTGTTGTTTCCGGACGATGTTGGTTCTCAGGCGGCTTCCCGTTCTGCTACCGGTGCACGCCCCTTCAGCTGGGAGGCCATCACCCCGCCCAGGATCAGCCCGCCCCCCAGCAGGTGATAGCCGTGGATCGGTTCACCCAGGCTGACGACGGCGATCAGTGCCGTACAGAGCGGCATCAGGTTCATAAAGACCGAGGTGCGCTCTGCCCCCATACAGGCGAGGCCGCGCATCCAGCAGTAAGCCGCCAGCAGGGAGGAGGCGAGCCCGGCGAAGAGCACCAGACCCCACCCTTCGGCCGGCACCGCCATCGAGTCGGCACTGAGAGCGAGCGGCACCAGCAGTAGCACGGCCAGCAGGATCTGCATGTAGAGGTTGAGCCAGGGGCCAAACGGCAGTTGCCAGCGGCGGATCAAGAGGCCGTAAAGGGCGTAGCTGGCGGAGCCGAGCAACATCATGCCATCCCCCGGGTTGATGCCGTTATGGAGCAGGGCGAGCGGTTCGCCCTTGCCAAGCAGCCAGAGCACTCCGAACAGGGAGATACTCATGCCGAGCAGTGCCTGTTTGTCGGGACGCTGGCCGAAGAAGAGCGCCCCTTGCAGCAGGGTGAGCAGTGGAATGAGGGAGCCGATCACCCCCATATTGGTGGCCGAAGTGCTGTGAGCAGCGTAGTAAGCGAGGCACTGGTAGAGCACCATACCGAGCGCCGCCAGCACCAGCAGCTTGCCGAACCAGGGGCGAACCTCGCTACGGCGGCGCCACAGCTGCGGCAGGCAGAAGGGGGTCAGTGCCAGAGCGGCGATCACCCAGCGATAGAAGGAGATAGCCGCGGGGTCGAGCACGCTGGCGGCCGCCTTGGACACCACGGTATTGGTAGCCCAGATCAGCACCGCCATCAGCGGAAAGAGAAGAGGGGAAAAGATTCGCATCAGAGGCTCCTTATTAACAGGGGGCCAAGTCTACCCTTGTCTTTATATTATCAAGTAGCGTAAAACAGACAGATGACCCAGCAGAAAAGACAACTCTTTCTGATGCACCTTTTTCCGGCCCACACGGGCTGCGTTTGCTCGCAACTGATGGCTGCTTTTGACCTGTGCCGGAGACCGAGCCAACAGGGCGTTGCATCACGCCTGCTCCTCTCTCTCGCTGACAAGGGGCGCTGATGGCCACTCACCACTTTCAGCCGGTAGATGTCGTTCTGCCCGCTCCCAATCCGCTCTATTTCAGTTACCAGCAGATGCTGGCCGACAGCGCGACCGTGCTGCACTCCCACCCCTGGGGCCAGCTCAACATGATCAGTCTGGGGATCATGGAGATAGAGCTGGGGGATCAGCGACTGGTGGCCCCTGCCGACTACCTGATCTGGGTGCCGGCGGATCTCGACCACACCTCCTACAACGAGCAAACCCTCGACTACACCTCCATCTACGTCAGCCACGAGCTGGCGGCCAAGCTGCCGCCAGAGCCCAGATTGCTGCTGCTCACCCCGCTGATCCGCGCCCTGCTGAGCGATTTTTGCGAACGGCGGGTGAGCCATATGGCGGATGAGTGGGATCAGCGTCAGGCCGAGTTACTGGTGGAGCGACTGGCGCGCACCCGCTGTCAGGAGAGCTACCTGCCGATGAGTCAGGACAAGCTGCTGGCTCCCATGCTGGCGGCGTTACACAGCGATCCTGCCGATCCCCGAACTCTGGCCCAGTGGGCCGGACAACTGCATACCACAGAGCGCACCCTGGCGCGGCGCTGCCTGCGGGAGCTGGGGATGAGTTTCGGTCAGTGGCGGGCGCGGTTGCGGCTGCTCAAGGCGCTGGCCTGGCTCAAGGGCGACATGCCCATTCAGGAGATCAGCTGGCGGCTCGGTTACGGCTCCACCTCGGCCTTTATCGCCATGTTCAACCGGGAGCTGGGCTGCTCCCCTCAGCGTTATCGCCAGCAATCGGCAGAACGGGGGCTCTAATGGGAAAAAATGGGAGCGATGCAGTGTGAATGCCATGATAAGTAGCCTGTTTCTTGTCGTTACAGGGATTATCATAGAGCCTTGTTATCATGGGCCATCTGGCAGCAACGATCGGTTGTTTGCCCGAGTGAATGGCTGTGCCTTGATATTCAGGGGTTAGGGTAAGCATGATCGCGTCCGGTTCCCGTTTGGCCGAGTCACTATTCTGGTATCTGCTGGCGCTCACCGGTTGTGCCATCCTGCTGTTCGAGTTCGGGCCAGAGCGAGTTCTCGATATCAAGGAGTGGCCGCTCTCCATCACAGTGCAGCAGCCACGGGATGCTGGGCCGGGGGCGGTGCGCTATCAACCCTCGGCGGATGATCATCCCGGAGTGGTCTGTACGTTAACCGCCAATCCGGCCAGCTACCCAAGTTGCGGCCTTATCCTCACCCTGACCCCCCGTGACAAGGGGATTAATCTGACCCGTTTTGGCACACTTCATATCCGTTTGAGCGTAACCGGGGCTGGCGAGCAGGATTGGCGCTTGTATCTGCGCAACTACAATCCGGTCTATGACCGGGTTGATGAGCCTGAGCAATCCAAGTTCAACGAGATCATTTTTCGGCCGGCGGATTACGGCCGGGATCACGAGGTGCCACTGGATGTGTTTACCCCGGCGACCTGGTGGATCACCCGTTACAATGTGCCGTTGCAGCAGCAGGGGGTCAATCTGGATCGGGTTTATGCCATCGAGGTTATGGCTGGTTCAGATATGCCGCCCGGTAAGCATGGCGTGGTGATCGAAGCGCTGCAGTTTCACGGTAGCTGGCTCGATGCCACCCTCTTCTATCGGCTGATCCTGTTTGTCTGGTTTCTTTACGGTTGTACCGTTTTTCTGATCAACCACCTTTTGATGAAGCAGCGCTTGCAGCATGCCCATCAAGCCAAACTGGAGGCCGAGGCGCTCAACCGGACCTTGAGTGAAGAGAATCGCCGCTCCCGCGAGGAGGCCTGTTATGATGCCCTGACCGGCGCCCTCAACCGGCTCGGCGGTGAGCGACTGCTGCTCGAGATAGGTGAGCAGCCCTGCACTCTTGTCTATATCGATGTGGATCACTTCAAACAGATCAACGATAGCCATGGCCATCCGGTGGGAGACGAGGTGCTCAAACTGCTGGTCAGCGAGATCCTGCGCCACTGCGATCCCCTCTGCCATCTGGTGCGCTGGGGGGGAGAGGAGTTTGTGTTGGTCTGCCTTGATTACGATGAGTTGCGGGCGTGTATCCTGGCCGAGCGGCTGCGTACCCTGCTGGAGGCATCTGCCCATTGGCCGCTGGCCTTGCGGGTGACCGCTTCGTTCGGGGTGGCCGAGCGGGGGGGAGAGCCATGGGAATGCGTACTCAAACGTGCCGACGAGGCGCTCTATCAGGCCAAGACGCAGGGACGCAACCGGGTAGTGGCGCATTGAGGGCGGTAGCATGACATGTTAAAGACGAGAGCAAGATGACCAGACAATCTATTGGTGCCCTGACCCTGCTGGTGGCCGACTATGACGAGGCTATCGCCTTTTTCACCGAGGGGCTGGGGTTTGCGCTGCTGGAAGATACCCGGCTCGACGAACCGGGCAAACCGGGCAAACGCTGGGTGCGGGTTGCTCCCGCTGGCAGCTCGGGTTCCTCGTTGCTGCTGGCGCGGGCTGCGACCCCGGAGCAGCTGGCCGCCATTGGCAAACAGGGTGGCGGACGGGTATTTCTGTTCCTCGAGACCGATGACTTCTGGCGGGATTACCGGCGGATGCAGCAGTATGGTGTCCATTTTTGTGAACAGCCTCGACAGGAGTCCTACGGCACCGTGGTAGTGTTCGAGGATATCAGTGGCAACCGCTGGGACCTGCTGCAACGCGCTGCTGCCAACTGAATCTGAAAACGTTTATCATCCCGCCTGTCATAAAGTCATAAAAGTGTCACAGAAAATTCTAATAATTGGCGCACCCATCTTCACAGAGGAGAGAGAAGGGAATGGCTAAGCGAATTCTGGTGGTCGAGGACGAAGCACCGATCCGCGAAATGCTCTGTTTCGTGCTGGAGCAGAAGGGGTATGAGACGATTGAAGCGGAAGATTTCGCCGACGGACTGGCGAAGGTGCGTGAACCCTACCCGGAACTTATCGTGCTGGACTGGATGATGCCAGGCGGCAGTGGCATCCAGTTTATCAAACAGCTCAAGCAGGATGAGGTGACCCGCCAGATCCCGGTGGTGATGCTCACCGCCCGCGGTGAGGAGGAGGACAAGGTGCGTGGTCTGGAGGCCGGTGCCGACGACTATATCACCAAGCCGTTCTCGCCCAAGGAGCTCACCGCTCGCCTCCATGCGGTGATGCGCCGAGTCTCCCCCACCTCGGTAGACGAGGTGATCGAGGTGCAGGGGCTCAAGCTGGACCCCGTCTCCCACCGGGTCAGTGCCGAGGAGAAGGCGCTCGACATGGGGCCGACCGAATTCAAGCTGCTGCATTTCTTCATGACTCACCCCGAGCGGGTCTATAGCCGTGAGCAGTTGCTCAACAATGTCTGGGGTACCAATGTGTACGTCGAGGACAGAACCGTGGATGTGCATATTCGGCGCCTGCGCAAGGCGATTGAAGAGACAGGGCACGACAGATTGATCCAGACGGTGCGTGGAGCCGGATACCGCTTCTCAACCCGTCTCTAGAGGCAGTTATGTTGCAACCTTACGCCTGGCGGCGACAGTTGTGGCGAATGGCGTTTTTCTACGCCCCCTTCGCATTGGTTGGCTGGTTGATTGATCATCTTGCCCTCTGCCTGTTGGTGGCGGCAGTGTTGCATCTGGGCTGGCATTACCGTTTTCAGAAGCGGCTGTCTGATTGGCTGTGGCACGACCGCAGCCTGGTACCACCTAACGGCAGTGGCAGCTGGGAGCACATTTTCAACGGGATCTACAAATTGCAACAGCGTCACCGGGCTCGGCGGCGCGAGCTGGCGGGGCTGATCCGCCGCTTTCGGGAGGGGGCCGAGGCGCTGCCCGATGCGGCCGTGGTGTTTCGCGAAGATGGCAGCATCCTATGGTGCAACCGGCTGGCAGAGCAACTGCTCGGTTTCCGCTGGCCGGAAGATGCAGGTCAGCACATTGGCAACTTGATCCGCCATCCTGCCTTTGCCGCCTATCTGGGGAAGGGGAGCTATGATGAACCACTGGAGATGACTTCTCCGATCAACGAAGAGAAGTTTCTCGAGTTTCGCATTATGCCCTACGCCTCCGATCAGGCGATGCTGGTGGTACGCGATGTCACCCGCCTGCGCAGTCTGGAGAAGACCCGCAAGCACTTTGTCTCAAATGTCTCCCACGAGCTGCGCACTCCGCTCACCGTGCTCAAGGGCTATCTGGAGATGACTGAAAATCCGCCCCCGCCTGCCATGTGGGCCAAGGCGCACCGGGTGATGATGGAGCAGACCATCCGGATGGACAATCTGGTCAACCAGCTGCTCACCCTGTCGCGCATCGAGGCGGCACCGACCGTTGATCTCTCCCATCTGGTGGACATGCCTGCCATGCTCGGACTGCTGGAGCAGGAGGCGCGGGCGCTCTCGGGCGAACGGGCCCACCAGATCGAATTCATGGTGCAGCCAGACCTGTTTGTGCGCGGGGATAAGGAGCAGCTGCGCAGCGCCGTCTCCAATCTGGTCTACAACGCCATCCACTACACACCGGCAGGGCGCAAGATCAGCGTGGAGTGGCGCAAGCAGGGGGCAATGGCGCTGTTTGCCGTGAGGGATGAGGGGGAGGGGATTGCCCCCGAGCATCTGGCGCGGCTGACCGAACGGTTCTATCGGGTCGACAAGGCCCGCTCCCGCCACACCGGTGGCTCCGGACTCGGCCTTGCCATCGTCAAGCATGCCCTCAGTCATCATGACTGTCAGCTCGAGATTGAAAGTCGTGTCGGCCTTGGCAGTCGCTTCAGCTTCATGATACCGGCTCGTATGGTGGTGTTAAAATAGCCTTTTATGACAATGGGTTAGTAAATTCGAGAGGGCCACAATGCGGGCCCTCTCTGCATTTGTGCAACTTTGTTGTCATGTCATTAAAGTGTCACATTTAATCCATAAATTTGTCACTGCCAGGTCAGATACTGGCGCCGTCTTAAGAACGGACCTTCTGTAACTTTGGAGAGATTGGATGAAACTCAACAAACTGGCTGGTGTAATAGGATTTACCGCAGCAACCCTGTTTTCTGCCAGCACCCTGGCCTATGGTGTCGACAAGGATCTGCCGGATTACACTCCGACCAGCGGTATCTCAGGCAACCTGTCCTCTGTCGGCTCTGATACTCTGGCCAACATGATGACCCTGTGGGCAGAAGAATTTAAGCGTGTCTACCCCAACGTCAATGTCCAGATCCAGGCGGCCGGCTCTTCTACCGCACCGACCGCCCTGACCGAAGGGGTTGCCCAGTTTGGTCCCATGAGCCGCGCCATGAAGGCCGGTGAAATCGAAGCGTTCGAGAAGCGTTATGGCTACAAGCCGACCGCTATCCGCGTTGCCGTCGATGCCCTGGCGGTATTCGTCAACAAGGACAACCCCATCAAGGGGCTGACCATGCAGCAGGTTGATGCCGTTTTCTCCAGCACACTCAAGTGCGGCGAAGCCAAGGCGGCTACCAAGTGGTCTGATCTGGGTCTGGATGGCAGCTGGTCCGGCAAGGATCTGCAACTGTTCGGTCGCAACTCGGTATCCGGCACCTACGGTTACTTCAAGGAGCATGCGCTCTGTAATGGTGACTTCAAGAGCGGTGTGAACGAGCAGCCGGGTTCCGCCTCCGTGGTGCAGTCTGTTTCCGCTTCCCTCAACAGTATCGGTTACTCCGGTATTGGTTACGTTACCTCCGGCGTTCGTGCCATTCCGCTCTCCAAGGATGGCAAGACCTTTGTCGATGCTACTGCCGATAATGCCATCACCGGCAAATATCCGCTGTCACGCTTCCTGTACGTTTACGTGAACAAGCATCCGAACAAGCCGCTCTCTCCGATGGAGCAGGAGTTCGTCAAGATGATGCTCTCCAAGGCGGGCCAGAACATCGTTGCCAAAGATGGCTACGTACCGGTACCGGCCAAGGTGGTGCAGGCGGATCTGAAAAAGCTGGGCATCATGTAACCGCTTGCTGCCAGCATCTACTGATAAAACGAGCCCCAATCGGGCTCGTTTTGTTTTTGGTGACTGTCAGTTCTGTTAATAGCGCTGGATGGATGTTTTTCCGCCAGCCGGGGGCAGGTTCCCTTGCGTAGCAGGGCTGCATTTCCGAGAATAGGGCAACGTTATGGCAAAGGATCCCTTCATGATTGCGTCCCTCTCCAAGTTTGGCCTGGTAGCCCTCTGTAGTTCCCTGCTGGTCGCCTGCGCCCAGTCGCCGACTGGCCGCAGCCAGATGCTGCTCTACTCCCCCCAGCAGATGAACCAGCTTGGTGCCGACTCCTTCGAGCATATGAAAAAGCAGGAGAAGGTGAGCAAGGATGCCAAACTCAACGCCTATGTCTCCTGTGTCGCCAAGGCGGTGACCGCCCAGGTGCCGGCCAGCTATGGCATCACCAATTGGGAAGTGGTGGTGTTTGACTCCAAGCAGGTCAACGCCTTCGCCCTGCCCGGCGGCAAGATCGGGGTCTACAGCGGCCTGCTCAAGGTGGCCAAGAATCAGGATCAGCTGGCGACCGTCATCGGTCACGAGTTGACTCACGTGCTGGCCCAGCACTCCAACGAGCGACTCTCACGCAGCCAGTTGGCGGGGATCGGTCTGGCGGCTGCGGACATTGCCATGGGCACCAGCGAGTATCGCGGCGCCACCATGGCCGCCCTTGGCCTCGGGGTTGAGGTGGGGGTGATGTTGCCCTATGGCCGTACTCAGGAGAGCGAAGCGGATCGGCTCGGGCTTGAGCTGATGGCGCGCGCCGGATTCAATCCGGCCGAGGCGATCCCCCTGTGGCAAAACATGAGTGCCGCTGCCGGTGGCAACACCCCGCCGCAACTGCTCTCCACCCACCCGAGCAACGAGAACCGGATCGCCGAGTTGCAGGCGCAACAGGCGCAAGTGCTGCCGCTCTATGAGCAGGCCCGCGCCAATGGTCTGGTGCCCCAATGCAAGGCATAAGCCTGCGCATGGCGCGCAGCGATGATGCCGCCGCCATGACGGTGATGCAGCGAGCCAGCTGGCTCGCTGCCTATGGCCAGGTGCTCGGTGCTGACCTGCTGGAGCAGCTGGACGTTACCGCTCATCTACAGATTTGGCAGAGCCGTCTGGCCGAGCCGGGCCCAAGGCCCATGCTGCTTTGTCTCGATGAGGTAGTGATTGGCCTGCTCTATTGGCAACCACAGCAGGAAGCGGGGCAGAGCAGCGCCCTGATCCGCGCATTTTACCTCCATCCCGACCACTGGCGACAAGGCTATGGCAAACGGCTGTGGCAGGCGGTGGCGATGCAGATGCGCCGCGCCGGTTGCCATAGCGTCAAATTGTGGCTGCTCGATGGCAACCACATCGGCGAGGGGTTCTACCTGCGCCGCGGCTTCGTCTTTGATGGCGCAGAGCGCACCCTGATAAGCCTCGGGCAGCCCTGCCTGCAGCGACAAATGAGCCGTTTGCTCTGATCACTCTCCCGTTTTTCGTCCCCGGTCACTTTATTTTTTTTGCGAATTAATACAATGTCCCCCTTGAAACAGAGTTGGATAAACACGGGCTGACAAGGGAGTGCTGGCATGTATTACGGCTTTGATATCGGTGGCACCAAGATCGCCTTCGCGGTCTATGACGGTGCATTGAACCTCTGCCACGAGGAGCGCATGAGTACCCCGGGCAACGATTACGAGGGGTTGCAGCAGCTGATCCGCTCCCGGGTCGAGCAGGCAGATGCCCGCTTCGGCGCTCGGGGCTCGGTCGGTATCGGTTTCCCCGGTGTCATCAACAGCCAGGATCACAGCATAGTGGCGGCCAATCTGCCCTCCATCAATGGTCGCCATCTGGGCGCCGATCTGGCCGAGCTGCTGGAGCGGCCGGTCAAGGTGGATAACGACGCCAACTGCTTCCTCTGGTCCGAAGTGCATCAGGGTGCCGCCGACGGCGCAGGCAGTGCGCTTGGTGTCACCATCGGCACCGGCATCGGCGGCGCCGTCTATCTGGCGGGCAAGCTTATTCAGGGGCGCAACTGGCTGGCTGGCGAGATTGGTCACTACCCCTTGCCCGCGACCATGCTGATGAAGTACCCCGAGTTGCCCCGTCCCCGTTGCGGCTGCGGCCGTTTGGTCTGTTTTGAAACCTATGCCTCCGGCACCGGTCTGGAGCGTCTCTATCACCATTTCCATGGCCAGCGCGCCACGGGTCACCAGATTGTGGGACGCTTCGAGGCCCATGAACCCCATGCGGTCGAGACGGTCGACTGCTGGCTGGAGATCATGGCCGCCGGGCTTGCCACCGCCATTTCGGTGATTGATCCCGAGGCGGTGGTGTTGGGGGGCGGCCTGAGCGGCCTGCCCGCCCTCTATGAACAGCTGCCGCTGCGTCTGCCCGGTCACTTGCTGCCCGGGGTCGCCCTGCCCGAGATCCGCCAGGCCCGCTTCGGTGGTGCCGGTGGTGTGCGCGGCGCAGCCTTGCTCAATCTATGAGATCAGATGTGGGGTCTGATCTCCCCGAAAAAGGAGTCCTCATGACCCGTCTTGAAATCTGTATCGACAACCTGGAATCCCTCTTCACCGCCCAGCAATCCGGGGCGGATCGCATCGAGCTCTGCTCTGCGCTGGGTCTCGGTGGTCTGACCCCCTCCTACGGTTTTATGCAGCAGGCGGCCCGCCATGCCACCGTGCCGGTTTATGCCATGATCCGCCCGCGCGCCGGGGATTTTTGCTTTAACGACGGTGAGTTCGAGATGATGCTGCAAGATATCGCGGCGGCAAGCGCTGCGGGGCTGCAAGGGGTGGTGGTCGGTCTGCTGGATGAGGAGGGGCGGGTGCCTGCCGCCAAGCTCAAACAGCTGGTGGATGCAGCAGGATCGTTGGGGGTCACCTTCCATCGCGCCATCGACCTCTCCTCCGACTGGCGTCTGGATCTGGAGACCATAGTCGCGGCCGGCTGCGAGCGTATTCTGAGCTCGGGCCACGCCGCAACCGCGCTGGCTGGGCTCGAGACCCTGCAGGAGATGCAGCAGGCGCTGGCGGGACGTGCCAGCCTGATGCCGGGCGCCGGGGTCAATGCCGACAACGTGCGTACCATCATCGAGTTCACCGGGGTGAGCGAAGTGCATATGTCCGGCATGGGCTGGCGCGGTGGCATGGTGCCGCACGGAGTGAATATGGGCACTTCGGATGATGGTCGGGTCAATATCACCGATGGCGCCAAGGTGGCTGCGGTCAGAGCCTTGCTGGATCGCGGTTAAGCAGATCGCCGCCGTTGGGCGGCGTTCATCCGCATCTTGTGTGAAGTTCCTCCCACTGACGGGGAAATCAGGGGCGCCCCCGGCAGCACCCAGGCCAAAAGTCTGATATTATCCCGCCTCTTTACTACATGGATCTGGAGCAACATCTCAATGTCCCAATACGACTCTATCGAACAGAAGGCCAGCTATGGCATCGGCCGCAACATGGGTGATCAGCTGGCGCAGCAAGCTTTCGCCGGTCTGGATATCCCGGCCCTGCAACAAGGTCTGGCAGATGCCCTGAATGGTCTGGAGTTCGCGGTCAGCCGTGACGATATCAATGATGCCTTCCAGGTCATCACTGCGCGTATGCAAGAAGAGCAGGAAGCCGCCGCCAAGGCCGCCGCTGCTGACGGCGAAGCCTTCCTGGCTGATAACGCCAAGCGCGCTGAAGTGAAGGTGACCGACTCCGGTCTGCAGTACGAAGTGCTGGTAGAAGGCAACGGTGCCGTTCCGGTAGCCGGTCAGTCCGTGCGTGTGCACTACCACGGTACCTTCACCCACGGTGGCGTATTCGACAGCTCCGTCGCTCGCGGCCAGCCGGCTGAATTCCCGGTGACCGGCGTGATCGCTGGCTGGGTTGAAGCGCTGCAGCTGATGCCGGTTGGTTCCAAATGGAAGCTCTACATCCCCCACGATCTGGCCTACGGTGCCCGTGGCGCGGGCTCCATCCCGCCTTACTCTGCACTGGTATTTGAAGTCGAGCTGCTGGACATCCTGTGATCCTGCTGGCTTGATGCAAACGGCGACCCTCGGGTCGCCGTTTGTTTTTGGGCTATGTGATAGACAGCATTTGTCGCGACCAGCGGGCTGGAGAGCAGAAAAGGGCGGCACTTTTGCGCTTTTTACTGGTTTTTTCAGAAACGGGAACAGGCATACTGCGACTCATTAGAGAGGATAAGGAGAACCCGATGAGCAAGAAGATGAAGAAAGTAGCGGGGCTTGCTCTGTTGCTGCTGAGCATTCCGGCCAGTGCTGATGCCATGCGCTGCAAGAACGCCCTGATCACCGAGGGAGACACCACCGCCGAGATGCTGCTCAAGTGCGGTGAGCCGATGTTGCGTGAAGAGCTCAACCGCAACGAGGAGAACCAGTTTGGCAACATGGTGCAGGTCAAATATGGTGAACGCTGGACCTACAACTTCGGCAAGAACGAGTTCATGCGCTTTGTGACGGTGCGCAACGGCATCATTACCGATATCGAAAACGGCCCGCGCGGCCAGTAGCCGGCGGGCAAAGCATGGATGCACAACAGACAGTAGGGCAAGACCCTTTGACTCACATGTCCGGCAAGGGGTCGCGGTGACCAAGTTGTCTGACCGCCAGATTGATCTGGCGAGCCAGTCTTAGCCGCTGGCGGCAGGTCAGGCCATGGAGGCTGATCCTACCCGCGTTGAATTCAAATGTCCCCAGCGACTCGATGGCAAAATAGCCTCGATGAAAGCTCTTGATGTAGCGAGCGATCTGCCGTGGGGATAACTGCTTGAATACCTTCATCACACGGTTCCCTGATTGCCTGGACAGGGCACACTATGGTGTCGGTCGATGACACTGATATGACGGTTTATAAAGATTTGCATGAATCCTTATTTTGCCAGTGAGCTCGGCAAATTGACGGCATCATCGAAAAAGTTGTGCCATGACAAACCACCGCACCGATATACTGCGGGCTTGAATGGAACAAATAAAAGGGCCTGTGCGTGGAATGGGTTGATGTGGTGGACGAGGATAACCGGGTGATTGGCGTGGCCGAGCGAGCCAAGGTGCGGCGGGAGAATCTCTGCCATCGCGCCAGCTATATTCTGGTGCTCGACGACGCGGATCGGATCCTGGTGCAGCGACGCACCCTCAGCAAAGATTTCTGCCCCGGCATGCTGGATGCCTGCGCCGGTGGCGTGGTCACCACCGGTGAGGAGATGGAGCGCTCCGCCCGCCGCGAGCTGGCCGAAGAGCTGGGGATTATGGATGTTCCTCTGCAGGGCTTTGGCAGCTTTTATGCGGAAGGGGAGGGCTACCGGGTCTGGGGTGGCCTCTTCAGTTGCCGTTATCAGGGGCCGCTGCAGTTGCAGGCCGAAGAGGTGAGCGCGGTGCACTGGATGAGCCTGGCCGAGA
Source organism: Aeromonas sp. 604443 (assembly GCF_049170315.1). NCBI lineage: Bacteria > Pseudomonadati > Pseudomonadota > Gammaproteobacteria > Aeromonadales > Aeromonadaceae > Aeromonas > Aeromonas sp. 604443. Next base: position 43,628 of record NZ_JAAKMI010000002.1, read on the forward strand.
TCGCGGAGCGTGCCAGCGAATTTACCCCCGACTCCCTGCTCGCCATCGCCACTTGGCAGGCGAGACGCTGACAAGCGCCGCACATTTTCTTCGCCAGAGAGAAGACGGGCAGCCTGATGGCTGCCCGTCTGCATTTGTGAATTTACTTGGCCTGCTACACCAGTTTTAGGCGCCGGTTGGAGCGACCGCACGGGCTTGGCGTCGTGAGCCAGTGCCCCTGCCAGTCGGTGACGAGGCGCAGCAATGGATACTCCAGGTCAAGCCTGGTCAGCACCAGCTGGCCGGTCTCGTCGCCGCTCACCGGCTCGCCGCTGGCGGGATCGATGATCTCGATGATGCAACTCTCGCTCACAATAAATCCCTCTCCTGGTCGGCTCTCGTAAGCCACCACCCCCACATCCTGCCACACCAGACAGTTGAGGGCTGCAATGCCGTGAATGGCGCGCAGCGGCGCGGTTTCCGGGTGAGTGGCTTCACACAGCAGGGCGCGGCGCAGTGAGTCGGTCGGGATGTCGGCCGCTTCGGCCGCTTCCAGCAGATCGAGCAGGGTCACCAGCGGACCGACGTAGCCGGTGGGTTGATAGCGCAGCAGCGCCTCCAGTTGGCGCTGGGTATCGTGGGGCCCGCAAGGTACCACGGGGGCACCCAGCTGTCGGGCACCGTTATCGAAGATAAAGGCGGTGGGGCCGGCATGATAGTCGTGGCCATTGAGTATTACCTCACCCGGCTTGAAGCCGGCGGCAAACAGTGCTCGAGCGGCCCCCCACCAGTCTGCTCCCGCATACTCGGGGATGGCCAGCTGGCCCGGACAGGAGAAGACCCGCAACGCCTGACTGGCGGGGCGGCCGGTGAGTCCGGCGAACGGAGGGTGAGCCTGCTGGGCGGCAAACAGCTCTTTGCTGTCGAGCAGTGGCAGGGTGGCCAGCTCTGCCAGATCCTCGAGGCGGCACTGGCGATAGACGCTGGAGTAACCGGCGCAATATTGACTGACATGGGTAAGCTGATGATTGAGCTGCTCCAGCTGCTGTTGTTCGCGCAAGGCGGGGGGGCGAATTTCCAGTCCATCGTAATAGTGCTGCATGAGGCTTCCTTGGTCGGCTGATCCTGCTCAAGGTTAGTTCAAATGATCCCGGCAAAGGGAGGTCTGTGTCACAGCTCGGCAGTGGGGTAGACTGGGGCCTCCTCCCTCCACTTAAGGACGAGCACAATGATTGCGATGGGTCAGACTCTGCCTTCGGGCGAATTTACCTTTATCACCGCCGAGGGCAAGCAGCTGCGGGATAGCCAGACGCTGTTCGCCGGTAAAAAAGTAGTGCTGTTTGCCGTGCCCGGTGCTTTTACTCCCACCTGCTCCAATGCCCACCTGCCCGGTTATGTGGTGCTGGCCGATCAGTTTATGGCCAAAGGGGTGGATGCCATCTGCTGCCTGTCGGTCAACGATGCTTTCGTGATGCGGGCCTGGCAGACGGCCCAGAATGCCGAGGCGATCACCATGCTGGCGGATGGTGACGGCAGCTGGACCCGGGCGTTGGGTCTGGCCAAGGATACCGGCGCCTTTGGAGGTATCCGCGCCCAGCGCTTTGCGTTGATCGCCAACGATGGCGTGGTCGAGCAGCTGTTTGTGGAGGCGCCTGGCAAGTTTGAGGTCTCCGATGCCGCGAGTCTGCTGGCTGTGCTGTGAAATGTTAATCGCAGTTTGATTTTCCCTTGAAATGGGAGGCTGGCTCGTTACACTGGCGCCACTTTTGAATTGGGTCAGGAGCTTGTCCTGACTCTGTTGCTTACTGGCGATGGGATGGAGATGTTATGACCCTGGCTGTTGTTGCCCTGATTGCCGGACTGGCGCTGCTGGTCTGGAGTGCTGACAAGTTTGTGGATGGTGCTGCGGCGACCGCCCGTTATGCGGGGATGCCACCGCTGCTGATCGGCATGGTGATCATCGGTTTTGGTACATCGGCCCCTGAGATGGTGGTCTCGGCGCTGGCGGCGTCACAGGGCAATCCCGGGTTGGCGCTTGGTAATGCCTATGGCTCCAACATCACCAATATCGCGCTGATCCTGGGTCTGACGGCACTGATCAGCCCTATCGCGGTGGCCTCTCAGGTAGTGCGCAAGGAGATCCCCATCCTGCTCGGTATTACCCTGCTCTCAGGTGCCCTGCTGATTGATGGTCATCTGGGCCGGATGGATGCGGTCATTCTGGGGGCCGTCTTCGTTGCCCTGATGGGCTGGTCCATCTGGGCTGGCATGAATGGCAAGGGAGATGCGCTGGATACCGAGACCGCCGAGGATATCGAGAGCGAGGGGATGTCCCTCAAGAGCGCCGTTTTCTGGTTGGTGGTCGGGCTGGTGCTGCTGATCGGCGCTTCCCGCCTGTTGGTCTGGGGGGCGGTGACCATCGCTCAGGCGCTTGGTATCAGCGATCTGGTGATTGGTCTCACCATCGTCGCTATCGGTACTTCGCTGCCGGAGCTGGCTTCGTCTCTCATCGCCATTCGCAAGAACGAGCATGATCTGGCCCTTGGCAACGTGCTGGGCTCCAACCTGTTCAACACCCTGGCGGTGGTGGGGATCGCGGCGGGTATTCATCCGTTGGATGTGGCGCCGGAAGTGCTCTCCCGCGACTGGAGCATCATGATGGGGTTGACCCTGCTGCTGCTGGTGATGTGTCTGGGCCGCAAGGGGCAGGGCCGTATCAACCGGTTGGAGGGGGGCGTGCTGCTCACCTGCTTCGTCGCCTACACCGGCTGGCTGCTGACCAGTCAGTTCGTCTAGCCAGATCTGGCAAGATAAAACGAAAGAGGGGAAGCCTGGCTTCCCCTCTTTGCATTCGGGTGTCGGTCTTAAGCGACGGCCACCAGTTTCTGCCCCTTCTGACTGCTGTCCAGAATGAGGATGCTCGCCTTGGGGAAGAAGTTGAAGGTGGAGGCGGAGGCCCATGTATAGGCGCCCATCACCTTGCCAACCACCAGTTCGCCGATAGCCAGATCGGGCAGCATGATGCCATCGCGGATCACGTCCACGCTGTCGCAGGTGGGGCCTGAGAGTACCGAGTTATGCAGCTCGCCACTGGCATAAGGCGTGCTCACCGGATAGGTGACGTGGTCATAGAGCTGGCCGTTGTAGCTGCCGTAGAGGCCATCATCCAGGTAGTACCAGATCTTGTCGCCACGGTGGGCCTTGCCCATCACGCTGGATACCGAAGTCATGGCCGGCGCACTGATAAAGCGGCCCGGTTCGGCAATCTTCTGCACTGTAGCGGGCAGCTTGGCCAGCGCTTCGCGGATCGGGGCGCAGAAGCCGTCGATATCGAACTCGCCCCCCTCATAATCGACCGGGAAACCGCCGCCGATATCCAGCACCCAGGGCTTGAGCCCGAGCGCCCAGGCTTGCTCCATGATCTCGCGGCAGGCGTCGATGGCCTGCACATGGCGACGGGCATGAGGCACTTGCGAGCCGACGTGGAACGACAGCCCCATCACCTTGATCCCCTTGGCGTGGGCCAGTTGCAGCAGCGGCAGCGCCTGCTCCGGAGTGCAGCCGAACTTCTTGGAGAGATCGACCTTGGTCTCGGGGTTCGGGAAGCTGACCCGCAGCAGCAGTTTCACTTCGTCCTTGTAGGGAATGAACTTCTCCAGCTCCAGCGGGTTGTCGTAGACAAACACGGTGCAGCCGAACTCCAGCGCATAACGGATATCGCTGTCGCGCTTGATGGGATGGGTATGAATGCAACGTCCCGGGCGAACCCCCTGACTGCGCACCAGATCCACTTCGCCATTGGTGGCCAGATCGAAACAGGCCCCCTCTTCCTTCAAGACAGAGACCACCGCCTCATGGGGCAGGGGTTTGAGTGCATAGTGCAATCGTACATCGGGCAGGGCGGCGGCCAGGGCCCGATACTGTTTGCGGACGGCTGCCTTGTCGAGCAGCAGCAGGGGGGAGCCGAATTGTTCAACCAGCTGACGGTAATCTTGTGCGACCACATCTTTTGCAACCAGGGTCTCGTTCATTCTCTTTTGGTCATCCTTAGGGGGCGTGATATGCCCAAGCCATATGCGATTGAACCGGCGACGGCCGGGTCAGGCGAGCGGTCCGGTGGGACCAACCGAACACAGTGCATAAATTGATAACAAAGTGCTTGGTTATGCGGCGGATTATCGGCTTATTGATTCTGTGTGCAAGCATTTTGATTGGATATGTCGGCAAGATTTTCTTGGCGAAACGAGAGGGATCACTGTTCTCTATCCGCCATTTTTCCCGTTTGGGCCACATTTGATCCGTGAAAGCCTAACTTGTTGATAGTTAACTAACATTTAACATTCTTGCTGCGATTCTGGTGGTCACTAAAAAAATATAAATGGGGGCGGCCAAGTGCGAGACAGCTCACATTTTTTGGATTAACATGCCGACTTCCTAATCCAAACTAGTTCGGATGAAGGTAGCAGGAGAGCGATGGGCAACCATCCACCGAAGAAGTGAATCTTTCAGGTACCGGGCAACCGGTGTGGACTGCTACTGGACGATACTCTGGAGAGACCCGTTAAATCGGGCGCCGAAGGAGCAAGGCACCATGACTACCCGCAAGGGCAGGCTGGCGCCGGAAACTCTCAGGCAAAAGGACAGAGGGGATGGGATGGTTGTACCTGGGCTTGGCCCGCATCCGATCGCCTCTGGCCGATCGCGACACCTATGGGAAGATCATCCTTCTCCTCCTTAATTTCTGTTTCTTAAGGAGGATGCATGTCATCAATTCAATCGGCGTTAACCGCCATCGATAGCTTTATCTGGGGCCCGCCCCTGCTGATCCTGCTGGTCGGGACCGGTATCTATCTCACCCTGCGTCTGGGTCTGCTTCAGGTGGTGCGCTTGCCACTCGCGCTGCGGCTGGTCTTTGGCCGCGATCAGGGGCAGGGCAAGCAGGGGGATGTCTCCAGCTTCGGCGCCCTCTGTACCGCCCTCTCTGCCACCATTGGTACCGGCAACATCGTGGGGGTTGCCACTGCCATCAAGCTCGGTGGTCCCGGTGCCCTGTTCTGGATGTGGATGGCGGCGCTGTTCGGCATGGCCACCAAGTACGCCGAGTGTCTGCTGGCGGTCAAATATCGCGAGCAGGATGCCAACGGCCAGATGGCTGGCGGCCCCATGTACTATCTGGAGAAGGGGCTCGGTTCCAAGCCACTCGCCAAGCTGTTTGCCCTGTTCGGCATCGGTGTCGCCTTCTTCGGCATCGGTACCTTCCCTCAGGTCAATGCCATCTCCGACGCCATGAGTCTCTCCTTCTCGGTGCCCCGTGAAGCGACCGCCGTGGTGCTGACCCTGATCGTGGCGCTGGTGACCCTGGGAGGGATCAAGTCCATCTCCAGCGTGTCGAGCAAGGTGGTGCCCTTCATGGCCATCTTCTACATCGTCGCCTGTCTGGGCGTGCTGGTGAATAACGCCAGCGCCTTGCCCGATGCCGTCATGCTGGTTATCGAGAGTGCCTTCACCGGCCATGCGGCGACCGGCGGCTTCGTCGGTGCCAGCATCATGCTGGCCATTCAGTCAGGGGTGGCGCGCGGGGTCTTCTCCAACGAATCGGGACTGGGCTCTGCGCCCATCGCGGCGGCGGCAGCCAAGACCGATTCGTGTGTGGAGCAGGGGCTGGTCTCCATGACAGGTACCTTCATCGACACCATCATCATCTGCACCATGACCGGCCTGACCCTGGTGGTGACCGGGGTGTGGAGTGGCGATGCAAGCGGCGCGGCCATGACCAGTCTGGCCTTTGCCCAGGGGCTCGATGCCCATGTTGGCCAGTATCTGGTGAGCATTGGCCTGCTGTTCTTCGCCTTTACCACTATCCTTGGCTGGAACTACTACGGCGAGCGCTGCACCGAGTATCTGTTCGGGGTTAAGGCAATCAAGCCCTATCGTCTGGTCTATCTGGCGCTGGTAGCGAGCGGTGCTTTCCTCCATCTGGACATGATTTGGCTGCTGGCCGATATCGTTAACGGTCTGATGGCGGTGCCCAACCTCATCGGCCTGATTGGCCTGCGCCATGTGGTGATCGCCGAGACCCGCGCCTACTTTAGCCGGGATCTGGATAGCGAAGCCGAGCCGGAGCCGCAGACGGCCTGAATGCCTCAGCCCGTTTCACGTTCCCATTGAAAAGAACAAGCCACGACTCCGGTCGTGGCTTTTTTGTGCGCCGTGTCTATGGACGGGGACTTTCCCTCTCCCTTCGGGATAAGGTCAGGATGAGGGGGATAGCCCCTCGCTCAGCAGGCTATCCAGACGTGCTCGCACCTTATCCACCAGTGCCTGATCGCTACCGCGCCAATCGATGCAGCTTGCCAGCGTGGTGGAGGTTCCCGCCATAAAACGCAGCTCGCCGCCCGCCAGCTCGTAGAAGCGGCTCGCCTTCCTGGTTCCCTCATCCACATCACCCGCCACCAGCAGCATGGCTTGTGCCAGCACGGCGCCCTGGTGATCCTGCCCCGGCGCCAGCCAGCGCTGGGCAGTGCCGGTGATCTTGCGTCCCCCGATCACCAGATTGTACTGACCATCGCAAAAGGATCCGGGCACGAAGTCATAGCTTCCCTCAAGGCCGTACTCCGCCAACAGGGTCAGCAGCGGCGCCCCCAGCAGCCGGTAGTAGTGGGCGAGATCAGTGGTGGTGCGGGGCAGCAGCAGGGATAGGTTGAGGATCCCCGCCCCGTGGGGCACGGCGGTACCGCCGCTGTCGCGCACATGCACCGGCCAGCCTTCGTCTGCCAGCTGTTTGCAGGCGGCTTCGTAACGGGGGAGGCGGGTATCTTTGCGAGTGACAATCAGGCATTGGGGCGCCTGCCACAGGTGAGCGCGGGGCTGGCCGTCATGGGCACAGTCGCGCAGCCAGTGCTGCTCTTGCGCCAGTATCTGTGCGGGTGAAGCGGTGTCGGGGAGGGGAGAGAGCAGGCGATAGGGCATGGCGGCATCCTCAAAAAAGGCTGCCCAGCACACTACCCGTGGCGACAGGCAAGGTAAAGCCCCGCAAGTGCGGGGCTTGGGTTGGCTATCGGTGGACGATGTCTCAGGAGTGACGCGCTTCGCGCTTTGGTAGCAGCAGGTTGAGCACGATGGCGGTAATGCCACCGGTGGCGACGCCGTAGGAGAGCACGCTCTTGGCCAGCTCTGGCAGGTGTTGCAGCACTTCCGGCACCTGAGCGACTCCCAGCCCCATGGCCAGCGACACTGCCAGGATCATCAGGGCGCGGCGATCCAGCTCCTCGCTGGAGATGATGCGTACACCAGCGGCGGCAATAGTGCCGAACATGACGATGGTGGCGCCGCCCAGCACAGGTTCGGGGATCTGCTGTACCAGACTGGCGACAGCCGGGAACAGGCCGAGCAGGGCCAGCATGGCGGCGATGAAGAGGCCGACATGGCGGCTGGCGACGCCGGTCAGCTGAATAACGCCGTTATTCTGGGCGAAGGTGGACATGGGGAAGGTGGAGAAAACCGCCGCCAGCATGGAGTTGGCACCATCAGCCAGCACGCCGCCTTTAATCCGCTCCATATAGACAGGCCCTTCCAGTGGCTCGCCGGAGATATCCGAGGTGGCGGTCATGTCGCCGATCGCTTCGAGCGCCGTCACCACGAAGATGATGGCGAGCGGCACGAACAGCTGCCAGTCAAAGCCGAGGCCGTAGTGGAGCGGAATGGGCACCATCACCAGGGGGCCGTCGAAGGAGGGGGCGCTCACTTTGCCCAGCAATAGCGCCACGGCATAGCCCGCCAGCATGGCGATCATGATGGCGGAGAGACGCAGCCAGGGGTTGCGACTGCGTTGCAGCAACACGATAAGGCCGAGCACCAGCAGGGAGAGGAAGAGGTTGGTGTGACTGGCGAAGCTGCCATCAGAGAGGGCTGCATAACCGCCGCCCATGCTGATCAGGCCCACTTTGATCAGGGTCAGACCGATCAGCAGCACCACTATGCCGGTCACCAGCGGGGTGATGATCCGTTTCACCAGATGGAGGAAGCGGCTCATCACCACGATAGTGAGTGCGGCAACCAGCATGGTGCCGAACAATGTGCCCAACAGATCCTCGGTGGGCATGGCCGCCTGTTTGAGGGCGAGACCGGAGGCGATGATGGGGCCGAGGAAGTTGAAGCTGGTGCCCTGTACCGAGAGCAGGCCGGAACCGATGGGGCCGAAGCGGCGGGTTTGAATGAAGGAGGCGATGCCGGACATGACCAGCGACATGGAGACTATATAACGGGTGTCGGCGGCAGGGAGGCCGAGGGCATTGGCGATAATCAGGGGCGGGGTAATGATGGCGACAAACATGGCGAGCATATGCTGCAGGGCGGCGAACAGCGTCTGGGGCAGAGGCGGGACATCCTCTATGCCATAGACCAGTTCGCTATGGGCTCGCCTGGGTGGATGTGCCTCTCGATTGGCGCGTGTGACAGCAGCCTGTTCCATAAGTACCTCGAATTGTGTGGGGAGGGGGAGAAAATTGGGCGCTATTGTAGTGATTGAAATGAGGCTGACCAGCGCTAATTATGCAAAAAAAGGTTTATTTTTTGATGGGTTGAAACGTTTGCGCACTGCGATTATCATCTGTCGGTTTGTGTGACCGACCTCTCCTTTTTATTCTCCCCGCTAATGACATTTTTACCACTTTGTAGGTGTAGAATGAGCCCTCAGTATTCATCGTGGAGACTCTGGATGCTCAAGTTGTCAGAGTTCTGGAGTGCGAGGGTTCACTCCGAAGACTTTACTCGTACTCGCATGGGCTTTATGACGGTGCGTTTGCGCCTGCTGACCTGCCTGCTGATGCTTGGATTGCCCGCCTGGGCCGTGGTGGATTGGTTGACCTTGCCCGCCGTTCATTTCGAGCAGCTATTCCAGGCAAGGATCTTCTGCACCCTGGCGCTCTCGCCACTTATTCCGCTCTCGTACCTCATCCACTTCAAGCGAGAGCGAATGAAGCTGGCCCTTGGCTACCTGATGGCCGTGATGATGCTCTTCTCCCTCTTTTGCCTGAACAGCTTTGGCGTAGGACAGGAGTTGCAGGCGGGCTATGCGGCCTTTCCCTATCTGCTGATCACCCTGTTTGCCATCTTCCCCATCCCCCTCTCCCTCGGCTTGCAACTGGCAGGCGTGGTACTGGTGACCATGCTGCTGGGCCACTGGCTGCTGGTGGGCCAGAGCATCTGGAGTCAGGCCACCCTGAATCAGGTGTGGGTGCTTGGCATGTTTACCATGGCCAGTTGCTGGGTGCAGTGCGGCCAACTCAACATGCTGCTGCGGCTCTATCGGGAATCGACCACCGATGAGCTGACCGGCATGATGAACCGCCGCCTGCTGATGAAGCAGCTGGAGCAGGCCAGAATCCGGCTGCAACTCAAGAAGAAGTCCTTTGCGGTGATGCTGCTGGATCTCGATCGCTTCAAGCGGATCAACGATATCTACGGCCATCTGGCGGGGGATGCGGTGCTCAAGGAGGTGGCTACCACCCTGGGCGAGCAGCTGGAGCCTGACATGGTGCTGGGGCGCTATGGCGGCGAAGAGTTTGCCATCCTGATGCACAACTGCGCCGATCCGGCACTGGCGAGCAAAATGGCTGAGCGGCTGCGCATTGCCGTCGAGGCGCGGCTGGTGAAGAGCCCCACCTCGGACGAATTGCTGGAGGTGACGGTGAGTATCGGGATTGCCATGGCTCGTTCCGATGACACCATCGATATTCTGATCAACCGTGCCGACGAGTGTCTCTATCAGGCCAAGATGGCAGGACGCAACTGCGTGGTGGTCGAGGGGCAAAACCGCGCAAAAACAGATGCCGCCTGAGGGCGGCATCTGTTGGCAATGAACTGGCGAGATCAGGCCAGCTTGTACTTGCCGGAGAGCTGCTGGGCCAGCAGCTTGAACATGTTGAAGACCGCCATGGTCTTGCCGGTCGGGGTACCATCTTCGGCCAGGAAATACTCCCCCTTGAACACCAGAATATCCCCCTTCTGCTCCACCGAATCGGCGTGCATACCGTGGATGAAGTCTTCATGCTCTTTGATGATCTTGTTGGCCATCTCAAGCAGGGCCGTCTCGGTGATCAGCTCTTTCTGTGGTTGCATGCTCGTCTCCTTAAACGACTACTGGACAGGGAAATCGTGGATCCCTGTCTCTGATTGAAGAGGCGCCCAGCATACTGCAAACAGGGTTTTTCTGTCATTGATATGACCCCGATTTGTGGTTGTTTATCCGATCACCAGATTCTTCAACCAGCAGCGTTGGCGAATACGGCGCTGCACCAGCAGCACCTTGCTGAGCTCCTCCAGCAAGACCACCGCCACCACCCAGGAGAGGGGCCAGCCGAGCAGCGTGACCGCCACCCAGGCGAGCGGGATGCCGATGCACCACATGCCGACGATGTCGATAAAGATGCTGTAGTTCACATCACCGCCAGAGCGCAGCACCCCGATGATCCCCACCATGTTGAACACCTTGAGCAGCATCCCGAGACACATGATGCCGAGCACCTGTCCCGCTTCCGTCATCAGCTCGGGGGGCAGGTTGCCGACCCACTGCAGCAGGTTGGCTTGCAGCAGCCAGACGATGATCCCCACCAGCAGCGCGCCAATCGGTGCCAGCAGCAGGAACAGCTGGGAGTGCTGCCAGGCGACCTCGTACTCCTCGGCCCCGAGCCGGTGGCCGAGCAGGGTGGAGCAGGCCACCGCCAGTCCGAAGAAGAGGGAGATAAGGATGCTCTCCAGAGTGCCGAGGGTGGTCATGATGGCCAGCGAATCGGTGCCAAGATGGGCATAGAGAAAGCCGTAAATCAGCATGCCGAAGGCCCAGAGGCCGTCATGGAACAGCAGCGGCAGGGCGATCAGGGTAAAGCGCACCACCTCCTTGCGCTTGAAGGCGGCCAGCCAGTCTGGTGCGCGCGGGATCAGGCGCGCTTCATAGCGCTTTACGTAGAGCAGCAGCAGGGCTGTCTGCAGCAGCCGGGAAATGGTGGTGCCCCAGGCCGAACCGGCCACCCCCATCGCCTCGAAACCGAAGTGACCGAAGATGAGGGCGTAGTTGAGGATGACGTTGGCGATGATGGCGATAATGCCGATGCGGGTTGGCGCGGCGGCATTGCCGACCGAGCGCAGGGCTGACTCCAGCGGCACCACGATAGCGGTACAGAGGATGGTGGCGCCGGTGATCATCAAAAATTGATCCGCCAGCTCGCGCAGTGCCGGATCCTGACTGGCAAAACCCAGTACGCTGCCCGGTGATAACACATAGATGAAGGCAAAGGGCAGGGTGACCAGCAAGGCGCCCACTATGGCCAGCGCCAGGGAGCGGCGCACCCCGGCCATCTCACCGCGCCCGAAGTATTGTGCTGCCAATACCGAGACCCCGCCCGCGAGGCCCGCTATCACCAGCAGATTGAAGAAGAAGACCCGGTTACCCAAGCCGACCGCCGCCACAGCCGTGGTGCCAAGCTGGCTCACCATCATGATATCGATGAGGCCGAGCAGGGAGAACATCATGGATTGCAGCGAGACAGGCAGGGCCAGCCGCCACAATCGGGTCATGAACTCGCGATCGGTGGTTTGTTTTAAAATCGCTTGCCAATAATTCATAGTTGTTAACCGGGTATGAGAAAAGCAAGGTTTGTCAGGGGTATGATAGGGGCTGACGAGGCTCTTCTCACTGTGAGTAGCTCTCGGTTTTCTTGTGTAAAACTATCCTGTTGAGGTGTTATGCCATTTGCCAGCGAGTGTCTGGAGATAGCGCCAGCCTGTGAAGAGCAGATGCTGGGACGTGAAGGGCTGCCCCTGCTCGGCGAGGCGGGGATCTTCCTGACCGGCCTCTCTCGGGTGCGGGATCACTACCTGATCCGTCGCAATCGCCCCGAGTTTCACATCCTGATGGTGAGTCACGATGAGGGGGGCGCACTGCTCACCGACGAGGGGGAGCAAGCCATTCCGGCCGGGTCGCTGATTTTCCTGCCCGCCGCCGTGCCCGGTGGTCTCAAGCTGATTGGCGAAAGCTGGCAGATCAGCTGGATTCTGCTCGATGACGTGCCGCGCTGGCAGCACCTGCACCGCCTTGGTCACCGTATCTGGCAAGGGGATGGCGGCGATCGGCTCTATCATCTGCTCAGCCTGATGCAGGGGGAGGGGGTTCGCTCTTCGCTGCAACCCCAACTGCTTAGCCTGTTGCTGGCGCTGCTGGAGCGTACCCTGCAAGGGGAGGTGCGCGGCACCCCTGAACTCAGATTGCAGGCGCTGTTTCGCCGGGTGGAGGCGCGCCTGGACGAGCCCTGGAGTGTCGCCCTGTTGGCCCGACAGATGGCCTGCTCCGTCCCCCATCTGCACCGGCTTTGTCAGCAAGTGTTCGGTATGGGGCCGATGGCGAGGGTGACCGAGCTCAGAATGAACAAGGCACGCCAGCTGCTGCTCTATACCAACTGGCCACTTGGCGAGCTGGCGGCCCGGGTCGGTTACAGCGATGGGGCCAACTTTGCCAACTGCTTTCGCCGTCTGACTGGTCAGACCCCCGGCGCCTTTCGTCGACTGGGTCGCAAACCTTTTGCAACGGATGTGCAAACTCTTTGAAATTAATGACACAAGCCCCTAGGATCGGCGGGTCCCTGCGTCTAGCTAACCGTTTAGGTACCAAGATCCATGTTTGAAGATAATAACCAGAAACGTCCTCTCTACATTCCCTACGCCGGTCCCGCCCTGCTGGAGACCCCCTTGCTCAACAAGGGCAGCGCCTTCACCAGCGAAGAGCGCAGCAACTTCAACCTCGAAGGTCTGTTGCCCCAGAATATCGAGACCATCGAAGAGCAGGCCGAGCGCGCCTATCGCCAGTTCATGGCGTTTGGCAACGACATGGACAAGCACATCTATCTGCGCAACATCCAGGATACCAACGAGACGCTCTTCTACCGTCTGCTGCACAACCACCTGACCGAGATGCTGCCCATCATCTACACCCCGACGGTCGGCAAGGCGTGCGAAGAGTTTTCCAACATCTATCGCCGCGCCCGTGGCCTGTTTATCTCCTATCCGGACAAGGACAGGATCGATGACATGCTGCAAAACGCCACCAAGCAGAACGTCAAGGTGATCGTGGTGACCGATGGTGAGCGGATCCTGGGTCTGGGTGATCAGGGGATTGGCGGCATGGGCATTCCCATCGGCAAGCTGTCGCTTTACACCGCCTGTGGCGGCATTTCGCCTGCCTACTGCCTGCCGGTGGTGCTGGATGTGGGCACCAACAACCAGCAGTTGCTGAATGACCCCTTCTACATGGGCTGGCGCAATCCGCGTATCTCTGGAGATGAGTACGCCGAGTTTGTCGATGCCTTCATTCAGGCGGTCAAGCGCCGCTGGCCCGATATTCTGCTGCAGTTCGAGGATTTCGCCCAGAACAACGCCATGCCGCTGCTCAACCGCTACAAGAACGAGCTCTGCTGCTTCAACGACGATATTCAGGGTACCGCGGCTGTGACGCTGGGCAGCCTGATCGCCGCCTGCAAGGCCTCCGGCGCCAAGCTTTCCGAGAAGCGTGTTGCCTTCCTCGGGGCTGGCAGCGCCGGTTGCGGTATCGCCGAGCAGATCGTGGCGCAGATGAAGGCCGAAGGGCTGACCGATGCGCAGGCCCGCAGCCGGGTCTTTATGGTGGACCGCTTTGGTCTTATCACCGACAAGATCCCCAACCAGCTCGACTTCCAGCGCCGTCTCTCCCAGCCGGTGGAGCGGATCAAAGACTGGCCAGTGGGGGACAATATCTCCCTGCTGGAGGTGATGGAGCACGGTCGCCCGGACATCCTGATCGGGGTATCCGGCCAGCCTGGGCTGTTTACCGAAGAGGTGGTCAAGAGCATGCACAAGCACTGTGCCCGTCCCATCATCTTCCCGCTCTCCAACCCCACCTCCCGGGTCGAGGCGACGCCGGCAGACCTCATCCGCTGGACCGACGGTCAGGCGCTGGTGGCAACCGGCAGTCCGTTTGCACCGGTGGAGTACAAGGGCAAGCGCTACGTCATCGCCCAGTGCAACAACTCCTTCATCTTCCCGGGGATCGGCCTTGGCGTCATCGCCTCCGGCGCCACCCGGGTGACTGACGCCATGTTGATGTCGGCCAGCCGCGCGCTGGCGGAGTGCTCGCCGCTGGTGAAAGGGGAGGAGGGCTCCCTGCTGCCGGACCTGGCGGATATCCATCAGGTCTCCCGCTACATCGCCAAGATGGTGGCCAAGACCGCCATGCTGCAGGGCAAGGCGGTGCAGACCCCGGACGAGGTGATCGATCAGGCCATCGACGCCAACTTCTGGCATCCGGAGTATCGCCGCTACCGCCGCACCTCCTTCTGATTGGGGAGAAGGGAATGCCACGGCAAAGCAAAAGGGATGCGAAAGCATCCCTTTTTACTGCACGTCTGACATGGTTATCGCCTCAAGATCAACTACTCGCTGGCGCCCTGTACGCCGGTGACACGCACCTCGACCCGGCGATCCGGCCCAAGGCAGTCTATGAGGGCGGCTCTGGCCTTGATGTCGTCACACTGGTTGCCGGTGACCGGATTGCTCTCGCCATTGCCCTGAATGCTTACCTTGTCGGCAGGCAGCCCTTTGTTGATCAGAAAGTCGGCAACGGTTTGGGCCCGAGCTTCTGACAACCTCTGATTGCTGGCATCCGAGCCGATACGGTCGGTATATCCCATCACAACCGCACTGCCATCCTTGGGTTGTACATCGACGATCTGCTGGTAGAGAGCGTCCAGCGCGCTCATCCCCTCCGGTTTTAGGTCCGCTTTGCCAAAGGCGAACAACACATCGGAACTGAGGTTGAAGGTCTGATCTACCACCTCCGGTTCGGCCGGTGGCGGGGGGACCACGACCGGTGCGGGCGTGGGAGCCGGCTCTGTCGGCTGGCTGCGATTGGGATGGATCACTACTTCCAGGGTTGCTGTGCTGATGTCGCTGACCCAACGCTGGGTGCCGCTGTTTGCCTTGTCATTGTCAGGATCATCGCCGACCCTGACCAGATAACGATACCTGGCCTGGAGATCGACCCAGTCATGGAGCCGGGCCGTCACTCCCAGACCTGCCAACGGTGCCAGGTTGTCGTCCCCGCCATTGATCGATTCAACGTGATAGATATAGCCACCACCCTCGGCAAACACCGAGAACATCTCGCTGAGCGGCAAACGACCAATCACAGACAGGGTAGCTCCCTTGCTGTTGAACTCATGACCGCTGATATCCCAGTCACCTGTGGAGAGGTAACCAATTTCGGCGCCCAGGTTCTCCGTGAAGTTGTAGCCGCCAAACAGGGAGAGCGCAGTCGCATCCTTGCTGACATCCTGGCTGAAATCATTCAGATCGTGGGCTATCGCCCAGCCACCGCCTATCCCGGCATACCAGTCATGGACCGGTACCGCTTGTGCGCCTGTGCTCGCCAATGCCAGTGCAATCCACACAGGTTTTAATCTTATGTTCATCGCGTATCCTCGTCGATGTGTGGTTTAGTGGGGCTGCTTGTTGGTCAAACCCCACACTTATGTATAGGTGACAGGTTGTATTTAACCACTCAAGAGGTGTGGATTGCGGCCATAAGTGAACCTATGTCACTGAAACCATGCGGGAAGAGGAAAGATAGCCTGAGGTGGGCGGCATGGAAGACAATAAAAAGGAGGCCATATGGCCTCCTGCTTATCCAGGTGATCAGGATTATTGTGTGACTTGTTGCACACCGGTGACGCGCACTTCAACGCGGCGATCCGGCGCCAGGCAGGAGATCAGCTGAGCCTTGCCCTTGACGCTGTTGCACTGGGTGCCTGTGACCGGATTGGCTTCACCGCGGCCTTCGATGGCAACTTTGCCAGCCGGCAGGCCCTTGCCAACCAGGAAGTCGGCTACGGTACGGGCGCGTGCTTCGGAGAGTTTCTGGTTGTAGGCGTCAGTGCCGATACGGTCGGTGTAACCGACGACCACGGCACTGCCATCTTTTGGCTGTACGTCGACGATCTGCTGATACAGGGTGTTGAGCGCTGCGACACCTTCTGGCTTGAGGGTGGATTTGCCAAAGGCAAACAGCACGTCAGAGCTCAGGGCGAAGTTCTTGTCAACCACCACAGGCTCTGGGGTTGGCTCGGGTGCTGGTGCCGGAGCGGGGGCCACGTAAGTGGTGCGGTTCGGGTGCATCACCAGCTCCAGGGTTGCGACGCTCATGTCGCTCTCCCAGGTCTTCTGCTCGTCACCCAGACTCCACATGTAGCGGTAGCGGGCTTGCACATCGATAAGGTCGGAGAGCTTGGCAGTCAGGCCCAGACCCGCCAGCGGCGCAGTGCCGTTGTCGCTGTTGCCATTGCCGTTGACGTGGTTGAAGTAGGCACCACCTTCGGCAAACACCGAGAAGATGTCACCCAGTGGCAGGCGGGCGATACCGGAGAGGGTTGCACCCTGGGTTTTGAAATCGGCACCGTCAACGCCCGCTTTACCTGCGTAGAGGTATCCCAGTTCTGCCGAGTAGTAGTCGTTGAAGTTGTAGCCGCCGAACAGATTGAGCGCGGTGGCATCCTTGTCAGTGTCTGTCCCGAAGTCATCCAGGTTGTGAGCATAAGCCCAACCGGCACCGACACCGGTATACCAGTTATCGGCGGCCTGAGCCGTGGTTCCTGCGGCGGCGAGCGCCAGTGCAATCAGGGTAGGAGCCATTTTGAGTTTCATCGGTTTATCCTCGTTGTGTTAGCCCATGTCGGGCAATGCACTTGTTTTTATTGCTGCGAAAAAACCGCCAGCAAAGTGGATAGCGAAGGCTTATGGACACTCATGAGGCAGTGGCGTCATGGACAACAGACCGGACAAGAAGCGCTTTTTAGTGCTTATCCAATACCTTACAGGCGCAACTACTTTATGCTTTCGGGGCGGGGCAGGCAAGGGTAGGGAGGCGGGAGTGAGGGATGATGCAAGCGAGAATGAGGCAAACAAAAAGGGATGCCGCAGCATCCCTTTCTTTTGCATTATTTGAACGAGGTCAGATTATTGCTGAACTTCTTGTACGCCAGATACGCGAACTTCTACGCGACGATCCGGAGCCAGGCAGGAGATCAGCTGAGCTTTAGCGGTTACGCCGTTGCACTTGGTGCCGGTAACCGGGTTGGCTTCGCCACGACCTTCGATGGCAACCTTGCTGGCAGCCATACCTTTGCTCACCAGGAAGTTGGCAACGGTACGGGCACGGGCTTCAGACAGCTTCTGGTTGTACGCGTCGGAACCGATACGGTCGGTGTAACCAACAACAACAGCGTTGCCATCTTTCGGCTGGAACTCAACGATCTGCTGGTACAGCGCATTCAGGGCTGCAACGCCTTCCGGCTTCAGAGTCTCTTTGCCAAAGGCAAACAGCACGTCTGAGTTCAGTGCGAAGTTCTTCTCTACAACTTGCGGAGCAGGAGCCGGTGCTTCTTCAACAACCGGGGCAGCTACCGGAGCTACGTAGGAAGTGCGGAACGGGTGGTATACCGCTTCCAGAGTAGCGATGCTCTGGTTGGCCTTGTAACGCTCACCGTTGGCGTGCAGGTCAGCCACGTCCCACATGTAGCGGTAACGAGCTTGCAGATCCAGCGCGTCATTTACCTTGTAGGTCACACCGGCGCCAGCCAGCGGGGAAACTTTAGTGTCGCTGGTACCCAGACCATCGGTGTGACCCCAGTAGGCGCCGCCTTCAGCGAACAGGGAGAAGTCGTTGCCAACCGGCATACGGGCGATACCGGACAGGGTGGCGCCCTGGCTCTCGTAACGGTTGCCGTCGGTGTTGCCACGACCGGTGTACTGGTAGCCCAGTTCGGTACCGAAGTTCTCGGTGAAGTTGTAACCCATGAAGGCGTTGGCGGCAGCCGCGTCTTCCTGGCCTACATTGGTGCTTTCCAGCTTGTTCAGGCCGTTGAAGTGAGTAGCACCGACACCGGCACCGAAGTAGATGTCGTCAGCGGCGTGAGCAGCGGTAGCACCCAGAGCAGCCATGGCGATGGCGATCATGGAAGGAGCCATTTTCATCATAAAAAAATCCTCGTTGAGATCGCACGTTATTCACGTGCTTCACACTTTGTAATTTATGTAAGCTGCAGGCTCCGCCGTACGGCTGGCGTCGAGTCTGGCAGATGACCCGGTACAACCGGGTTGCACACTCTCCTGGTGTGTCGAGTGCGCTGGCATGGCACGCAATGCGTGAGAAACCACTGCCAGGCAACTGATGTCATTCCGATGACGAGGCGCACTCTATGCCGATTTTAAAACATGATCAAGCTCACAAATGAGCCTTGTGGCAAATTGTGTCGTGACCTTAAATGGCTGTTTATCCAGATTAATTAGTGATCCAGATAGGCCCTGTGCAGTTTCTTTTCCAGTTTCATATAGGCCTGAACCCAGTCGGAGTGCGGGTTGGCAGGATTTGCTCTGGCAGTGAACACCTCGAGGTAGTCTGCTTCCGTTGCACTTTTCAGCAGGGGAGTAAACGCCATCAGGTAGTGGCGGGCCAGATAGGGATCCAGGGGCCAGATGTTGAGGATGGCTCGTGCCACAGGCTGAACCGCGGCTGAACAGATGAAATGGCGGTGTCCCGCCTCCAGCCAGTCGGCCATCTCGCACATGCCCGATTCAGCTACCAGACCACCATCACCCGGGGCGCTTGCCAGCGCAATAGACTGGCCATTTACCGTGGTGAGCTCTTCATTGTTATGCAGGGCACCATCGTGGCTGCGCAAGGGTAGGTTATGCGATTCCTGTTCAAGAAACAGGCTGCAGCTCTCCGGCAGGGCGGCCAACAGCTCGCTGGCCTGGCTGGACATCAAGGCCGGAAGCCAGAATGCTTCGGCACGATATTGTGCACCTTGACTGAGCTGTTGTTGCAATTGGGCCGGGTCAGAAACCGGGTGCAGGCGAGAGATAATGCCGGGAAACGCCATACTTATTCCTCTTAATGGGTAGCTGGCGGATTATACGAGTTATTCTGGTGGCAACAATAAAGGTTTCTTTTCGAGACTGTTTACCTGAGACAGCTGAGCGATTACCATCCCCCGTTGAAGATAAGGGTTGTCGCCGAAAGGCGCTCATAAAGATAGAGGCTCGACCATAACGAGTCCGTACAAAACTGATACACTTGACTACGAGTCGTCGCGAAAAATAAAGACGGATTTAATCCGTCAAACGGAGTATGGAACATTATGAATTCAAATATCGTCACTGTTGGCAAGAAGATCCGTCAGATCCGTGAAGCGGTCGGTTTGAGCCGTCCGAAGTTTGCCGATTTGCTCGGTGTTCCTCCCACCACACTGAAAAACTACGAGCTGGGTTACCGTGAAGTTGGGGGCGCCTTCCTGGTTGCCCTGGCGCACCACCCGGATCTGCACAAGTTCACCCTCTGGCTGCTGGCAGACAAGAAAGTCGCCGAAATCGGCCAGATTGGCCCGGATGACCTCGCCAAGGCGTGATCATCGATGTGAATAGAAATGCCGCCTTCGGGCGGTATTTTTTTGGGTCGCCGATCGATATTTTGATCTAACACGCTTTGAATTATCCATGCAGGCCAACGAGAATAAGCGGCCCCGAAAAGTGGGCCCCTGGTGGTATCTGGCCACCTGAACACTATTACATTCAGGATGATATGAGCAATCGTATGGAGTATGGGTATGAGCAGTAATGAGTTGGATAAACGCTATGGCCTGATGACTGCCATTGCGATGGTGGTCGGCGTGGTGATCGGCTCCGGTGTCTTCTTCAAGGCCGATGATGTACTGCGTCTGACTGGCGGTAATCTGGCCATTGCGCTGCTGGCATGGGCGCTGGGGGCATTTTCGATGATCTTCGGCGCGCTGGTGTTTGCCGAGTTTGCCCAGCGGATCGAAAAGTCCAACGGTATCGTCGATTATGCCGAAGCGGCATACGGCAAAATGTTTGGTTATCTGGTGGGGTGGTTCAAAGGCGTACTCTATTACGCCCCTCTTTCCGCCATCCTTGCCTGGGTCGCCGCTCTGTACACCATGATCTTGCTTGGTAGTGATAATCCGACCAACTCTGGTGCGACCTGGATACTAGCGGCTGTCTATATGACGGTCACCTATCTGATCAACTTCTACACCCCGGTCCTGGCGGGCAAGCTGCAAGTGGGCTCTACCCTGATCAAGTTGATCCCGCTGATCCTGGTTGCCATTGTGGGCACCATTTCAGGCTTGCTCAATGGTGTCACCGTGACCAACTTTGTGCAGGCAATGGATGGGATAGGAAGCACCGGAGGCACGCTGGCCACGGCCGTGGTTGCCACCGCCTTCGCTTATGAGGGGTGGATCGCCGCCGTGACCATCAACAGCGAAATTCGCGATTCCAAGAAGAATCTGCCCAGAGCACTGGTGATTGGCACCCTGATAGTCTTTGTGGTCTATGTCACCTATTTTCTGGGGATCGCCAGCGTCTTGCCGACGGACGAGATAGTGGTGCAAGGGGATAACGCGGTAAATCTCGCGACAACCAGCCTGTTTGGCGGGACTGCCTCGACCATTTTGACCGTGTTCGTGATTATCTCCTGCCTCGGTACCCTCAATGGTCTGGTGTTGGCGACCATGCGCATTCCCTACTCGCTGGCGATCCGCAATCAGGGGCCAGCCCCCAAGTGGATGAGCCGTATCGAACCGCATCACCACATGCCAATCAACTCGGCCCTCGCGGCAGCGTTGTTGTCGGTGATCTACTCAGTGCTGTGGTACTGCAGCATCAACGAGACATTCGGTCGTTACATCGCTCTGGACGAGATGCCGATCGTGCTGATTTATGGCCTCTATCTGTTCCTCTATGTCTGGTACATGCGCACCTTTACCGAGTTGGGCTGGATAAAGCGGTTTGTGATCCCGACCTGCGCCACTTTGGGGGCACTCATCATTCTGTATGGCGGTATCACCAATCCCAGTCTGGGACTCTATCTGCTGGTCTCTGTGGGGGTGATTCTGCTCGGGTTGCTCTTCTACCGTAAGGAGTGACCGGGTAAGTGAGTTGAAAAAAAGCGCCGAATGGCGCTTTTTTTCATTTGTAAACCGCAGCATGTCGACAACTAATTGCCCAGCAACCCGAGGCGGCCCAGTTCATCCTTGAGCTGATCGAGGTTGCGCTCGACACAGGCTTCCCCCTCGTTGATGGCATCGCTGGCGCGATGAAAATCCATGATGGAGAAGCTGCCAAGGCGCGGGCAGAGCTGGATCTCCGGTGGGTCACCGGCCATCCGGGCGCGGGTGATCCGCTCCTGCATGATGTTGATGGAGCCACTCATCACGCTCCACAGACCCGGGGTGGCTGGCGCGGATTCTCCGCGATTGAGCCACTGGCTGAGCAGACCGCCGCTGCCGGGTTGATCCGGCTCGTCGGTCCAGGGTTGGTGCATATCGGTGTTGAGGTTGACCGCAATCACCACCTCGGCCCCCATGGCGCGGGCCAGCGAGATGGGCACCGGATTGACCACGGCGCCATCGACCAGCCAGCGGTCGTTGATCCGGGTCGGGGTTAGGATCCCCGGCATACCACAGGAGGCGCGCACCGACTGGCGCAGCGGGCCCTGTTGCAGCCAGATCTCGCGGCCGGTATCGAGCTCGGTGGCGATGCAGGCGAAGGGGATGGGCAGGCTCTCGAGATCGGGATCCCCCAGATGGCTGGCGGCAAGACCAAACACCTTTTCGCCGCGAAACAGACCGCCGGAGAGGGCCGGGTCGAGCAGGCTGACCACCTGCAGGCGGGTAAAGCCGCGCACCCAGGTTTCCAGCCGATCCAGTTCTCCGGCGGCATAGGCGGCACCGACAAAGCTGCCGATGGAGCAGCCAGCGATCAAATCCGGTTTGATGCCGAGACGTTCAAGGGCGCGGATGACGCCGATATGGGCCCATCCTCTGGCGGCGCCGCTCCCGAGAGCGAGCCCAACGCGGGGTTTACGTGGCACGACAGTCCTCCAAAAAAGGGGTTGAGGGCTCAGCTTACTCCGAGAGTCAGGAGGCGTCATCCTGCCATCTTTCGCTGCGGTTGCGACCGTTGGCCTTGGCCTGATAGAGCGCCACATCGGCGCGGCGTACCGCTTCGTGCAGGGGAAGGTTCTCCTGGTGGGGGAGATAGCCGAGGCTGATGGTGACCTCTAGCTCGGGTTCGATGGCGGCCCAGTCGTGATCTGCCACCGCCTTTCTCAGTCGCTCCGCCAGCTCGCCGAGCTGTGTTGCATCACTGCGGCCAATCAGCAGCAGAAACTCCTCGCCCCCCCAGCGGATCAGGCGGTCTGTGGGCCCAAGCTGCTGCTGGCAGATCTGCACCAGCCGGATTAGCACCATATCCCCCACGGCATGGCCAAAGTTGTCATTGACTCGTTTGAAGTGGTCTGCATCGAACATCAGGATCCCCGCTTGCAGCCGGGCCAGCTCTCCCGCCTGCTCCAGTAGCACCACATAGTGGCGGTTGAAAGCGCCGGTAAGGGCATCGTGGCAGGAGAGGTAGTTGAGCCGCTCGTTGAGGCGATGGGATCTCAGGTTGGAGAGGACGGCCAGCAGCATAAAGAGGATGGCGAGCAGGGTCGGCGCGGACTGGCAGAGCATGGCCCACACCAGCGGTAGCAGGGTCACGCTGTGCACCAGCCGCAACGGGGTATCAGGTATCGCCATGGTCAGCTGCAATGTGCCTTGCCGCCATTGATATTCGCCGGTCGGTTCGGTGTTTTGCGGCGCCACGGGCTGGTGTGCGCTGCTGGCCAGCACCTGGTGGTACTGATTGAGCAGCAGATATTCCCCCAGCGCCGGGGTCATCTGATCGAGCTGCTGCTGCAGGCGGGCGAGCAGCACATCCATGTTGATCATTCCCACCAGAGTTCCCTCTTTGTAGAGGGGCTGGGACATGGTGACCATGGGGCCGCGCCCGATAAAGTCCTCATAGGGGCGCGAGAGAACGGTCTTCTTGTCCGGATTGGTGCTGTGCAGCGCATCTTGCCAGAAGCTCTTCTGGTAGATGGTGGGATAAAAGCGAAACCGGCTGGAGGGTTGCCAAGGGTAGAGATAGATAAAGTTGTCCACACCGGTGAAGTAGACCCAGGCGATCTCGTTGCCAAGGCGCTGGCTGGCGGTGGCAAGCAAGGGGGAGAGGCTCAGGGCCAGATGAATGCGTGCCTCACGCTCGCTGCCGGGGGGCGGCAGCGGGCCATCACCGGTGAGGTTGCCTGCCAGTCCGGCAGGCAAATCACCGGGGAGCTTGTCGAGAGCCAGCCCCTCTGGCAGCGCCTCGATATGGCGATAGAGCTGGCGGGTGAGCACCGACTGGGGGTCGCTGCGCAGTCGCTCCTCAGTCTGCCCGCGCATCGCCTCCAGAAATACTTCGGTCCGTTTGAACCGATCCCGCAGGTAGATGGCACTGTTGAGGGTATCGCTTTGATAGAGGCGTTCAATCTGTTTCAGGCTTTGCCACAAAGTCAAACCAATCAGCAGGATGACCACGGCGAACAGGAGCCAGGTCAGGCGTGTGAGAAAACGGTGGCCAGACATGTTGGGCATAGGCAGTCAGTCGGGTTGCGAAGGAAATTGTCGTTAGTGTATGCGATGTGGTGTGAAAACAAACTGAACTACCTGAAACCGGGTGAGTTCACCATGCACCTGTTACGTTTTGTCACATTTATACATAGTCACGGCATAGTCTGGGGCTAAAATGGCCCCCACTCAGATTTCCCCTTCTTAACACTTCATGGATTGTTTGATGAAAATGCGTATCTGGATTGGCCTCGGCCTGCTTTCTCTGGTAGCGGCCATCTGGTGGGCGGTTGGCCACTTGCAACCAGCAGCCAAAGCCCCTTCCCGCGAGATAAATATTCGTACCCAGACCGTCAAGCAGAGTCTGGCCGAGCCGACTCTCAAGCTGGTAGGTAAACTGGCGGCCAACCACTCGGTGGTGATCACTCCCGAGGTGACCGGGCGCCTGGTCAAGATTGCGGTGCAGTCGGGTCAGCAGGTCAACAAGGGCGATACGCTGGTCGCGCTGGATGCGGGCAAGCAACAGGCGGAGCTGGCCGAGCAGAGTGCCAGTCTGCGCGACGAGAATCGCAAGCTGACCGAGATGCGCAAGCTGGTCGCCCGTGGAGCCGTCACCCAGTCGGTGTTGGAGGGGCAGGAGGCCACCGTTGATCAGGTGCAGGCGCGGGTCGATGCCGCCCGTTACGAACTCTCCCAGCGCACTCTCACCGCTCCCTTTGCCGGTACCGTGAGCCTGATTGATTTGAGCGAAGGGGCCCTGGTCAATAGCGGCGATACCCTGTTGCACCTCGACGATATCGACACCCTGCGCCTCGATCTGGCAGTGCCGGAGCGCTACCTTTCCCTGCTGCGCCCCGGCATGGCGGTGACAGCGACCAGCGCAGCCTGGCCGGATCAGCGCTTTAACGGCACCCTCACCACCCTCGATAGCCGTATCTCCAACGAGACCCAGAACATCAAGGCGAGGGTCGAGTTACCCAATAATAACGGCCAGTTGCGCCCGGGAATGCTGCTCAACGTGGAGCTCTTGCTCCCCTCCCGCCAGCTCACTCTGATCCCTGCCCAGTCGGTGGAGTACGCCGGCGAGCAGCGTTTCGTCTATCGCCTTGAGGCCGATGGCCGGGTCAAGCGGGTGCCAGTGGTGCTCGGCGAGACCGAGGGTGAGACTGTCTGGGTTACCGAGGGGCTGAAAGTCGGCGATCGCATCGTGGTCGAGGGGCTGGTCAACTTGCGTGATGGTGCCAAGGTGCACGATCTGGCGGAGGTAAATGGCTGATGTGGCTCTCCGATATCTCAGTACGCCGACCGCTGGTGGCGGTGGTGCTCAGCGCCCTGCTCAGCGTGTTCGGTCTGGTCGCTTTTAGCAAATTGACGGTGCGGGAGATGCCGGACGTGCAGATCCCGTCGGTCTCCATCACCACCACCTATGAGGGAGCGGCTCCCGCAGTGATGGAGAGTCAGGTCACCAAGCCCATCGAGGATCAGCTCTCCGGCATCAGCGGTATCAAGAATATCAACTCGGTGACTCGCAAGGGGCGCTCGATGATCACGGTGGAGTTCAAGCTTGGCTGGAACATGGTGGAGGGGGTCTCCGATGTGCGCGACGCCCTGACTCGCGCCAAGAGCAAGCTGCCGGAGGATGCCGACGAGCCGCTGGTGACCAAGGATAGCGGTAGCGGTGACGTGGCGGTCTGGCTCAACTTCAGCAGCAGCCAGATGGATCGCACCGCCATGACCGACTACGCCAACCGGGTGCTGGTCGACCCCTTGAGCCTGGTGGATGGGGTGAGTGAAGTGGCGCTCTCCGGCGATCTGACCCAGGTGATGTATGTGCGGTTGAGGCCGGCCGATATGGCGGCCCGCGGCGTGACGGTAGCGGATGTGCAGGATGCCCTCAAGCGCGAGAACATAGAGCTGCCGGGGGGGGAGATCCGCAACAACTCCATGACCATGTCGGTGCAGATTGCCCGGCTCTACCACACCGCCGAAGATTTCCAGCAGTTGCAGGTCCGTACCGCGACCAACGGTCAGAGTGTCTATCTGGCCGATATTGCCGATGTGGAGGTGGGAGCCAAGAACGAAGACAGCGCCTACCAGCGCAATGGCCGCGAGAGTCTGGGTATCGGCATCGTCGCCCAGTCCACCGCCAACCCGCTGGCGGTGGCACAGGGGGTGGAGAAGAAGCTGGTGGAGATGCAGCGCTTCCTGCCGGAGGGGGCCACCCTTGAGGTTGACTACGACTCCACCATCTTTATCAAGCAGGCCATCGACGAGGTATATGAGACACTGGCCATCTGTGCCGTGCTGGTGGTGGCAGTGCTCTATCTGTTCCTCGGGCAGGGGCGCACCACACTCATTCCGGCCATCACGGTCCCGGTGTCGCTCATCTCCGCCTTTATCGGCGCCTGGTATCTCGGTTTTTCCATCAACCTCATCACCCTGCTGGCGCTTATTCTCGCCATCGGTCTGGTGGTGGATGATGCCATCGTGGTGGTGGAGAACATTCACCACCATCTGCAGCGGGGTGAGCCCCCCCTGCTGGCGGCCTGGCACGGCACCCGCGAGGTGGGCTTTGCGGTCATCGCTACCACCGCCGTGCTGGTAATGGTCTTTATTCCCATCGCTTTTATGGATGGTATGGTGGGCAGGCTCTTTACCGAGTTTGCGATGTTGCTTTCGTTGGCGGTGCTCTGCTCCTCGCTGGTGGCGCTGACCCTCACGCCAGCCATGGGCTCCTGGCTGATGCGCCCGCTCGACAAGCCGAACCGGCTGACGGCGGCCCTCGATCGTGCTTTGGGCCGGATGGAGGGGCACTATCGTCATCTGCTGCAGGGGCTGCTGCGTCGCTCGCGCTGGATGCCGCTGGCGCTGCTGCTCTGTCTGGCCGGTATCGGTGCCCTCTTTACCCAGCTGCCTAGCAGTCTCACCCCGACGGAGGATCGCGGTGTGGTCTTCGTCTTCGTCAAGGGGGCGGAGGGGACCAGCATCGAGCGGATGAAGCGCAACATGCAGCAGGTGGAATCGACCATCATGCCGATGCTGGGCCAGGGGGTGGTCAAGGCGATGAGCTTCAGTACCCCCGCCTTTGGCCGTGGCGGCGATCAGACCGGCATGGTGATCATCCAGCTCACCGACTGGGCCGAGCGTGATGTGACCGCCACCGAGTTTTCCCGCTCGCTCGGGGCCAAGCTGTCGGTTATTCCCGATGTGATGATCCGCACCTTCCAGCCAGGCTTCCGTGGCGGCTCTACCGCTGCGGTGCAGTTCGTGCTGCAGGGCAACGACTATGCCGAGCTCTACCAGCAGGGGCTAGAGCTGCAAAAAGCAGCGCAGGCCAGTGGCCTGATGATAAGCCCGGATCTCGACTACGCCGAGAAAACGCCGGAGCTGCAGGTGACCGTCTCGCGCGACAGCGCCAGCCAGCTCGGCATACCGGTCTCCACCGTTGCCAGCACCCTGCAGGCGATGTTGGGCGGGGTGAGCAAGACCACCTATGTGGACAGGGGCGAGGAGTATGACGTCTATCTGCGCGCCAACCAGAAGGAGTTCAACGGCATCTCGGATCTCGGCCGCATCTACCTGAAAGCGGCCAATGGCGAGATGGTGAGCCTCTCGACCCTGGCGACCGTCAAGCAGGTGGCGACCGCCAATCGCCTCAACCACTATCAGCGCCAGAAGGCGGTGACCCTGACCGCCGATGTGGCACCGGATCACACCCTGGGCGAGGCGCTCGACTTCCTCGACGGCTGGGCCAACGAGCATCTGCCGAGCGGCATGACGGTCGATTACGCCGGTGACTCCAAGGATTACCGCGACAATCAGGGGGAGATGGCGATGGTCTTCGGCCTCGCCCTGCTGGTGGTCTATCTGGTGCTGGTGGCCCAGTTCGAGAGCACCCTCACCCCGACCGTGGTGATGATGACGGTGCCGCTCGGCATCTTCGGCGGTCTGCTTGGCCTCTGGCTGACGGGGCAGGAGATGAGCATCTACAGCCAGATCGGGATGATCATGCTGATCGGCATGGTGACCAAGAACGGTATTCTCATCGTCGAGTTCATCAACCAGTTGCGTCAGCGCGGTGAAGGATTCGAAGAGGCGATCATCGCGGGTTCGGTGCGCCGTCTTCGGCCGATCCTGATGACCTCGCTCACCGCCATCATCGGCGCTGTGCCGCTGATGCTCTCCATGGGGGCTGGCTACGAGAGCCGGATGGCGGTGGGGACCGTGGTCTTCTTCGGTCTCTCCTTGGCGACCCTGGTTACCCTGCTGGTGGTGCCCGCCACCTACCACCTGATCGCCCGTCACGCCGGCATGACCGGGCAGCGGGATCAGCAGGTAGATGAGGCGCTGGCCGCCAGGGGGGACACTTCTGAGCCATAACGGCAGTGTCCGATGCCAGCTTTGACTGGGGCCGTGGAGCGCATCAGTCCGCACCCACAAGCGTGCAGAGCCCGATAGCCGGCTCTGCACGCGCCATCCCCCCGGACTGATAGCCCGTCGAGTGGTTAATCTTCACAACAAACCACTGGTCAAGTGGCTCGACAAACATCACGGTTCTACGGTGTGGCCGGTTACGGAGCCGTGCCGTGCGTGAAGCGGCCTATTCCCCGATCCCCCTCATCATCTCTTTTTCCCCTCCATTTCTGCGGCTTGAGATCGTTTTTACCTAATTGGCACTTTTATTGCTTTTGGTCCGTCAGCGTCAATGATTTGTCTGGGGACAGAAAATGGAAATTAGTGCAAGCAGCCTGATGCAAGAGATGCAGGCTCTCAAGGTAGAGGCCGGTGCAACCCCGCTGTCACAGCCTGGCCGTCAGGTGACCTCCGATTTTGGCCTGCTGTTGCAGCAGGCGCTCGGTAACGTCAACGAGTTGCAGGGCGCAGCCAATGATCTGCGCACCCGTTTCGATATGGGCGACAAGTCGGTGGATCTGGCCGAGGTGATGATCGCGGGCCAGAAATCCTCCATCGCCTTCGAGGCGACGGTGCAGGTGCGCAACAAGATGGTTGATGCCTACAAAACCATCATGAATATGCCGGTCTGAGCGATGACCGTGCATCATGACATGTCAGCAATAAGGACATAAATCGTGGCTACTGACCAAAATGGCGATCTGCTGATAAACGATGAGGGCACCGCCGCCCTCGATGCCAACGAGCAGAAGAGCTCGGCACTGGGATTCTTGTCCAATACCGATGTACTGCGCCAGATCACTCTGATCCTGGGGCTTGCCATCTGCCTGGCCATCGCCGTCTTCATCCTGCTGTGGGGCAAGGAGCCGGATATGCGCCCTCTTGGCACCTATACCACTCAGGAGCTGGTGAAGACCCTCGACTTCCTCGATCAGCAGAAGATCCCCTATGAGGTCGATGGCAAGAGCGTGCTGGTTAGTGCCGAGAACTTTGCCAGTATCCGGTTGGCACTGACCCGGGCCGGCCTCACCAATGCGGCCGATGTAGCCAATGGTGGAGAGGATATTCTGCTCAAGGACTCCAGTTTCGGTGTCAGCCAGCGGATGGAGGCCGAGCGCCTCAAGTTGAGTCGCGAGCGCCAGTTGGCGAGCGCCATTGAACAGTTCCAGAATGTGGCCAAGGCCCAGGTGCTGCTGGCCATCCCCAAAGATAACGTCTTTGCCCGCAACGAGCGCAAGCCCAGTGCTACCGTGGTACTCAACCTGAAAGGGGCGGCACTGGGGCAGGGGGAGGTGGACTCCATCGTCGATATGGTGGCCTCTGCGGTACATGGCCTGGAGCCGACTCGTGTCACCGTCACCGACCAGAATGGCCGCCTGCTTAATTCCGGCTCCCAGGATCCCGTCTCTGCCCAGACGCGCAAGGAATTTGCGATGCAGCAGAAGCAGGAGCTGGAGTACAAGCAAAAAATTGACGCCATTCTGATCCCGGTGCTTGGCGCCGACAATTATACGGCGGAAGTGGATCTCTCCCTCGACTTCTCCCAGCAGGAGCAGACCCGCAAAACCTACAACCCGGATCTGCCTGCAGTGCGCTCCGAGATGACGTTGGAAGAGAACAGCTCCGGCGGCAGCAATGGCGGTGTGCCGGGGGCTCTCAGCAACCAGCCCCCTGCCGCGTCCAATATTCCTGAACAGGCCACTGGCGGTGATGGGGCCAGCGTTGCTGCCTCGGGGCGTTCTCGCAAAGAGGCGACCCGCAACTTCGAACTGGATACCACCGTCAGCCATACCCGGCGCCAGATGGGGGGCATTCGCCGCATGACCGTCTCGGTCGCGGTGGATTACAAGGCGGTGCCCGGTGCCGACGGGGCTGTGACCCGCGAAGCGCGCACCCAGGCGGAACTCGATACCCTGCGCCGTTTGCTGAGCGGTGGCCTTGGCTTTGATGTGACCCGTGGTGATACCCTCGAGGTGGTCGCCATTCCGTTCAATCGTCCCGAGCTTGATACCGTGGCCGAGGTGCCGCTCTACGATCAGCCCTGGTTCTGGCGTGCGGTACGGATTGCCGCTTCGGTACTGGTGATTATTGTCTTGATCGTCACCGTGGTTCGCCCCATGCTCAAGCGGCTGCTCTATCCGGATGCCAAGCCGGAAGGGGAAGTGGACTTTGACAACCACACCGTATTGGGGGGTGACGACGAGCTCAGCTTGCTGGCAGCCCAGGTTGAGGGAGAGCAGGTATTCGGGGTGCGCGATGGTCAGCTGAAACTGCCGGATCTGCACCGTGATGAAGATTTGCTCAAGGCGGTGCGTGCGCTGGTGGCGAACGAACCGGATCTGGCCGCTCAGGTCATTAAAGAGTGGGTAACCAAAGATGCCTGAAGAAACTAAAAGCCAGGTGACCGGCAACGACATTACCGACAGCCAGCGCCAGTTGCTGGATCAGATGTCCGGTATGGAGATGGCGGCTGTATTGATGTTGAGCCTCAACGAAGAGGATGCCGCCCAGATCTTCCGCCATCTCGAACCCAAGCAGGTGCAGCGACTCGGTATGTCGATGGCCTCCATGTCCGATTTCAGTCACGATCGGGTGGCGGCGGTGCACCGTCAATTCATCGACGATATCCAGAAGTACACCAACATAGGTATCGGTAGTGAAGACTTTGTGCGCAAGGCGTTGGTGGCGGCCCTTGGCGAGGACAAGGCGAGCAACCTGGTGGACCAGATCATTCTCGGTTCCGGCGCCCGTGGCCTCGATTCGCTCAAGTGGATGGATGCCCGTCAGGTGGCCAGCATCATCCAGAACGAACACCCGCAGATCCAGACCATAGTGCTCTCCTATCTGGAGCCGGAGCAGTCCGCCGAGATCCTGAGCCAGTTCCCGGAGCAG
Source organism: Aeromonas sp. 604443 (assembly GCF_049170315.1). Taxonomy (NCBI): domain Bacteria; kingdom Pseudomonadati; phylum Pseudomonadota; class Gammaproteobacteria; order Aeromonadales; family Aeromonadaceae; genus Aeromonas; species Aeromonas sp. 604443. The sequence goes on from NZ_JAAKMI010000002.1 coordinate 74,440, forward strand.
GTGCGCCTCGATCTGGTGATGCGTATCGCCAACCTCGAAGAGGTACAACCGGCGGCACTGCAAGAGTTGAACGACATCATGGAGAAACAGTTCGCCGGTGCGGCCGGTGCCCAGGCAGCCAAGATGGGCGGCCTGAAGGCAGCCGCCAACATCATGAACTATCTGGATACCAATATCGAAGGCCAGTTGATGGACTCCATCCGCGAGTCGGACGAAGAGATGAGCCAGCAGATCCAGGATTTGATGTTCGTGTTCGAAAACCTCATCGATGTGGACGATCGCGGTATCCAGACTCTGCTGCGGGAAGTGCCTGGGGATCTGTTGCAGCGCGCCCTCAAGGGGTCCGACGATCAGATGCGCGAGAAGATCTTCAAGAACATGTCGAAACGGGCGGCAGAAATGCTGGCAGACGATCTGGAGGCCATGGGGCCGATCCGGGTCTCCGAGGTGGAGGCTGCCCAGAAGGAGATCCTCTCCATCGCCCGCCGTCTGGCGGATGCCGGCGAGATCATGCTGGGTTCCGGCGGTGGCGAGGAGTTCCTCTAAACCATGGCCAACTCATGTAACCTGTCTGCCGCCCAGTATGTTGTCTTGGCAAGGAGCGGCGCGAATAGATGAACAACAAGCTGCGTGGTTATGTGCGGCCTGAAGGGGAAGAGACCCGGGTAGAGGCCTGGGGCTGGCCCGAAATGGACGTGGTGGCTGAGGCCGAGACCAATGCGCTCGGTCTTGCACCTGACTGGTATCAGCAGGAAGAGGAGGTGGTGGAGCCGGAACCCGAGCAGGAGCCGACCCCCAGCATCACCGCCGAAGAGCTCGAAGCGATCCGTCAGGCCGCCTGGGAAGAGGGACTGACCGAAGGGCGCGAGGCCGGTTTTGCCAAGGGGCTCGAAGAGGGCAAGCTGGAAGGATTGCAACAGGGTCATGCTGCAGGTCTCGAACAGGGGCGCGAGGAGGGGCTGGCCATGGGGCGCGATCTGGTGGAGCAGGAGATCGCCCACTGGCAGGGTCTCGCCGCACGCCTTGCCAATCCCCTGAGCGCGCTGGATCTGGCGGTAGAGCAGCAACTGGTCTCGCTGGTGATGCAACTGGCCCGCGCGCTCATTCGCCATGAAGCAGAGACCTCGCCCCGCATCCTGCTGGAGGCGCTCAAGGAGGGGCTGGCGTTGCTGCCTGCCGCCGAGCAGGGGGTGACTCTGATGCTGCATCCCGATGACATCACGCGAATCGAGCAGGCATTTGGCGCCGACGAGTGCGCCAAGCGGCACTGGCGACTGCAGAGCGATCCCACCCTCTCCCCCGGCGATCTGCAACTGGTCACCGAGCTCTCCAGCATCGATCTGACCCTCTCCGGGCGCATCGATCAGCTGCTGCGCAACTTCTTGCGGGACAATGCGTCGCAGAAACCGGCCTCGCAGGATCCACGCCCATAACCGATGCCGGACGTTACCGTCCGGCTGCACTTTTTAGCTTCCAGGAGGCCAGATGAGCGGCTCGCTACTGAACCGGTTGCAAGGGTACAAGGTACGCGACAGCGCCCCCAAACCGCCGGTTGCCGGCAAATTGACCCGGGTGGTGGGGCTGACCCTCGAAGCCATCGGCTGCCGTGCCGCCATCGGAGCCTTGTGTCGCATCGATACCCTGGATGGGACGCTGGAGGCCGAAGTGGTGGGGTTCTCGGGCGATCGCCTCTATCTTATGCCGAGTGAACAGCTCAAGGGGGTGATCCCTGGTGCCCGTGTGGTGCCCATCACCGAAGAGCACGGTATTCCTGTTGGCATGAACCTGCTTGGTCGGGTCATCGACGGCATCGGCCAGCCGCTTGATGGCCTCGGCCCCATTATCTCGTCCCGGACGGTGCAGTTTGCCCAGCACCGCATCAACCCGCTCTCTCGCCGCCCGATCCATCAACCGATGGATGTCGGGGTGCGCGCCATCAACGCCGTGCTGACGGTCGGTCAGGGCCAGCGGATGGGGCTGTTTGCCGGTTCCGGTGTCGGTAAATCGGTGCTGCTTGGCATGATGACTCGCGGCTCGGTGGCGGATGTGGTGGTGGTCGGCCTCATCGGTGAACGGGGCCGGGAGGTGAAAGAGTTTATCGAGGACATTCTGGGGGAGGAGGGGCGTGCCCGCTCCGTGGTGGTGGCCGCTCCCGCCGATGCTTCGCCGCTGATGCGGCTCAAGGGGTGTGAAACGGCGCTGGCCATTGCCGAGTATTTTCGCGATCAGGGGCTCAATGTGCTGCTCTTGATGGATTCGCTGACCCGTTACGCCCAGGCTCAGCGGGAAATCGCACTGGCGGTGGGCGAGCCGCCAGCGACCAAGGGCTATCCACCGTCGGTATTTGCCAAATTACCGGCGCTGGTGGAGCGGGCTGGTAACGGCAGCGACGGCCAGGGCTCCATCACCGCCTTCTTCACCGTACTGACCGAGGGGGATGACCTGCAAGATCCCATTGCCGATGCGGCGCGGGCGATCCTCGATGGCCACATAGTTCTGTCGCGCGATCTGGCCGATGCAGGCCACTATCCGGCCATTGACATCGAGAAATCCATCAGCCGGGTTATGCCCATGGTCACCTCGCCGGAACATATGGATCTGGCGCGCACCCTCAAGCAGTTCTACTCCCTCTATCAGCAGAACCGGGATCTCATCACCATCGGCGCCTACAGTCAGGGTTCCGATCCGCGTATTGACCGCGCCATCATTCAAAAACCCTATCTGGATCAGTTCTTGCAGCAGGGGATGCGAGAGGTCATTCACTACGATGATGGCCTGCAAGCCTTGCAGATGGTGGCGATGCCCTTGATGCGTTGATGACGGTTGGGAAGATAGGGGGCGACTATGAGTAAAGGGTTGCTATTGTTGGCAGAGCGGCTGGCTGAGGCAGAGCAGCAGTGTGCGCTGGCGCTGGTGAAGGCGCAGCAGGATCTCAAGCTGTTTATGGATCAGCAAAATGCCCTCAACCAGTACCGCCAGATCTACCACCAGCAGTGGACCGATCGCGGTTTACAAGGGATTTCGCCCCAGCAAAACAGCCAGTATCACGCCTTTATCAACAAGCTTGAGCAGGCGGCGACCCAGCAACACGAAGGGGTGCTGCAGGTGCGTCAGGCGCTGGAGCAACGTCGTGGAGAGTGGCTGGCTGCCCAGCAGCGACGCAAGGCGGTAGATCTGTTGCTGGAGAAGCAGGCGAGCCGCGAGCAGCAGAAAGCTCTGCGTCAGGAGCAGAAGATGCTGGATGAGTACGCCATGTTGCGGCGTTTTCATCAATCTGGCCTGTAACTTGCTTTGATCTGGACATTGTCGGCGGCCATCTCGTAGGGGGCCGCTAGAATTCAGGGATGCCATCATGATGCAGACAGTGTTGACACAAACGCCTTCGGCTGCGGCCAACGGGTTGGACAAAGCGCCTCTGAGCAGCTCAGTCGAGAGCAATGGCATCGATCTGGGGGGGCGCGACAGCAAGGGTGATTTCGCCACTCTGATTGCCAAGGCCCGGAACAGCGAACAGGGCGCCGCCGAGGCTACTCAGGGCGATAAAAATGTCCGATCAGCCAAATCTTTGGCGACCGAGGGCGCCTCTCCCAAAGAGGAGGCCAGCAAGGAGCAGGAGCCTGGCGCCGACAACAAGGCGGAGGAGCTCCCTGCCACCGACTTTCTGCTCCGTCTGCAAGACTCCCTCAAGCTCGATACCTCGCTAGTGACACCCCAACTGGCGGTGGCGGCCCAACAGAGCGCCACTGCGGCAGACGGCAATCCGTTGCCGCAAGAGGGTGCGCTGGAGGGGATTGCGCTTGATGAAAGCGAGCAGTCCCCTGCAACTGTCAGGACTGTACGCCAACTTGCCGATCAGTCCGGGGCGCAGTCGCTTCTGGCTACGACTGGTAAATCTTCCCTTGAAACTCCGGTTTCACTCTCTGCAGGAGGAGTGATTGAGCAGGGCGACGCCTCGACCGCCGTACTGTCCTCCGCTCCCAACACTTCTGAGGGGAAGGATGCCGCCGCCACCCAAGATGGTCAGCCCGGGGAGAAAGTCTCTGCCAAGGGTGAAATTCTCGGGGCAGATGGCAAGCTCACCAAGCCCCTTACGGGGGCTGAGCGGATGGCCCAACTGGCCAGGGTGTTGCCGGTTGAGGCGTCCGCCAATGCGGCAAATAGTGGTGAGTCACCCGCAGTGAAAGAGGGAGATGACAGCAAATCCGACCCCGCTGCCAGCAGCGTCGTGACCGGCAAGGGACAAGCTGCTCAAGCCACGACTCAGGGGGCGGTGCTCAAGGCATTCGGTGAGGGGGGCAAACAACCAGATGCGGGTAGCTCAACCACTTCTACTGCCGTAGAGAGCACCGCTAATGGGTCTGGCAAGGGAGCTGATAAGAGTAGCGCCGAGGGGGGACAGCAGGCAGCGACAACCACATCCTCCAATCCAGGTGCGGCGCAAGTGACGACAGTGCAAAGTGCCACAGCCCAGAGCAGCGTGACGGCAAATGTGACGACTCAGACCGATAGCGCTGCCGCACCCGTGATGGTGGCGCCGCAGCAGGTGTTGGCGCAGTCCGAATCTCAGGGGCCGCAAGCGCCGCTGTCGAGCATTTCAGCCGGGATCAGGCAGATGGAAGTGACGGGCACCGACGAGGTGCGCAAAGCGGTTTCGCTTGAGGTAAAACCGAAGGTCGGTGAGTCTGAGAAGAGTCTTGTCGCTACGACATCGAGCAGCGAGAGCAGCCAGAGCCAGACTGTACAGCATGGCCAGAACAGCCAGCCTCAGCCCCAGGTGGCCGACAGCCGGGCGCCCGCCGCTGAGGGCACGTTGCGCCGTGAACCGCAGAATTTACCCCATTTGAAACTGTCTAGTCAGGAAGCACCCGCCGAATTGCACCAGAAGGTCAACCTGATGCTGGCCGACAAGCTGCAGCAGGCCGAGCTTCAGCTAGACCCCATCGGCCTTGGCAAGATGAAGATCAAGATCCAGATCGACGTATCCAGCCAGGCGAGCGTCCATTTTGTAGTTCAGCACGGACAGACCCGTGAGATGCTGGAGCAGGCGATGCCCCGTCTGCGTGAAATGCTGGCGGGGCAGGGGATCCAGCTTGGCCAGACCCAGGTGCAGCAGCAGTCACAACAGTCACCGCAGCAACAACAGCAGGGTCAGTCGGCGTTTGCCGGGCAGGGACAATCAGGAGAGGGACACTCCGGTCATAGCCATCTTGACGGGGAGGTCACTACGACCAACCCCAATTTGTCGGTGGAATCGACAAACGGTTCAGGAATAGATTTCTATGCTTGATGCAATCCCGAGTAAGTTTATGATATCGAACAAGTTTGAGACTAGGGTGGACAAGGGATGGCTGACGATAACGAATTGACGCTAAAAGACCCGGCTGCGGGCAAGAAAAAGAAGCTGATTATTATCATTGCCCTGGCGGTCATTTTGCTGGGCGGTGGTGGAGCAGGCGCCTGGCTTATGCTGTCCGGCTCGGATACCCCCCCTGCCGAAGCGGCGGAGGGTGCTGAGGCCAAACCCAAGGTGGAAGCACCCCAGCCATCCCTTTATGTCGGGATGCCGCGTCCCTTTGTCTTCAACGTCGCGGGAGCCCAGCGGGATCGACTGGTGCAGATCAAGATCCAGCTGATGGTGCGCGGCACCGCCGACGAGACGCTGGCCAAACAGAATATACCCCTGATTGAAGGCACCTTGCTGCGGGTGTTCAGTGCAGCCAGTGCCGAACAGCTGATGACCTTTGAAGGCAAGGAGAAGCTGCGCAAGGATTCACTGGAAGAGTGCCGTCGGGTGCTTAAGGACCTGGTCTCTTCCCCCGTTATCGAACAAGTGCTGTTTACCGGCTTTGTAATGCAGTAGGTGAAGCGTGAGCGATCTGTTAAGTCAGGACGAAATTGATGCCCTCTTGCACGGTGTCGATGATGTCGAAGAGGAAGAGATAGGCGGCGCCGGAGACCCCGGCGTTGCTCAGTTTGACTTCTCCTCCCAGGACCGCATCGTCCGTGGCCGGATGCCGACCCTGGAGCTGGTGAACGAACGTTTTGCTCGCCACATGCGGATCAGCCTGTTCAACATGATGCGTCGTACCGCCGAGGTCTCCATCAACGGGGTGCAGATGCTGAAGTTTGGTGAGTATGTTCACACCCTGTTCGTGCCGACCAGCCTCAATATGGTGCGTTTCCGGCCATTGAAAGGAACCGCACTCATCACCATGGAGGCACGACTGGTTTTCATTCTGGTGGAGAACTTCTTCGGTGGTGACGGGCGCTACCACGCCAAGATTGAGGGGCGCGAGTTCACGCCGACCGAGCGACGGATCATCCAGATGCTGCTCAAACTGGTGTTTGAGGATTACAAGGATGCCTGGGCGCCAGTGATGGACGTAGGGTTCGAGTATCTCGACTCTGAAGTGAACCCGGCGATGGCCAACATCGTCAGCCCGACCGAAGTGATTGTGGTGAGCTCGTTTCACATCGAACTCGATGGTGGCGGCGGCGATTTCCACGTGGCCATGCCCTACTCCATGCTGGAGCCGATCCGTGAACTGCTCGATGCCGGTGTGCAGAGTGACAAGGGTGACACAGACGTGCGCTGGAGCAAGGCACTTCGTGACGAGATCATGGATGTAAAGGTCGAGTTGAGGGCCAAACTGCTGGAGACCGAACTCACTCTGCGTGAACTGATGGAGCTGCAGCCGGGAGATATTATTCCGGTCGACATGCCCGAACATTTGCTGGTCTACGTGGAAGATTTGCCCACCTTCCATGCCAAGATGGGGCGGACCAAGGAGAATGTGGCACTCAAGATCACCGACAAGCTCAAGCGCCCGGAAGGGGTCAAGACCGAGATGCATCTGGTGACCCGGGGTGGTGTACGTATCGATGGTGAGGCCGAGCTTGAAGAGCTTGAGCGCAGCATCGAAGAACAACAGCGTTAATCGACGGTTTGCAGTTATTGATCGTCACGAAGTGGTATAAGGAAACAAGATGAGCGGAACAGAGGAAGAGGATCTGATGGCTGATGCCTGGGCGGCAGCACTGGAGGAGCAGGTGACGGCGGAAGCCAAACCGGCCCCGCTGGAAGAGCTCAAGGACGATGCCCCTATCAGTGCCGAGGAGCGGCGCAAGCTTGACACCATTCTGGATATTCCGGTCACCATCTCGATGGAGGTCGGTCGCAGCCAGATTAGCATTCGTAACCTGCTGCAGCTCAACCAGGGCTCGGTCGTGGAGCTGGATAGGGTGGCGGGCGAGCCCCTCGACGTGCTGGTTAACGGTACCCTGATCGCTCACGGCGAGGTGGTGGTGGTGAACGACAAGTTCGGTATTCGCCTGACCGACGTCATCAGCCAGATTGAACGGATTAAGAAACTCAAATGATGCGTCTGCTGCTGTTGTGGCTGCCATTGCCGGTGTTTGCCGAGGTGGGGGGGGCCGCCAACCCTCCCAGCCTGAGTTCCTGGCTGCTCTCCAGCCTGATGGTGATCGGGCTTATTCTGGTGCTGGGTTTCTTGCTCAAGAAGAGCAAAATTGCCACCGCCATGGGGGGCGGGCAGATGAGAGTGATTGCTACGCTGCCTGTGGGCTACAAAGAGAAGCTGCTGGTGGTCAAGGTGGGTGAGCAGCAGCTGCTGGTCGGCGTAACGCCGCAGCAGGTCAACTTTCTCTATCGGCTGGAGGAGCCGCTGGACGAACAGCAGCCACAGGCATTTTCCCAGCAGCTGGGTAAGTTGATGGGCAAACATGAAAAAAACTAACGGCTTGTTGTGGCAAAGCGGATTGCTGGCCAGCCTGTTGATTTCGCTGCTTTGCGCCTGGCCTGCGTTGGCGCAGGACGGCATGTCGGCAGTGACCGTCAAGACCATGGGGGATGGCTCTCAGGAGTACAGCCTGACCCTGCAGGTGCTGGCGTTGATGACGGCACTTTCATTCCTGCCGGCAATGGTCATCATGATGACCTCGTTTACCCGTATCATCATAGTGTTGGGAATCTTGCGTCAGGCGATCGGTCTGCAACAGAGCCCCTCCAATCAGGTGTTGATCGGCATAGCCCTGTTCATGTCGTTCTTCATCATGTCGCCTGTGCTGGATCGCATAAATGACGAGGCACTGCAGCCCTATCTGGCCGAAACCATTGAGGCCAAGGAGGCGCTGGAACGGGCTGAATTGCCCATCCACCAGTTCATGCTGGCCCAGACCCGGATCAAGGATCTCAATACTTTTATGGAGATCGCCAACGTGCAGGTGGAGAAGCCTGCCGATGTGCCGCTGCGGGTGCTGATCCCGGCCTTTGTCACCAGCGAACTGAAAACAGCCTTCCAGATTGGCTTTATGCTGTTCTTGCCGTTTCTGGTCATCGATCTGGTGGTCGCCAGTATCTTGATGGCGATGGGGATGATGATGCTCTCGCCGATGATCGTCTCGTTGCCTTTCAAACTGATGCTGTTTGTGATGGTGGATGGCTGGAACCTGATCCTGGGTTCGCTGGCCAACAGTTTCGGACTGGGTGCCGGTTAACCGGTCCCATGCAAGGAGCCCGAACATGAGTCCAGAAACCTTTGTCGATGTATTTCGTGAGGCGCTCTGGCTGGTCAATATCATGGTCAGCGCCGTGATCCTGCCCAGCCTTGCTATCGGGTTGGTGGTAGCCATCTTTCAGGCCGCCACCTCCATCAACGAACAGACCTTGAGCTTTCTGCCCCGTCTCATCGTGACCCTTTTGGCCCTAGGGATTGGTGCTCACTGGGGAATGCAGAGTCTGATGGACTTCTTCATCCTGATGGTCAATCAAATTCCCGAGGTGGTGGGGTGACCTATACCACCGCTCTGATCATGGAGTGGTTGTCGTCCATTCTCTGGCCACTGGCTAGAATAAGCAGCCTTTTCATGGTGATGGCGGTATTTGGCAGCCGGCTGGTCGCCGCTCGGATCAGGTTGGGGCTGGCGGTAGCCGTGACGTTTCTGGTTGCTCCTCTGCTCCCTCCCATGCCCCCAGTGGAGCTCTTCTCTGCCGGCAGTTTTCTGGTCTTGGGCCAGCAGCTGTTGATCGGTATTGCGCTGGGGTTGATGACCCAGTTTCTGATGGAAAGCTTCGTGATGGCGGGGCAGGTGATAGCCATGCAAACCAGTCTGGGTTTTGCCACCCTGGTGGATCCGATGAATGGCCAGTCGGCCCCTGTGGTCGGTCAGTTTTATCTGATGCTGGCGACTCTGGTATTTCTGGCGCTTGATGGTCATCTGGTGATGCTACGTCTGGTTATCCTCAGTTTTGAGACGCTACCCATCTCCGATAGCGGTCTGTCACTCTCTTCTATGCAAACCCTGAGCGCGTTCCTGGGGGTCATGTATCAGGCCTCGCTGGTGATGGCCCTCTCTGCCATCGTGGCGCTGTTGCTTATCAACTTCGCTTTTGGCGTGATGACCCGGGCAGCCCCCCAGCTCAATATTTTCAGTATCGGTTTTGCCGTCAGCATGATGTCGGGTTTGCTTATCCTCTGGCTTACGATCGGCGGGTTCCTCGGCCATTTCGACACCTTGTGGGAGCGGGTGCAGGAGGTCAGTTGCGAGCTGATTGACACCCAATGTTTCGGAGGTGTCAATGGCTGATACCGACCAGGAACGTACCGAACAACCCACGGGCAAACGACTGCAACAGGCCCGTGAAAAAGGGCAGATTGCACGTTCAAAGGAGCTGGGAACAGCCAGTGTGCTGTTGTCAGCCGTATTTGGCCTGCTGTTTATCAAGGGTTACCTGGCGAACGCCATGCTCAAGGTGGTGACCATGGGCTTCACGCTGAACAGAGAGCAGGCTTTCGATCCCAATGCCATGGTTGCTATGGTGCCGGCGCTGCTGGGGGAACTGGTGTTTCCGCTCGGATTGCTATTCGCTCTGGTCGCTATTGCAGCTTTTATCGGCAATATCCTGATGGGGGGGATGAACTTCTCCACTGAAGCAATGATGCCGAAATTCAGCAAGATGAGCCCCATCAGCGGGTTCAAGCGGATGTTTGGGGTGCAGTCACTGATTGAGCTTGTCAAGTCCATCGCCAAGGTGGTGTTCATCACCCTGTTTGCCTGGTGGATGCTCTCCAGCCAGTTTGATCATCTGCTCAACCTCTCCATGGAGGGATTCCCCGGCGGGATTATAGATGCCCTCGACCTTTTTTTGTGGATGCTGATCATTCTTTGCTGTGCCCTGTTGCCTATTGTGGCCATCGATGTGCCGTTCCAAAAATGGAACCATATGCGTCAGCTCAAGATGACCAAGCAGGAGGTGAAGGACGAGTTCAAGGATAGCGAGGGTAAACCCGAGGTAAAGGGCAAGATCCGCCAGTTGCAGATGCAGATGGCGATGCGCCGGATGATGGGGGATGTACCCAAGGCTGATGTGGTGATCACCAACCCGACTCACTACTCGGTAGCGCTCAAGTATGATGCGGGCAAACCCGGTGCCGCGCCCAAGGTCTTGGCCAAGGGAACTGATGAAATTGCAATGAAGATCAGGGAGATAGCTAGAGAATACGAGATACCCATCATGCCGTCACCGGCCTTGACCCGGGCTATCTACCACTCTACCGAGTTGGGCCACGAGATCCCGGAAGGGTTGTTTGCGGCGGTTGCCCAGGTTCTGGCCTATGTCTTCCAGCTCAAGAAATTCCGCCGTGGCCAGGGGCGCCGTCCTCAGCCGCTGGCTAAAGATCTGCCCATTCCGACCGAATATCGCAAATGACAAAGTTCTGACGTTGTCAAAATAAATTCATTGTATTTCAATGTGTTGCATTATTGGCTTAATGTTTGCTTTAATCTGGCACCAGCAGGTTGACATTGAGAAGAGCGATGGAATTCAAGGCAGTATTGGGCCAGTTAAAACAGTCTCGGGGAGTATTGAGCAAAGGCCTTGGTACCCCTCTGCTGGTATTGGCCGCGCTCGGCATGGTGGTGTTGCCCATCCCGCCACTGATGCTGGATGTGCTCTTCTCCTTCAACATTGCGCTCTCTATCGTGGTGCTGCTGGTATCCGTCTATACCCGGCGCCCCCTCGAATTTGCTGCTTTCCCGACCGTATTGCTGCTGGCCACCTTGCTGCGGCTGGCATTGAACGTGGCCTCGACCCGGGTGGTCTTGCTGGAAGGTCACAATGGCAGTGCAGCGGCAGGCCATGTGATCGAGGCATTCGGTAATGTGGTGATCGGCGGTAACTATGCAGTCGGCATCATCGTCTTTACTATCCTGATGATCATCAACTTTGTGGTTATCACCAAGGGGGCCGGGCGGATCGCGGAAGTGAGCGCCCGTTTTACTCTGGATGCGATGCCGGGCAAACAGATGGCCATCGATGCCGATTTGAATGCCGGCCTCATCAACCAGGAAGAGGCGAAGAAGCGTCGCCAGGATGTGACCCAGGAAGCGGACTTCTATGGCTCTATGGATGGTGCTTCCAAGTTCGTCAAAGGGGATGCCATTGCGGGCATCATGATCCTCTTCATCAACATCATCGGCGGCTTTATCATCGGGATGATGCAGCATCATCTTACCTTCAGGGAGTCTGCCGAGATCTATACCCTGCTGGCGATAGGTGACGGTCTGGTGGCGCAGATCCCCTCCCTGTTGCTCTCTATCGCCGCCGCCATCATAGTGACCCGTCAGAATACCGATCAGGATATGGGCACGGCGGTATTGGGCCAACTGTTCGACAATCCCAAGGCCTTGATCATCTCTGCCGGTATCCTGCTGATGATGGGACTGGTGCCGGGGATGCCGCACTTCGCCTTCCTGAGTCTGGGGGCGATCGCTGCCGCTGGAGCCTGGTGGCTGCTGCGCCGCGAGAAGCTGGCGGTAGCCAAAGCAGCCAGCGGCGAGTTGATGCCGACCAGTACTGACCAGCCATCGCATGAACAGAAAGAGTTGAGCTGGGACGATGTGATGCCGGTAGACATCATCGGGCTGGAAGTGGGTTACCAGCTAATCCCGCTGGTGGATCGCAATCAGGGGGGCGAACTGCTCAACCGGATCAAAGGGGTGCGCAAGAAACTCTCGCAAGAACTGGGCTTTCTGGTGCCTGCCGTCCACATCCGCGACAACCTGGATCTGGCACCAAATCAATATCGCATCACCTTGATGGGAGTCAGTACCGGCGAGGCCAGCGTCTACCATGATAAAGAGATGGCCATCAACCCGGGGCAGGTATTCGGCCAAATTCAGGGGATTGCTACCCGGGATCCCGCGTTTGGACTTGAAGCAGTGTGGGTAGCCAAGGAGCAGGTGTCACAGGCGCAGACCCTGGGGTATACAGTGGTGGATACTGCGACCGTAGTTGCCACCCATTTGAGTCAGATCTTGACCAACCATGCCTCACTGTTGCTCGGCCATGACGAGGTACAACAACTGCTCGACATGATTGGCAAACACCAGAGCAAGTTGGTCGAAGGGCTGGTGCCGGAAGTGATCAGCATGGGTAACCTTGTGAAGGTATTGCAGAATTTGCTCAATGAAGGGGTGCCAATCCGCGATATGCGCACTATCCTGCAGACCCTGGTTGAATACGCGCCGCGCAGTCCGGATCCGGAAGTGCTCACCGCGGCTTGCCGGATTGCCCTGCGTCGTCTGATTGTGCAGGAGATTGCCGGCCCAGACCCAGAGCTACCGGTGATAACATTGGCACCTGAATTGGAACGTATATTGCATCAATCCCTGCAGGCGGGTGGAGGTGATGGTGCCGGTATTGAGCCGGGTCTGGCGGAGCGAATGCAGCGCTCGCTGGTGGAAGCCACTCAACGACAAGAATTGGAAGGCCAACCGGCCGTGCTTCTGACATCGGGGATCTTGCGCAATACCCTGGCAAAATTTGTCAAGAATGCCATTCCTGGGTTGCGTGTTCTGTCTTATCAGGAAGTGCCCGACGACAAGCAGATCCGCATCGTCAGTGCGGTAGGGCAGAACTAGTTAGCGGAGACGATGGGTGAAGATTAAGCGGTTTTTTGCCAAGGACATGCGAACGGCTCTGGCCGAGGTCAAGGAGACGCTCGGGCCTGACGCTGTCATCATGTCCAACAAGAAGGTCACCGGAGGGGTAGAGATAGTCGCCGCAGTCGATTATCAATCCCAGGTTCCGGGGCCCAAAGATGCGCCGGTTCGCCGTCAGCTGAACGATGAGAGTGTCAATATTTCGTCTGCTGCTCGGCAGATTACCCGCCCCGAGCCCACAAAGGTTCAGGAACAGAACGAACATTATGCCGATACCCTGGCCGCCTTGCTGGCGCGCCAGCAGAAGCTCAAGCCGGGCAATGGGGCGCCAATGGGCAATACCCAATCGGCCGGTCTGGCCGCTGCCAATGCAGCGCCCAGAACATTGGCCGAGCAGGGGCAATGGGGTGCCGCCCCGGAACCTGTCAAGCCCAAAGCCCGGGTTGCCTCCGCCCAGCGTTCTTCTCAACCTGCTCAGCGGGATCAGGAGATGGAGGGGATGCGCAAGGAGATGGCCAGTATCCGCAAATTGCTGGAGCACCAGATCTCCGGTCTGATGTGGCAGGAAGTTGAGCGACGTGAGCCGATGCGGGCTCTGCTGATCAAGGAGCTCAAAAAGATGGGCTTTGACGATGCGTTTGCCGATCAACTGGCGGGGCTGATCCCTGAAGACATGCCCATCCATCAGGCGATGGCCCAGTTGGCGGAAGTGTTGACGGCTCAGCTCAAGATCAGCGAGGACGAGATTTTACGTCAGGGGGGCGCCGTTGCCCTGCTGGGGCCGACCGGGGTGGGCAAGACCACCACCATCGCCAAATTAGCCGCCCGTTTTGCCATGAAGTATGGTGCCGAGCAGGTGGCCCTTATCACCACTGACAACTACCGGATCGGTGCTCATGAGCAATTACAGACTTATGGCCGGATCATGGGCTGTCCGGTTCGTCAGGTGCGTGATGCCGAAGAGCTGGCCAATGCCCTCTATCAGTTCCGCCACCGTCGGCTGGTATTGATCGATACGGCAGGTGTGGGGCAGCGGGATATCCGGCTGACCGAGCAGCTCGATACCCTGGTCAAGAATGCCAAGGTGAGGATCCGCAGCTATCTGGTGATGTCGGCAACCTCCCAGCGTCGGGTAATGCAGGAAGCGGTTGACCATTTCCGGCGCATTCCCTTGAGCGGCTGCATACTTACAAAGTTGGATGAGAGTCTGAATCTGGGCGAAGTGATTAACGTGTGTATCCAGAATGCCTTGCCTATCAGTTACATCACGGATGGGCAGCGGGTTCCGGAAGATATTCAGGTTGCCAATGCGGCGCAGCTTATCGGCGCGGCCATGGGCTCGCTGGAGCGAGAAACAGAAGAGCCCTATTTCTGGGGCACAGGCTTTGGCGAGGCCGAAGATTCGGAGTTTTATGAGTAACATGTATATGGATCAGGCGAGTGGTCTGCGCAAAATGCGTCAAAACAATCGAGTAAAAGTGATCGCCGTTTCCGGTGGTAAAGGTGGCGTGGGCAAGACCAACGTGACCCTGAACGTGGCGGGAGCCATGGCGGCCCAAGGCAAACGGGTAATGGTGCTGGATGCTGACCTTGGTCTGGCCAACGTCGACGTCATGCTGGGGCTGCGGGTTCATCGCAATCTCTCTCACGTGCTGGCAGGTGAGTGCACTATCGACGACATTATCGTTGAGGGACCGTATGGCATGATGATTGTGCCTGCAACCTCGGGGACCCAGTCCATGGTCGAGCTTTCACCGGTACAACATGCCGGACTGATCCGCGCCTTCAGCGAGATGAAGACCCAGGTCGATATTCTGATGGTGGATACGGCGGCGGGGATCTCGGACATGGTGTTGAGTTTCACCCGTGCTGCGCAGGACATCATGGTGGTGGTGTGTGACGAGCCGACTTCCATTACCGATGCCTATGCCCTCATCAAGATCCTCTCCAAAGAGCACGGTGTATTTCGCTTCAAAGTAGTGGCAAATATGGTGCGCAGCCTGCGTGAAGGGCAGGAGCTTTTTGCCAAGCTGACCCGGGTAACCGATCGTTTCCTCGATACGTCACTGGAACTGGTTGCCTGCGTGCCTTATGACACCAATCTGCGTGCCGCCGTGCGCAAGCAGAAACTGATTGTCGAGGCGTTTCCCAAGTCGCCGGCGGCTTTGGCTTTCCGCGCATTGGCCAACAAAGCAGCTAGCTGGCCGGTACCAAACCAGCCTGGCGGTCATCTGGAGTTTTTCCTGGAGAATCTGTTGCAGACTCAGGCCACCACACAGGAAGGTTCCCGTGAATAAAGCCCAAGCGTACTTGCGTCATCAGGATTCCTATCTGCTGGTAGAGCGCCATGCTCCACTGGTCAAGCGGATTGCCCAGCATTTGCTGGCTCGCCTGCCAAGCAGTGTCTTGCTGGATGACCTGATACAGGCAGGTATGATTGGGCTGCTCGAAGCGTCACGGAACTTTGATGGTAGCAAGGGAGCCAGTTTCGAGACCTATGCCGGGATCCGTATCCGTGGTGCCATGCTGGATGAGATCCGGCGTGGTGATTGGGTGCCCCGTTCCGTGCATCGAAACAGCAGAGCGATTGCCGAAGCGATCGAAAATGTGGAACAAGCCAATGGACGGGATGCTCGCGACGCGGAAGTCGCAGCGCAAATGGGGGTCTCTCTCGCTGATTATCATGTCATGCTGCAGGATGTCTCCTGTGGCAAGATCATCGGTATCGAGGATCTGGGGGTCAGTGAGGATGTGATCGGTAACCCTGATGAAGCTCCGTCAGGCTCGGGGTTTGATGAACTGGCCACAGAACGATTTCAAATTCAACTGTCGGAGCAAATTGGTCGCTTACCGGAGAGAGAAGCCCTGGTTCTCTCTCTTTACTACGATGAAGAGCTGAATTTACGTGAAATTGGCGAGGTTTTGAATGTGAGTGAGTCGCGCGTGAGTCAGATACATAGTCAGGCAATGCACAGACTACGCGCTCGTTTGAGAGATTGGCATCTATAAGTGTTTGTACTGGCTACACTGAGATGAAACTCTAAGGCATAATCCGCATGACACAACCCGTTTTTAGCATCATGTAAGTGAGCCACTGAGGTGGCTATTGAGGAGGGAATTTTGGACAAGAACATGAAAATCCTCATTGTTGACGATTTTTCAACGATGCGCCGGATTATCAAGAACTTGCTTCGCGACCTTGGGTTCAACAATACCCATGAAGCGGATGACGGCAACACAGCATTGCCGATGCTGAAAAATGGTGATTTCCAGTTTGTGGTTACCGACTGGAACATGCCAGGCATGCAAGGTATCGACCTGCTGAAAGCCATTCGTGTCGATGAAAAGCTCAAGCATCTGCCGGTACTGATGGTGACGGCAGAAGCCAAACGCGAGCAGATCATCGAAGCCGCGCAAGCCGGCGTTAACGGTTATATCGTCAAGCCTTTCACTGCAGCAACGCTCAAAGAAAAACTCGACAAAATTTTTGAACGCCTTGGCTAAGGAGCAGCAGGGATGATGGCCAAAACGAAAGCAATGATTTCGCTCGACCAGGCAAGGATGCTTGTTGCTCATCTGGAGCAAGGTGAATTCGAGCTGGCCGATGAACTGCTTGCCAATGTATGTGCCCCCAACGCAGCCGATCTGTTTGAAAAAGTTGGTCAGCTGACCCGACAATTGCATAACTCACTTCAAGAATTTCGTCTCGACCCCCGAATTCCCGATTTGGCCACCCATGACATTCCCGATGCGAGGGAGCGCCTCAATTACGTCATAGATATGACCGACAAGGCTGCTAATCGCACCATGGATGCGGTAGAGGCCAGTCTGCCAATAGCGGATCGCCTGAATGATAATATCCAGCTGGTGATGCCCAACTGGAATGCACTGATGTCCAGAGATATGAGCGTGGGGCAGTTTAAGTCCTTATGCCATCAACTTGATGATTTCATTAAGGCTTCTGAGTCAGATGCCGATAAGTTACGACAACTGCTGACAGAAATTCTGATGGCACAAGACTTTCAGGATTTGACAGGCCAGATGATCCGCAAGGTCATAAAACTGGTTCAGGAAGTTGAAACAAAATTAATAGAAATGCTGACTATGTTTGGTGAGGCTGCAGCTGAGCATTCAACTCGTACTCTCCCTGTGAACGGGATTGAAGCCGAAGGCCCAATCATGAATCCAGAGGCGCGTGCCGATGTAGTCAATGGTCAGGATGATGTGGACGATCTGCTGTCTAGCTTGGGATTCTAATGGAGTGACGCATGGCCTTCGAAGTTGATGAAGACATACTGCAAGACTTTCTGGTCGAAGCATCCGAAATATTGGAACAGTTGTCTGAGCAACTGGTCGACTTGGAAAAGCGGCCTGATGACAAGAATCTGTTAAATGCCATCTTTCGCGGTTTCCATACCGTAAAAGGTGGTGCCGGTTTCCTGTCTTTGGGGGAGTTGGTTGACGTATGCCACGGCGCTGAAAACGTATTTGATATCTTGCGTAATGGCAAGCGAACCGTGACTGCCGAACTGATGGACGTGATCCTGCAAGCGCTGGACGCCATAAACGTCATGTTCGCCCAAGTACAAAACCGTGAAGCGCCAAGTCCTGCGTCTGATGATTTGCTCCATGACCTCCACGAGTTGTGCAAGCCTGAAGGAGAAGAGCAACTCCGAACCGCGACAAGTGGCGCTATTGCCATGGAGCAGGAGGCTGTCACTCCTGTTGTTGAGGTTGTCTCCGACCCCGAGGTTGTTGAACCGATAAACCAGGCCAGCGATCCTGCTCCTGTTAACGGGGGCGGATCCATAGACGAGATTTCAGCTGATGAATTCGAGCGTCTGCTGGATGAGCTGCATGGCGTGGGGGGCACACCAACCAAGAGTGCGGCAGGAGCGACTGTTGCTGGCGAATCTGGCGATATAACCGATGATGAGTTTGAGGCCTTGCTGGATCAACTCCATGGTCAGGGACAGCACATGGGGGCGCCAGAGGTGAATCCTCTGAAGTCGGTGCAAAAAGAGGTGGACGAGCTTATCGATGATGATGAGTTTGAACGCCTGCTTGATGAATTGCATGGTCGTGGCCAAGGTCCTCAGAGTAGTATGGCACCTGCCGCACCTGCCGCACCTGCCGCACCTGCCGCACCTGCCGCACCTGCCGCACCTGCCGCACCTGCCGCGGTGACTGCGCCCAAACCGACAACACCTGTAGCCAAACCTGTACAGGCTGACCCCGCAAAACCTGCCGAAGCAGCCAAGGCATCAGCGCCTGCCGCCAAGGCTACGCCAGCTCCTGCCGAAAACAGTGCAGTGCAAAGCGATACGACGGTGCGGGTGGATACCAAGACCCTTGATGTCATTATGAACATGGTAGGTGAGTTGGTACTGGTTCGTAACCGGCTGGTGAGTCTGGGTATTGCCAGTAATGATGAAGAGATGTCAAAGGCGGTTGCCAATCTGGATGTGGTAACGGCTGACCTGCAAGGTGCGGTGATGAAAACCCGCATGCAGCCAATCAAGAAGGTATTTGGTCGTTTCCCGCGCGTGGTGCGTGATCTGGCCAGAACCCTCAAAAAAGAGATTGAGCTGGTGATGGTTGGGGAAGAGACCGACCTCGACAAAAACCTGGTGGAGGCGCTCGCCGATCCTCTTGTTCACCTTGTTCGCAACTCCTGCGATCACGGGGTCGAAATGCCGGATGTGCGAGAGAAAGCGGGCAAGCCGCGGCAAGGGACGATCACCCTTAGCGCCTCCCAGCAAGGCGATCATATCCTGCTTTGCATTGAGGATGATGGCGCCGGGATGGACCCGGAAAAACTCAAGTCTATTGCGATCAGCCGCGGTGTGCTGGATGCAGATACTGCCGCGCGCATGAGTGATAACGATGCCTATAACCTGATCTTTGCCCCCGGATTTTCGACCAAGTCCGAGATCTCCGATATCTCTGGCCGTGGTGTCGGAATGGATGTGGTCAAAACCAGTATTGTCAGCCTCAATGGGTCAGTGCACATCGATTCTACCTGGGGTAAAGGCACCCGTCTCGAAATCAAGGTTCCGTTGACGCTAGCCATTCTGCCGACCCTGATGGTTGAAGTGGGTGAGCAGACCTTCGCGCTTCCCCTTGGTTGTGTGAACGAGATTTTCCATCTGGATCTGAAGAAGGCCAATATGGTCGATGGTCAGCTCACCATCATTGTGCGTGATAAGGCGATTCCCCTCTTTTATCTACACAAGTGGTTGATCCGTGGTACCAACAAGCGCTCACGTCAGGATACCGGGCATGTGGTGATCGTGCAGATTGGCACTCAGCAAATCGGGTTTGTGGTCGACAGCTTGATTGGTCAAGAAGAGGTGGTGATCAAGCCGCTCGATAATCTGCTGCAAGGCACCCCGGGGATGGCTGGTGCAACCATTACCAGCGATGGCGGTATTGCCCTTATTCTGGATGTACCGAGTCTGCTCAAAGCATATGCGCGTAGACATTAATCGCTCAGGCCCAAGGAGTTAGAAAAATAACAATGGCAGTCAAGGTATTAGTTGTCGACGATTCGAGCTTCTTTCGCCGCCGGGTGAGCGAGATAATCAATCAGGATCCCATGCTGACGGTGATAGATACTGCTCAGAATGGGCGTGAAGCCGTAGACAAGGCCATGTCGCTGCGCCCTGATGTGATCACCATGGACATCGAGATGCCCGTGATGGATGGCATCAGTGCAGTGCGGGAGATCATGGCCAAGTGTCCAACTCCCATTCTGATGTTCTCCTCCCTGACTCATGAAGGCGCCAAGGCAACGCTGGATGCACTGGACGCCGGTGCTCTTGACTTCTTGCCCAAAAAATTTGAAGACATTGCCAGAGACAAGGACGAAGCGGTCAGACTGTTGCAACAACGGGTGAAGGAGATCTCCCGCAAGCGCTTCCTGATGACATCCGCTGCTCGCCCCAAAGCACCTGAACCGGTTGCTCGTGCTCCGCTGGGTAGCACTGCGCCCAGATCTTCAGAGCGTCAGCCTGACCTGCAACGCACTGTGCCAAGTGCCTCATTCAAGCGAAGTGGCAAGAGTTATCAATTGGTGGCGATCGGGACTTCTACCGGCGGCCCGGTAGCCTTGCAAAATGTGCTGACCAAGTTGCCAGGGGATTTTCCTCACCCAATATTGCTTATCCAGCATATGCCTGCCACCTTCACCGCAGCTTTTGCTGCCCGTCTAAACGGGTTATGCCAGATAGGTGTCAAGGAGGCCGAGGATGGAGACGTCCTCAAACCGGGCCATGCCTACCTGGCCCCCGGTGGCAAGCAGATGCTGTTGGAGGGTCGTGGTGCAGGCGCCCGTATTCGCATCGTTGATGGCAACGACAAGGTAAATTACAAGCCTTGCGTGGACATTACCTTTGCCTCTGCTGCCAAGACCTATGCCGACAAGGTATTGGCGATTGTGCTAACCGGTATGGGGGCTGATGGCCGTGATGGTGCCAGACTGCTGAAAGAGCAGGGCTCTACAATCTGGGCTCAGGATGAGGCTTCCTGCGTGGTATATGGCATGCCTCAAGCGGTTGCAAAGGCAGGTATTGCCAGTGAATCACTTCCTCTGGACAAGGTGGCCCAGCGTATTCTGGTTGAGTTGGGGCGCTAATCATGGGCTTGCTCGGTCTGCTCCTCGCACTGGGGGCTATTGCTATTGCCCAGCTGTGGCATGGTGGCTCCCTGTTGACGTTGTTGGACGGGCCTGCTTTTCTCATTGTTCTTGGCGGTACAGTTGGTGCCGTTACATTGCAGACCCCTGCCAAGTTTGTTTTGCTGGCATTGCGCCAGTGTCTATGGATTTTCAATCCGCCACGGCAGGATCTCTCTGCCCAGGCTGAACGGCTACAATCCTGGGCTGCCTTTGCACGCCAGCAGGGGCTGCTGGCCCTCGAAAATCAGGCTGAGCAGGAGGAGGACCATTTTACCCGCCAAGGGTTGAACATGATTGTCGATGGTGTCTCCACGGAGGATATTCGCATGTTGCTCGAAGCCGATATCGATATCGAGCAGGAGCGTAATGAACATGCGGCCCGGGTGTTCGAAGCCATGGGGGGATATAGTCCGACTATCGGGATTATCGGCGCTGTCTTGGGCCTTATCCAGGCCATGTTTCATCTTGAAGAGCCATCTGCTCTGGGGGCTGGCATCGCAGTGGCATTTGTGGCAACCATCTATGGTGTCGGGTTTGCCAACCTGATCTATCTACCGATAGCCAACCGGTTGCGAGCGTTTCACTATCACTATGCACTGTTTCAGGAGATGACCCTGGAAGGGCTGTTAGCCATTGCCCATGGTGAGAATGGTTTACAGGTTGAACGTCGGCTCAGGGCCTATTTGAAAGGAGAGTAGCCATGCGCAAGCGCTATCGTTTGCACTTGCAGGGGCGTGAACACCTTGACCGTTGGCTGGTCTCCTATGCCGATTACATGACGCTGATATTTGCTCTGTTTGTGGTGCTCTACTCTGTTGCGCTGGTGAACAAGGACAAATATCGTGCGGTGATAGATGGCATGAGTCAGGCGTTCAGTGTCATGCAGTCTCGCAGTGATGGTCTGCTGGAGGGGCAGGGCAATTCACTGTTGGAGAATGCTGTTTCTGCCTCCCCCTCGTTGCTGGAAAGCGCAACGTCCCCCTCTCCTTCACTTGCCCCCATTTCTGGTGTCCCTGTGCTGCAAGATGGCACGACACTTGCCAAACTTGATATGCAGTTGCAAGAGAGCATGGGGTCACTGGTGGATGCCGGGATAGTCAAAATGACGCAAGACGAGAACTGGCTGACTGTGGAACTCAGTTCAGGTCTGCTGTTTGGCAGTGGCAGCGCCTTTATGGGACCGAATGCTGCACCGGTAATCAATACTCTTTCAAGTATTCTCAAACCGGTCGATAACTATATAAGGGTCCGAGGATATACAGATAACCAACAGATAAATAATGAAATTTATCGTTCTAATTGGGCGCTTTCTGCTGCGAGGGCCGAAGCGGTGCTCAATGGCTTGATTGCTGATGGCATCGCACCCCAGCGTCTGGCCTTTGAGGCATATGGCGAGTTTTCCCCTTTTGCCGATAACAGCACTGAGCAAGGCCGGCTGCAAAATCGCAAGGTTGTGGTCGCAATTTCCAAATTCGCCTGGGTGCCGCCAGCTCCTGTGGCGGTAAAGCCCCCGGTGGTTGCCGAACCGGTTCCTGTGGTGCAGCAGGCGGTGGATGCTGGAGAGATAAAGGTTATCTCTTTGCCCGGTGGCGGCATACGTATAACAACAAGGCAGGATTGATACAGTGATTGTTTGGACGGTTGCCAACCAGAAAGGTGGTGTGGGTAAAACCACCACAGTGGTCTCGCTTGCCGGGATCCTGGCCCAGCGTGGTCAGCGAGTGCTGTTGATTGACACCGATCCTCACGCCTCGCTGACTGCATATCTTGATTTTGATTCAGATCGTCTGGATGGAACCCTCTATGAGTTGTTTCAAGCTGTCAAACCGACAGCCGAGCTTGTCAATAAACTGACGCTCAAGACCAAGTTCGAGAATATCAATTTACTACCCGCATCTATTACCCTGGCGACTCTTGATCGGGTAATGGGAAATCGTGAGGGAATGGGGCTGGTGCTGAAGCGGGCGCTGCTGCGCATTCAGGATCAATATGATTATGTGCTGATCGACTGCCCGCCTGTGCTTGGGGTGATGATGGTCAATGCGCTGGCTGCCTGCGATCGTATTCTTGTGCCGGTTCAGACCGAGTTTCTCGCTCTCAAAGGATTGGAGCGGATGATGAAGACATTCGAGATCATGCAGCGTTCCAAGCGTGACAAATTCCGTTATACCGTGATCCCGACTATGTTCGACAAGCGCACCCGTGCCTCTCTGATGACCTTGAAGTCGATCAAGGATCAATATGGAGATTCAGTGTGGAATGCGGTGATCCCTATTGATACCAAGTTTCGGGATGCCAGCTTGCTGCATATCCCCCCGTCTATCTATTCTCCCGGGAGTCGTGGAACCTATGCCTATGAGACGCTGCTCAACCATCTTGATGCCCTTGAGCGGCAACGGGTTCATGAGGTGACGGCATGAGAGATACCATTCAAGTACGGGCGATGGATGACTATTTCCACTCCCTGCTGCTCGATGAGCCGCTGGTGCTGGATGAGGTGGAAGAGGTTCAATCCGCCCCTGTTTTACAGTTGCAACGTCAGCCCCAAAGCGTCCCCGAGGTGGTTGCTGCACCTTATTTGGAAAGTGATCCACGCCTTGCCCAGCTTGGCGAACTGTTGGCTCAGGTGGGACAAGTTCAGTTTGAAAATGATGCCTTCACCCAGGAGGTGACACTGACGGCCCCATTGGAGATTGTGGCCGAGGAGTCATTGTTGCCGGTAGAGCCTGAATGGCCTGAGGAGGTGCTGCTGCCCGAAGTTGCAGAGCCCCACACCACCATCTTGACTGAAACTGCGCTGGAGGTTGCTCCGGTAGAAGCCACTGAACCTGTCACTTGGGAGAATATCGATACCGGTAAAGAGTTTCAGGCCCTCTTTTTTGAAGTCGCGGGCGTGACGTTTGCGGTGCCGTTGACCGAGCTTGGTGGTATTCACCAGTTGGGCGAGATCACCTCCCTGTTTGGCCAGCCGGGCTGGTACAAGGGGATCATGACCTCTCGCGAGCAGAAGATGAATGTGGTCGATACCGCCCAGTGGGTCATGCCGGGTCAGCATCTCGAGATGGATGATTACAAGTATCTGATTATGCTTGGTGAATCGCCGTGGGGATTAGCCTGCCACCATCTCAAAGGGACTGAATTGTTACACCGTGACCAGGTTAAATGGCGCCATCAGGAGGGCAAGCGCCCTTGGTTGGCGGGCATGGTCAAAGAAAAAATGTGTGCCCTGTTACACGTTCGTGAACTGCTCTTGTTGCTGGAGCGTGGGGTTAACATAGAAGGTCGCTGATAACTTCTGCAATCGAGCTGTTTTATTGCTAGTTTTAGCAGTAGACGTTTTCATAAAAGGAATAAAAACATGACAGAAAAGCGCAATATCGCACAGAATCTGGCCGAAGATGAAGTGCTGCAATGGGTAACCTTCCAGCTGGAAAACGAAACCTACGGCATCAATGTGATGCAGGTTCAGGAGGTGTTGCGCTACACCGAAATTGCACCGGTGCCGGGTGCGCCTGAGTACGTACTGGGGATCATCAACCTGCGTGGCAATGTGGTGACTGTCATCGATACCCGTTCCCGTTTCGGTCTGCCTTCCGGCGATGTGAGCGAAAATTCCCGGATTGTGATCATCGAAGCCGAGAAGCAGGTGATTGGCATCATGGTCGACAGCGTGGCAGAAGTGGTATATCTGAAATCTTCCGAAATCGATGCTGCTCCAGCTGTAGGTACCGAAGAGAGCGCCAAGTTCATTCAGGGGGTCAGCAACCGTGATGGGCAACTGCTGATCCTGGTTGACTTGAACAAGCTGCTCTCCGATGAAGAGTGGGAAGATATCGGTTCCCTCTGATAAGTAAGGTGATGTTTTGATAATCGAGATGGTTGCCTTGGGGTTGTCCCTGATTGCCTTGGCGTTTGCCTCTTATATCTGGTTCAAGAGCAAGCGTAGCAAGCAGGAGTCCGAGGCTAGTGTGGCAACGCTGCAAGGTCAGTTGGAAAGCTTGCGCAAGCAGATGATGGAGCTTCATACCGGCGCCATCGGCATGGGACAGCGGTTACAGTCGGTAGAAGGGGCGATGCAGCAGGTCAATGAACGCCAGCAAGAATTGACCATGCAGGATCCCGAGCGACGGCTTTACAGTCGAGCGGCCAAGATGGTCGAACTGGGCGCCGACCTTGATGAGGTCATGAGTGAGTGCGAGTTGCCAAAGGCAGAAGCCGAGCTCTTGATATCGTTGCGAAAAGGCCGCTCTTGATGATTCAGGAAGGCAACTTGCCTTCCTGAATTTTTTCTGTTGCATGTATGGCGCTCTTTCATGGAGCGCCATGTACAGTGATCGAGAAGAATAGTTATTTGCTAATACTGGTTTGTTATGAGGTTTCCAGTTTGATCTATTTGGATGCCTTTGATTGTCATCATTTTCCACGCCTATTTTTCCTTGTGCGCGATCTTCTCCACAAAAACAGTGGATGAAGGGCATCTTGGAAAAGACGTATTCCAATACTGTGTTAAGATGCAAGCCGCTTCATTTTCTCTGAAAAAATCTCCATGCTGCTTCAAGTTAACAATCTGAGCTGCGTGCGTGAAGATCGCACTCTGTTTGAACATCTCTCCTTTGCGGTAGTTCCCGGTGATCTGGTGCAAATTGAAGGTCCCAACGGGGTTGGCAAGACCAGCCTGCTGCGTCTGCTGACTGGCCTGTCTCAGCCGTTTTCCGGTGAAGTGTGCTGGAATGGTGAAAATATTCGCCATTGCCGTGATGAGTACCATGCCAATCTGCTCTATCTCGGTCATCAGCCCGGGGTCAAAGCTGCCTTGACTCCGCTCGAAAATCTCGCCTTTTATCAGAAGCTGCATCATGTATCCGGGCAGACAGTGGATTTGTGGCAGGTGCTTGCCCAGGTTGGGTTGGCCGGTTTTGAAGAGAACCCGACCGGACAGCTCTCGGCAGGTCAACAGCGTCGGGTGGCTCTGGCCAGGCTCTGGCTCAGTGACAAACCGGCTCTCTGGATCCTGGATGAGCCTTTTACCGCCATTGATAAGCAGGGGGTCAAGGTGCTGGAGAGGTTGTTTCTGGCTCATGCCGAGCGGGGGGGGATGGTGATCCTCACCACTCATCAGGATATGACGCTGATGCAGGGTCGACTGAAAACACTCTCGCTTACGCCCTTGCTGCAGGAGTAGTTTCGATGTTGCGTGCCGTCATGTATTTGATCCACCGCGAGTTATTGATGGCCCTGCGCCAGCGTGCAGATATTCTTAACCCGCTCTGGTTTTTCCTTATTGTCATCACCCTGTTCCCACTCGGTATCGGCCCTGAGCCCAAGTTGTTGGCTCGCATTGCTCCCGGCATCATCTGGGTGGCAGCCTTGCTGGCGGCCATGCTGTCGCTGGAGCGACTGTTTCGCGACGACTTTGGCGACGGTTCGTTGGAGCAGATCATGTTGATGCCCCATTCACTCGGGTTGCTGGCGCTGGCCAAAGTGATTGCTCACTGGTTACTGACTGGATTGCCGTTGCTGCTGATTTCGCCCTTGCTGGCAATTTTGCTATCGCTGGATATGAACAGTTATCTGGCGGTAGTCGCCACTCTGGCACTCGGCACACCGGTGCTGAGCCTGCTCGGTGCAGTCGGGGTTGCCCTGACGGTCGGGTTGCGCAAGGGCGGAGTGCTGCTCAGTCTGCTTATCCTGCCGCTCTATATTCCGGTACTGATTTTTGCCACCTCTGCAATTGATGCGGCGGGGATGGGCTTGCCCTATGGCGGACAGCTTGCCATTCTGGCCGCCATGCTGGTTGGTGCCCTGACGCTGACGCCGTTGGCCGTTTCGGCCGCATTGAGGGTCAGTCTTAACTGATGATCTATTGGTAGAACGCAACATGGTTTCGCATGGAGCATTCTTTTCCAGAAATAAAGTTGCGATGGATCAAGCGGATTGCCGCTTATTGCTTTCGAGGTATTTGATGTTATCCCGAGGTCAGTATGTTAGGCCTCGCCAAACAATTAATAACAAAAAGGTTTGTGAGTTATGTGGAAATGGTTGCATCCTTACGCTAAACCCGAACGGGCCTATCGGCTGGCTGGGACCCTGTTGCCCTGGTTTGCTGTGATAAGTCTGCTATCGTTCATCATCGGCACTGTCTGGGGACTGGCTTTTGCACCCGCCGATTATCAGCAGGGTGACTCCTTCCGGATCATCTATATCCATGTTCCTTCCGCCATTCTTTCGATGGGGGCCTACTCCACCATGGCAGTTGCCGCCTTTATCGGGCTGGTATGGCAACTGCGGATGGCGGACATGACGGTGGCGGCTATCGCACCTGTCGGCGCTGTGTTCACTTTTATTGCACTGTTTACCGGTGCCGCCTGGGGCAAGCCCATGTGGGGAACCTGGTGGGTGTGGGATGCACGGCTCACCTCTGAGCTGATCCTGCTGTTTCTCTATCTCGGCGTGATTGCCCTCTACAACGCCTTCAGTGACAAGGTGGTTGCTGGCCGTGCTGCCGGCATTCTGGCACTGGTGGGGGTGATCAACCTCCCCATCATTCACTACTCGGTGGAGTGGTGGAACACCTTGCACCAGGGGGCCACTATCACCAAGTTTGACAAACCCTCCATCTCTCCCGAGATGCTTTGGCCACTGCTCATCATGATCCTGGCGTTTGTTGCCTTTCTCGGGGCCCTTACCCTGATGCGTTTTCGAAACGAGCTCTTGATGCGGGAGTGGCATCGTCCCTGGGTTCAAGAGATTGCCGAACAGGAGAAGTAAGCATGCACTTTGCCTCATTCAGTGACTTTTTGGCGATGGGCGGTTACGCCTTCTACGTCTGGCTCTCCTTCGGTCTGACCCTGCTCTGTCTGGTCGGTATCATCATTTCTACCCGCATGAAAACCCGTCGTCTGTTTAATGAGTTACGCAGCAAGCAGGCACGCGAGAGCCGTCGCAAGGCGGCCCGGCAGATGGAGAACACCCTATGAACCCGAGACGCAAAAAACGCCTCACCATCATTCTGGCCATCACCCTGGGCCTCGCCACCGTGAGCGGCCTAGTGCTTTACGCCCTCAGTCAGAATATCGACCTCTTCTATACCCCGAGCGAGCTGGTGGAAGGGAAGGGGCCGGACAAGATCAAACCGGAAGAGGGGCAGCGCCTGCGCATTGGTGGTCTGGTGGTCCCCGGCACTGTCAAGCGCGATCCGAACAGCCTCAAGGTTAGCTTCAACCTGATCGACAATGGTGGTCATCAGGTGATGGTGCAATTTGATGGCATCCTGCCGGATCTGTTCCGCGAGGGGCAGGGGATTGTGGCGCAAGGAACTCTCAAGGATGCCACCACGGTCGAAGCGTTCGAGGTACTGGCCAAACACGATGAAAACTACATGCCGCCAGAAGTGGCCGATGCCACCAGTGGCATGCACTTCAAACCGGAATACACCGATGCGCAGTTGAAGGGGAATAAGCCATGATCCCGGAATTAGGACAGTTTGCGCTGATCCTGGCCTTTGCCACCTCCCTGTTGCTGGGTAGCTATCCGCTGCTTGGCGCAAGTCGGGGGCGTCTTGGCATGATGTCGGCGGCTCGTCCGCTCGCCTATGCCCAGTTTTTGTTGCTGCTGCTGTCGTTTCTCTGCCTGACCTGGGCCTTTATCGATAACGACTTTACCGTGCAGTATGTGGCCACTAACTCCAACAGCCTGCTGCCGCTCGCCTATCGTATCTCGGCGGTGTGGGGGGCCCACGAAGGTTCCCTGCTGCTGTGGGTACTGACCCTGGGTGGCTGGACTGCGGCGGTAGCCATGTTCAGCCGCCGTCTGCCGCTCGATGCGGTGGCGCGGGTGCTCGGCGTGTTGGGGCTGATCTCGGTCGGTTTCACCGCGTTCGTGCTGTTCACCTCTGATCCCTTCACCCGCACCTTGCCCTATTTTCCGGTCGATGGCCGTGACCTCAATCCGCTGCTGCAGGATCCGGGTCTGATCTTCCATCCGCCGATGCTCTACATGGGTTATGTAGGATTCTCGGTGGCATTTGCCTTCGCCATAGCCTCATTGATGACCGGTCGTCTTGATGCAACCTGGGCCCGCTGGTCGCGCCCCTGGACCATGGCGGCCTGGGTATTCCTGACCCTCGGCATAGTGCTCGGCTCCTGGTGGGCCTACTACGAGCTCGGTTGGGGCGGCTGGTGGTTCTGGGATCCGGTAGAAAATGCCTCCTTCATGCCCTGGTTGGCGGGTACCGCTCTGCTGCATTCGCTGGCGGTGAGCGAGAAGCGCGCCACCTTCAAGGCGTGGACCGTGCTGCTGGCCCTTTCGGCCTTCTCGCTGAGCCTGCTCGGTACCTTCCTGGTGCGCTCCGGCGTGCTGGTGTCGGTGCATGCGTTTGCCTCCGACCCGACCCGCGGCCTGTTTATTCTCGGCTTCCTGCTGGCGGTGATCGGTTCATCCTTGCTGCTGTTTGCCTTTAAAGGTTCGCAGGTGAAAAGCCACGGCAAGCATGAGCTGTGGAGTCGCGAAACCCTGCTGCTTTGCAACAACATCATGCTGGTGGCTGGCCTGCTGACTGTGCTGCTCGGCACCTTGCTGCCGCTGGTGCACAAGGAGCTGGGGCTGGGGAGCATCTCTATCGGTACTCCCTTCTTCAACCATATCTACAGTTGGCTGATCATTCCGTTTGCCCTGCTGCTGGGGGTTGGTCCGCTGTTTCGCTGGCGCCGCCAGGAGCTTGGCGAGCTCAAGGGCAAGGTGATTCTTGCGCTGGTGCTGAGCCTGGCAGCAGCCCTGCTGTTGCCGCTGATCTTTGCCGAAACCTTCAAGCCGTGGGCGGCGGTAGGGATTGGTCTGGGCGCCTGGATCATCGTCACCAGCGCGCAGGAGACCTGGGTGCGCGCGACCCACAAGCACAGCTTTGCGGTCGGTGTGCGCAAGCTTGGCAACAGTCACTGGGCTATGATCCTTGGCCATGTGGGGCTGGCAGTCAGCATCATAGGTATCGCCTGCACCCAGAACTACAGCATCGAGAAGGATCTGCGGATGCAGGCGGGTGATCGGGTGCACTTTGCCGATTACGAGTTCGTTTTTGCCGGGATCAAAGAGAAGAACGGCCCCAACTACGATGGCTTCAAGGGCGTGCTGGAAGTGCACAAAAATGGCAAGCAGGTCGCCCTGCTCAAGCCCGAGAAGCGGATGTACACAGTGACCCGGATGCCGATGACCGAAGCGGCCATCGATGCCGGTTTCACGCGAGATCTTTATGCGGCCCTTGGCGAGCAGCTAGACAACAATGCCTGGGCATTGAGGATCTACTACAAGCCTTTCGTGCGCTGGATCTGGTTCGGCGGCGTCTTTATGGCTATCGGTGGCGTGCTGGCGATGCTCGACAAGCGTTACCGTTTCGGCCGTCGTGAGGAGGAAGCCAAGGCATGAACAAAAAGGTCTGGTTGTTTTTAATTCCCTTTATCGTCTTTTTGCTGGGGGCTGTGTTCCTGTTCAAGGGGCTCTACTCCGATCCCACCAAGCTCGAATCTGTGATGGTGGGCAAGGAGGTACCGGTGTTTACCCTGCAGGACATTTACGATCTGAACAAACAGCACGATCGCACCATCCTGACCGGCCGGCCCATGTTGCTCAACGTCTGGGCTACCTGGTGTCCCACCTGCTATGGCGAGCACACCTACCTCAAACAGCTGGCGGGGCAGGGCATTCCCATCATCGGCATGAACTACAAGGATGAGCGCGACAAGGCGATCAAATGGCTGGCGGAGCTGGGCAACCCCTATAAGGTCAACCTCTATGATCCGGACGGCATGCTGGGGCTGGATCTCGGGGTATATGGCGCGCCGGAGACCTTCTTTATCGACAGCAAGGGGATCATCCGTTATCGCCACGTGGGGGACATCAACCCCGAGAACTGGGCGTCGACCCTCAAACCCATCTTTGATGCCATGAAGTGAGGGGAGTCCTGATGAGAGTATTTATTGCTTCCCTGCTGCTGTTGCTGGGATGGGTGGTACAAACGCCGGTCATGGCTGCTATCGATGTCTACACCTTCGATAACGACAATCAGGAGCAGGTCTTTCGCGAACTGACCAAAGAGCTGCGCTGCCCCAAGTGCCAGAACCAGGATATCGCCGATTCCAATGCGGGGCTGGCCAAGGACTTGCGTGACAAGACCTACCAGATGGTGCGCGAGGGTAAGGATAAAGAGGAGATCGTGGACTATATGGTTGCCCGCTATGGCAACTTTATCCTCTATAACCCGCCCCTGATGGCATCGACCCTGATCCTCTGGCTTGGCCCGCTGTTAGTGATCGTTATCGGCATCGGCGTGGTGGTGATACGTAGCCGACGCTCTGCGGCAACGTCAGAGCCTGTGGAAAGCACCCTGAGCGATGAAGAGCAGCGTCGCCTGGCCGAGCTGCTCAAAGAGGAAGAGAAACAATGACCGCCTTTTGGATTGTGATTGCGGCCCTGCTGGTGCTGGTGAGTCTGGCTCTGGTGTTACCGTTGTGGCGCAGTGAGGGAAACCAGAGCATCAGTCGCTCGGCGCTCAACAAACAGCTCTATCGTCAGCGCTTGCTAGAGATTGGCGAGGAGCGAGAGCAGGGTGTGCTTGCCGAGGAGCCCGAATCGCTGGTCGAGTTGCAGCGCAGCCTCTTGGATGATATTCCCGATGTGGAGCAGACAGCCCGCAGTGGCAAGAGTCTGAGCTGGATCCCAGGTGTGCTGGTGCTGGTGGTGGTGAGCCTGGGTATCTACTACAAGCTGGGTTCATGGCAGGAGGTGAGCCGCTGGCAGGATGCCAGCAGCCGTCTTGGTGAGCTCAGCAACCGGATTCTTGTGGAGCGTGATGCCCAGGTAACCGAGCAGGATCTGCTGGACTTCACGCTGGCACTGCGTACCCGCCTAAAGGATGAACCGAACGACTACCGCGGTTGGCTGCTGCTGGGACGCTTGGCGCTGGATGGCAATGATCCCGAGATGGCCAACGATGCGCTGTCGCGTGCCTACACGCTGGCTCCCCAGAAATCGCTGGTGGCGGTGCCCTATGCCCAAGCGCTGATGATGACGGGGGAGGAGGTGCAGGCCGATGCACTGCTGCGTGCAGCCATCGCGCAGGAGCCTGATAATATCGAGGCGCGCTCCGTCTATGCCTTTATGGCGCTGCAGAAAGAGGACTTCCAGACCGCGCTGTCTCGCTGGCAGGCGATGTTGCCCTTGATGGAAAAAGGCTCTCCCCGTTATGTGATGGTTGAGCGCTCCATGGAGTATGCCCGCACGCAGCTCAAGCAGCGTGGCATAGAGGTGACGAATTCAGGCGCAGCCAAAACGGGAACAGAGCAGGTAAAGCAGTCTGACGTTAATGAGGGAGAGTTCCCCATCCACATCACGCTGGCTGCGGGCATCCAGATGCCGGAAGATGCTCACCTCTTCGTCTTTGCCGTGGTGCCCAACGGACCACCCATGCCCATCGCGGTGAAACGTATCGCTGGGCCAACCCTGCCTGTCACCCTTTCACTGGGGGATGGTGACGCCATGATGGAGGGCAGCAAGCTGGAAGCGTATCCAGAACTGCAGTTCAAGGCACGTCTCTCCCGCGGTGGCAATGTGATGAACAAGGAAGGAGCCTTCGAAGGGGTATCCGTGCCGGTCAAGACGGCCGAGACCCCTACTGCTCCGATTGACATCCGTATCGATCACGCCCTCTAATATGTCCTTTGAATAACCCGGCTCCTTGATAGGGGCCGGGTTATCTATACTTCTGATAAATCAAAATAAAACGTCAGGACAATCATATGTATCTTCGTTCAGGGGCCATACTGGCAGCCCTCTTGCTGGCTGGTTGTGCCGGTGGCCCGCCCAAGCCTGGCCCAGAGAGTCTGGATCTCAATCCCGGTATGAATCGTCCGGGCGCCACCAGTACGGCGGCCGACCCGCGTGATCCCTTCCAGGGAGCAAACCGTGCCATGTGGGCGGTCAATTATGATGTGCTGGAGCCCTATGTAGCACGTCCTGTGGTACATGCTTACGCTCGCTATATTCCGGTGGGGGTGAAGGATGGCATTGCCAACTTTGTTGCCAACTTTGATGAACCGAGCAGCATGGTGAACCACCTGATCACCGGTGATTTGAAGGGGGCGGGGACCAACCTGGGGCGCTTTACCCTCAACACCACCGTCGGTCTGCTGGGTATCTTCGATGTGGCCAAACATGCCGGTCTCGAGCGCAACAAGCTGGAGATGGACACAGTGCTGGGCAGGGCCGATATCGGTAATGGTGCCTACATCATGGTGCCTGTCTACGGCCCGACCACCACTCGGGAGCTGGTTGGTGACACCATTGACACCATCTACTTCCCCTATGCCTTGCTGACTATCCCGTTAAGGGTTACTCATTGGGTTCTGGATGGCTTGGGCAATCGCGCCAAGCTGATCGATCAGGAGCGGATCATCGACAACTCCCTCGACCCCTATGCGCTAACCAAGGACTTCTACCTGCAATATAACCAGGGCAAGGTGACGGGCAAGCAGACCGAGCTGAAAGCGTCTCAGCAAGAGCAGGCCGACGATGCCAATCTGGATGAATACATGGACGAGCTGGACCAGTAAACTGGCTATCTCGATATGTAAAAGGCGCCTGCGGGCGCCTCTTTCATTTACGCAGCCATCTAGATATAAAAAAACGCCCCGCAGTGCGGGGCGTTTTGGCAAGCGAGGCTGATTAGGCAGCCAAGTTCTTGGCCACGAATTCCCAGTTAACCAGAGCCCAGAAGGTTTCCATGTACTTCGGACGCAGGTTGCGGAAGTCGATGTAGTAGGCGTGCTCCCACAGGTCAACGGTCAGCAGCGGGGTGGTACCGGCTTCAGTCAGCGGGCAGCCAGCGTTGGAGGTGTTGACGATAGCCAGAGAGCCGTCAGCTTTTTTCACCAGCCAAGTCCAGCTGGAACCGAAGTTGCCGATGGCTGATTTGGTGAAGGCATCTTTGAACTCGGCGAAGGAGCCGAATGCCTTGTTGATAGCATCAGCCAGGGCGCCAGTCGGCTCGCCACCGCCATTCGGGGAGAGGCAGTGCCAGTAGAAGGTGTGGTTCCAGATCTGGGCGGCGTTGTTGAAGATGCCGCCGTTGGAGGTCTTGATGATCTCTTCCAGAGACTTGCCTTCAAACTCGGTACCCGGCACCAGATTGTTCAGGTTGACCACGTAGGTGTTGTGGTGCTTGCCGTGGTGATATTCCAGAGTTTCCTGGGAGATGTGCGGTTCCAGAGCGTTGATTGCATAGGGCAGAGCGGGAAGTTCGAATGCCATTTTCTACTCTCCATTGGCTGGACCGTGCGAAGGCGACGGTTGCAAGACATTGCGTACTCTTTTCTATATGTGAAAAGAGTTGTTTTTAAAATGATGGGGCTGGGTAGCCCAAAGCCAAGGGATTGTAGCAGTATCAAAGATGGCCTAACAACTCTTGATTGGCGCCATGATCGCGATCAATCCTGTGTGGGTTCTTTGCACAATTCGAGCCGGGTCACCCCTTTGTCAGTTTGTGCTCGGGCAAGATTGCAGTAGAATGGCCGCCGAAATCGCTCTAGTGAGGCACCTATGGAAACTATTGAAAAGATTAAGCAGCAGCTGGCTGACAACCCCATCATCATCTACATGAAGGGCTCCCCCAAGCTACCCAGCTGTGGCTTCTCTGCCCAGGCCTCCCAGGCTCTGATGTCCTGCGGCGAGCCGTTTGCCTACGTTGATATCCTGCAGAATCCGGATATCCGCGCCGAATTGCCAAAATTCGCCAACTGGCCGACCTTCCCGCAACTGTGGGTTGAAGGTGAGCTGATCGGTGGCTGTGACATCATGATCGAGATGTTCCAGGCTGGCGAGTTGCAGGCTCTGATCAAAGAGACTGCTGCCAAGTACAAGAAAGATGATGCAGCAGCCGAGTAATCGGTCCTGTGTTGTCGATAGGGAGCCACATCGGCTCCTTTTTTATTATCCCGGTTCTGGCAGGCAAGAAACTGATCACCGGTTGCAAAAAGCAACGCGATTGCCCTGAAAAATCTAATCTTTGCCGCTTTGTTTTGGAGTTGTTAACCATATTGATTTTCCAATCTACGATTACTTTTTTTAATAATTTTGGATTCAAGTGTTGCTGCCATCACATTTTTTGATAATTTCACCGTTACGCAGTCTCTTTGTAGATTTTTTTGTGTTTATGCTCACATTAATTGCAAGTGATAGAACCTAGTATCGCTTCGCCCAGTGAAATAAAACCCAACAAATTAATAAATAAAAAGAGATTTGCGATGAAGATGTATAGCAATCTGCCCATTGGTCTTCATGATATTACCGAAGCCAAAAAAAGACTGACCAACCATATATACAAGACCGCGCAATTACCCTCTAACTACATCAGCGAACGTTGTCATGGCGAGGTTTACCTCAAGCTTGAAAACATGCAACGTACTGGCTCTTTTAAAATTCGCGGTGCTTTCAACAAACTCAGTTCATTAAGTCTGGAGGAGCGTCAAAAAGGTGTTGTCGCCTGCTCTGCCGGTAATCATGCGCAGGGGGTATCTTTGTCCAGTGCCATGCTGGGAATTGATGCCAAGGTGGTCATGCCTTGCTGCGCACCCAACTCAAAAATTGCTGCAACCAGCGATTATTCGGCGGAAGTTATTCTGCATGGCAATAGTTTCAATGACACTATTGCCAAAGTCAGCGAAATCGTGGAAATGGAAGGTCGCGTATTTATACCCCCTTTTGACGATGCAAAAGTGATTGCCGGCCAAGGAACCATTGGCCTGGAAATTATCGAAGATTTGTATGATGTCGATAACATCATTGTGCCGATTGGCGGCGGTGGTCTGATTGCCGGTGTTGCCATGGCCATCAAATCCATCAACCCGACTATCCGTGTGATTGGCGTGCAGTCGGAGAATGTTCACGGCATGGCGGCTTCATACTACGCAGGCACTATTACCAATCATAGAACCAGTAGCACGCTGGCTGATGGCTGTGACGTGGCAAGACCCGGCACCCTGACCTATGAAATTGTCAAAGAGCTGGTCGATGACATTGTTCTGGTGACTGAAGATGATATTCGTCACAGCATGGTTGACCTGATTCAGCGCAACAAGGTGATTACCGAAGGGGCGGGAGCTCTGGCCTCGGCAGCACTGCTCAGCGGCAAACTCAAGCATTATGTCGAAGGCAAAAAGACCGTCAGCATTATTTCGGGTGGCAATATTGACCTGACCCGGATCGTCGAAATTATCGAACAGAACAATATCCGTCAATTTAGCCTGTAAGGAATGCAGTCATGATATTAGACAGTGTTGTCACCGGCAGTAAAGAGAATACACGTGCATGGCGTAAATCGGATACCACATGGGGATTAGGTCTGTTTGGTACAGCGATCGGTGCAGGTGTTCTATTTTTCCCTATTCGGGCCGGATATGGTGGCCTGATACCTATATTAATCATGTTGGTGCTGGCTTACCCTATTGCATTTTATTGCCACAGGGCGTTGGCCAGATTATGTCTTTCTGGCAGCAATCCATCGGCAAATATTACCGAGACCGTTGAAGAACATTTTGGCAAAATGGGTGGGGTAGTGATTACCTTCCTCTATTTCTTTGCCATCTGCCCACTGCTGTGGATATATGGTGTGACGATCACCAATACCTTTATGGCATTCTGGGAGCATCAACTGCAAATGGCGCCGCTTAATCGGGGTGTTGTCGCCCTTGGGCTGCTGCTATTGATGGCATTTGTGATCTATTTTGGTAAGGATCTGATGGTCAAGGTGATGAGTTATCTGGTCTTTCCCTTTATTGCCAGTCTGATCGTTATCTCTCTCTCCCTCGTCCCGTACTGGAACAGTGCCGTCTTTGATCAGGTCAATCTGAGCGAGATAGCGATGTTTGGTCACGATGGTATTCTGGTTACCGTCTGGCTGGGGATCTCCATCATGGTCTTCTCCTTCAACTTCTCGCCGATTGTCTCCTCTTTCATTGTCTCCAAACGGGAAGAGTATGAGCAGGAGTTCGGGCGTGATTTTACCGAGAAGCGCTGCTCGAAGATTATCTCCGGTGCCAGCATGCTGATGGTGGCCGTGGTGATGTTCTTTGCCTTCAGCTGCCTCTTTACCCTGTCACCGCAAAATATGGCGGAAGCCAAAGCCCAGAACATTCCGGTGCTCTCCTATCTGGCCAACCACTTCTCCTCAATGACGGGCAGCAAGTCTGCGTTTGCCACCACTTTGGAGTATGCGGCGTCCATCATTGCGCTGGTTGCCATCTTCAAATCCTTCTTTGGCCACTATCTGGGGACGCTGGAAGGGTTGAACGGCCTTATCCTCCGCTTTGGCTACCAGGGCGACAAGAGCAAGGTTTCCAGTAAAAAACTCAACATGGTCAGTATGTTGTTCATCATGGGTTCGACCTGGCTGGTCGCTTATGTGAACCCCAACATCCTCGACCTGATTGAGGCCATGGGGGCGCCGATCATCGCTTCCCTGCTCTGTCTGCTACCGATGTATGCGGTGAGCAAGACACCGGCACTGGCAAAATATAAAGGTCAGGCCAGCAACCTGTTTGTCACCATCATCGGTGTACTGACCATCCTGAATATTGTTTCCAAGCTGTTCTGAAAACCTTTTCTGAAAGTCATCAACCATTCAGGCCCCCCTGGCGGGGTCTGGATGGTGCAGTCAGACATGAGCAATAACCGGTTCTTCGTTGGCCCAATTGTGTGGGCCCTGGGTAAGGCTTGCCGTTTTTTGACTTTCTGTTTATGGCGAAATGCCCTGACTGCAGTGACTTGACACTATTAATCTCGAGGCGATGTAATGAAGTTTGATTCGTTGGTTCTGGTTATCAATTGCGGCTCCTCATCGGTCAAATTCTCGGTACTGGAGAGTCAATCCTGTGAGGTGGTGATATCCGGTATGGCGGATGGTATTGAGACGGCCCATCCCCAATTGCAAGTGGGTAAAGAGCCCGCTATGTCATTACCTGAAAATAACCACACCTGTGCATTGGCTGCCATCGCGGCTGAATTGAAAAAGCGCGATCTGCTGGATTCGATTGTGCTGATTGGTCATCGGATTGCGCATGGTGGCAGTGAATTTAGCGAAGCCGTGATCATTGATGAACATGTCTTGGCCAAAATAAAGCAGGTGTCACCCTTGGCCCCCCTGCACAATCACGCCAATTTAAGTGGCGTGATGGCCGCCCGCCAGCTATTTCCCGACCAGCCCCAGATTGCGGTATTTGATACCGGCTTTCACCAGACCCTGAAGCCGGAAGCCTATATCTATGCGCTGCCTTATCAATATCTGCAGGATTACGGCGTGCGCCGCTATGGCTTCCATGGTACCTCCCATCGCTATGTGGCCGAGCAGGCCTGCGTATTTATGGGGCTGGATGAGCAGCATGCCGGTCTGGTCATCGCCCATCTGGGCAATGGCGCCTCTATTTGTGCGGTACAGGATGGCAAGAGCGTCGATACCTCGATGGGGATGACGCCGCTGGAGGGGTTGATCATGGGCAGCCGCAGCGGTGATATCGATTTTGGCGCGCTGGCCTATATCGCCAGCAAGACGGGGCAATCCATCGAGGATATCGAGCGGGTATTGAACAAGCAGTCCGGTTTGCTGGGTATTTCTGGGCTCTCCTCGGATATGCGGGTATTGGAAGCTGCCTATCACGAAGGACATCCCGGGGCAAAATTGGCCATTCACGCTTTTGTCCATCGTATTGCCCGCCATATCGGCGGCCATGCCACCTCATTGCGCCGGCTGGATGCCGTTATTTTCACCGGCGGGATCGGCGAGAACTCGGCCTTTATCAGAAAGCTGGTATGCGAACGACTTCAGGTATTTGGCGTAGCGATCAGCGAGCCGTTTAACCAGCGTCCCAATAGCGAGGGCTGCCGGGTAATTTCGGCGGCAGAGTCCATGGTGCTGGCGGCGGTTATTCCCACCAATGAAGAGAAAATGATCGCGCTGGATGCCATTCGTCTGGGGCAGCAGGTTCGTCAGGCCGAGTGCGTCTGACATCTTCCACTGTAGTGTCATGAGTAGTGAATGAGGTTTATTTGATGAAAGTTGATATGCAATTGGATCAGGATAAATTCCGTCAGGCATGGCAAGGGTTTGCCGGTGAAAACTGGAAGCACGAGATCAACGTCCGTGATTTTATCCAGCAGAACTACACCCCCTATGAAGGTGACGAACAGTTTTTAGCAGATGCGACCGAAGCGACCACCACCTTGTGGAACAAGGTGATGGAGGGGATCCGCATCGAGAATGCCACCCACGCGCCGGTCGATTTTGATACCAATATTGCCACCACAATCACCGCCCACGGGCCGGGCTATATCGAGCAGGGGCTGGAAAAAATCGTTGGCCTGCAAACCGACAAGCCCCTTAAAAGAGCGCTGCACCCGTTTGGCGGCGTCAATATGATCAA
The DNA here is from genome assembly GCF_049170315.1 of Aeromonas sp. 604443. Classification (NCBI taxonomy): domain Bacteria; kingdom Pseudomonadati; phylum Pseudomonadota; class Gammaproteobacteria; order Aeromonadales; family Aeromonadaceae; genus Aeromonas; species Aeromonas sp. 604443. The sequence continues at coordinate 113,539 of NZ_JAAKMI010000002.1, forward strand.
AAGCTCTTTTGAAGCGTATGGCCGGGAGATGGATCCCGAATTTGAATATACCTTCAGCGAATTGCGCAAAACCCACAATCAGGGAGTGTTCGACGTCTACTCTCCCGAGATGTTGCGCTGCCGAAAATCGGGAATTTTGACCGGTTTGCCGGATGGTTACGGCCGTGGTCGCATTATCGGAGATTATCGTCGGGTAGCGCTTTATGGCATAGATTATCTAATCCGTGAGCGGGAGCTGCAGTTTGCCGATCTGCAACCGGCTCTCGAGCGGGGAGAGCAGCTGGAGCAGGTGATCCGCCAGCGCGAGGAGCTGGCGGAGCACAAGCGGGCACTGGTGCAGATCAAGCAGATGGCGGCCAGCTACGGCTTTGACATCTCCGGGCCGGCACGCACTGCCCGGCAGGCAGTCCAGTGGCTCTACTTTGCCTATCTGGCGGCGGTGAAGTCGCAAAACGGTGGCGCCATGTCCCTCGGCCGTACCGCCACCTTCCTCGACATCTATATCGAGCGGGATCTGAAGGCGGGGCTTATCAGCGAGCAGGATGCCCAGGAGCTGGTCGATCACTTCATCATGAAGATCCGCATGGTACGCTTCCTGCGTACCCCCGAGTTTGACTCCCTCTTCTCCGGCGATCCCATCTGGGCGACCGAGGTGATCGGTGGCATGGGGCTGGATGGTCGCACCCTGGTGACCAAGAACTCCTTCCGCTACCTTCACACCCTCAAGACCATGGGGCCGGCGCCCGAGCCCAACCTCACCATCCTCTGGGCGGAAGGGCTGCCGCGGGCCTTCAAGACCTATGCTGCCCGCGTCTCCATCGATACCTCATCCCTGCAGTATGAGAACGATGATCTGATGCGCACCGACTTCGAGAGCGATGACTACGCCATCGCCTGCTGCGTGAGCCCCATGGTGATCGGCAAGCAGATGCAGTTCTTCGGTGCCCGCGCCAACCTGGCCAAGACCCTGCTCTACTGCATCAACGGCGGGGTGGACGAGAAGCTTAAGATCCAGGTTGGCCCGAAAGTGGCGCCCATCATGGACGAGGTGCTGGATTACGAGACCGTCATGGCCAGCCTCGACAGCTTTATGGATTGGCTGGCGGTGCAGTACATCAGCGCGCTCAACCTGATCCACTACATGCACGACAAGTACAGCTATGAGGCCTCGCTGATGGCGCTGCACGATCGCGACGTCTATCGCACCATGGCCTGCGGCATTGCCGGTCTGTCGGTGGCGGTCGATTCGCTGGCGGCCATCAAGTACGCTCGGGTCAAGCCGGTGCGCGATGCTGACGGGCTGGCGGTCGATTTCGTGATTGAGGGGGAGTATCCCCAGTACGGCAACAACGACGAGCGGGCCGACTCCATTGCCTGCGATCTGGTCGAGCGCTTCATGAAGAAGATCCAGGCGCTGCCGACCTACCGCAATGCGGTACCGACCCAGTCGATCCTGACCATCACCTCCAACGTGGTCTATGGCCAGAAGACTGGCAACACCCCGGATGGCCGCCGTGCCGGTGCCCCGTTTGCACCGGGAGCCAACCCGATGCACGGTCGGGATCGCAATGGGGCGGTCGCTTCGCTCGCCTCGGTGGCCAAGCTGCCGTTCAAATACGCCAAGGACGGGATCTCCTACACCTTCTCCATCGTGCCGGGGGCGCTCGGCAAGGAGCCAGCCAATCGCGAGAGCAATCTGGTGGGGCTGATGGATGGCTACTTCCATCATGAGCGGGATGTGGAAGGGGGTCAGCACCTCAACGTCAACGTGATGAACCGCGAGATGCTGCTGGATGCCATCGACAATCCGGACAAGTACCCCAGCCTGACCATCCGGGTCTCCGGTTATGCGGTGCGCTTCAACGCCCTGACCCGCGAGCAGCAGCAGGACGTCATCTCCAGAACCTTCACCAACATGATGTAACTCTCATGCCCGGGGTGAGCAGGCTTGCTCCGGGCCTACTTTTTGTTTGTCAGCACGAGGAAGTAACAGATGCGACAGGTTATCACTACCAAGGCGGCGCCGGGCGCCATCGGCCCCTATGTGCAGGCCACCCGGATTGGCAACATCCTATACACCTCCGGTCAGATCCCGCTGGACCCGGTGAGCGGCGACGTTGCGGAGGGGATCGAAGCGCAGACCCTGCGCTCCCTGCAAAACGTACAGGCGATTGTCGAGGCGGCAGGCGGTCAGGTGCGCAACATCATCAAGACCACGGTGTTTGTCTCTGATCTGAACGACTTTGCTGTGGTGAATCAGGTTTACAACGACTTTTTCACCAAGCACGATGCCATGTATCCGGCGCGATCCTGTGTGGAAGTGGCTCGCTTGCCGAAGGATGTAAAGATCGAGATTGAGGCGATTGCTGCGCTGTAACCCCATCGGGTGTGGGTCAGCAAGCCAAAACAAAGCGGCTGCCATTGGCAGCCGCTTTTTCTATCTGGTCATCGGGCAGATCAAGCGATCCGCTCGATACGAGCCATGTAGAAACCGTCGAAGCCGGTCTCGGACGGGCTTACGGTGTGATCGTCACGCAGACGGAAGTTCTCGTTGGCCGCGAGGAACTTGTCCACCTGCTGGCGGTTCTCCTGCGGCAAGATGGAGCAGGTTGCATAGACCAGCAGGCCGCCGACTTTCACCATCTGGCTGTAACGCTGCAGGATCTCTTCTTGCAGCGCGACCAGCACCGGCAGACGCTCGGCGGTATCACGCCACTTGGCATCCGGATTGCGCTTGAGTACGCCCAGACCGGAGCAGGGCACGTCCAGCAGTACGCGGTCGGCGCTCTCTTTGAGGCGCTTGACGGTCTTGCTGCTGGTGATGACCCGGGTCTCCACGTTGTGGGCACCGGCGCGACGGGCGCGCTGCTTGAGGTTCTCCAGCTTCCACTCTTCCACATCCATCGCCAGCAGACGGCCTTTGCCCTGCATCATGGCGGCGATGTGTAGAGTCTTGCCACCGGCCCCGGCGCAGGCGTCGATGACGCGCATGCCCGGGGTGACCTCCAGAGCCGCAGCAACCAGCTGGGAGCCTGCGTCCTGCTGCTCGAAGCAACCATCGGCAAAGGCCTTGGTACGGAACAGGGCGGCGTCCGAGGTGACCTGCAGGGCAGTCTCCACACCATCAACCGGAATGGTGGTGACCTGCTCTTTGGCCAGAATGGCTTGCAGCTCATCACGGGTGCACTTGAGGGTGTTGACCCGCAGGTAGCGCTTGGGCATCCAGGCCAGAGCGGCACGCTCGGCAGGCCAGGCTTCACCCAGCTGCTCGCTACCCAGTTTCTCCAGCCAGCTCGGGCAACCATCCATCAATACCGGGTTCTTCTTCGCCTCGGTCAGACGGCGGCGGAATGCTTCTTCATTGAAGCGATCCAGGGTCGGGTGGTTGGGCTGGGCAATTTTGTGGAAGGCGTGCCAGCTGTGCAGCAGTGGCCAGACATTCTTTTCGGCCTGACGCACCTGAATACCGGTGAGGAAACAATAGAGGCTGAGACGGCGCAGCAGGTCGCCGGTGACCAGGGCAATCCTTGCCTGTTCTTGCGGTTTGAGTTCGATGCCGGAGAAGTGACGGGCATAAGCGCGGTCGAGGGTAAGACCCTGACCGAGCACATCGTCAACAATGGCAACGACCAGATCCCCGAAACGGGGCAACAGTGGGGATTTGAGCATGAGATTAACCTTGGCCATATAAAGATGAACCGCACCTTTGTGAAGAGGAGCAGTTCTAAAATTGACAAATCCGCGCAATGATAGGGGTTAGACGGGGTTGGCGCAACACTCCCACTCGGGAATGGTGGAAAGGGTTGCTTCAGCTTTGTATTGATGTGGCCGAATAAAAATAAAGTACAGGCCGCAATTCAGGCGATTGCATTAATACAAGGACTAAAAACAATGCATGTGACGAAATACTCTAGGGTGGCCTTGCTGATGGCCAGTATGCTGGGCTCAACCAGCCTGATGGCCAGCGAGTGGAGCACGGTAGCCGCCAGAGCGACTGCGGAGCAAGGTTATGAGGTGCGGGCCCATCAGTTTCGAGTGGCCAAGGTGTCGCTCGACTATTTTGCCGGACTGCAAGCCGGGGTGAGTGAGCTGACCCTGCCGCTGCCCGATGGGGGGGAGGTCACCTTTGCTCTGGAAGCCTACGACTTGCTGCCTGCAGATCTTGCCGCCAAGTATCCGCAGATCCGCACCTTCAAGGGGTACAACCCGGCGCATCCGATAGAGACGGGGCGCTTCGATCTGGGGCCACAGGGTTTCCATGCCATGTTCAGCCATCAGGGCAAGATGGTGTTTGTCGATCCGCTGCGCAATGCCGAAGGGTATGCCGTCTATTACCAGCAGGATGCCCATAGTCGCCTGGAGGATGAGGCGGACAAGGTGCTTGGCCATGATGCCGACAGGGCGTTGCAGCAAAGGGTGCAGGTGGATGGTAATGTGCGTAAGCGCTACACCATCGCCATTTCGGCGACGGGGGAATATACCCGATACCACGGAGGGTCCAGGGTACTGACCATGGCGGCCATCACAACCCTGCTCAACCGGGTGAATCAGGTCTATCAACAGGATGTGGGGGCCGAGTTTGTATTGGCCAGTGGCAATGACAACCTGGTCTTTACCGATCCGGCCAGTGATCCCTTTGATAACACCAATGCGGATGCTGATCTGAACGTAGATGTGCAGGCTCAGGCGTTTGCTGCCGGGGATGTGGGGGCATTTGATATCGGCCATGTCCTCAATACTGGAGGCGGTGGTTTGGCGAGTTTGGGGGTGTTATGTGTTGATACCCTGCCACCCTATTACGCCTATGGCGCCAAGTCATCTGGCATGACGGGTTCAAAAGAACCAGTCGGTGATGCTTTCTTTATAGACTATGTGGCCCATGAAATTGGCCACCAGTTTGGTGCCGAGCATACCTTCAACGGCACGACCGGCAATTGTGGTGCGGGTAACCGTGCTGAGGAGCAAGCTTGGGAGCCGGGCAGTGGCAGCTCCATCATGGCCTATGCCGGCATCTGCGGTGAGGAGAATATCCAGCCACACAGCGATCCCTATTTCCATAGCAAGTCCATCGAGCAGATGCGAGCTCATATGGCGAGCGTATCGACCTGCGGAACCACGCTCGCGTTGAGCAATAATGCTCCGCAGGTTGCGGCCGGCAACGATTATGTGATCCCGGCCAATACGCCCTTTGCCCTGAAGGGGGCGGGGGCGGATCTGGATGGTAACCCTCTGCTCTTCAACTGGGAGCAGATCGACAAAGGCACCGAATCGAGCAGCGTCGCTACCATGGTTGACGATGGCTCCCGGCCGCTGTTTCGTTTTGTCTCTCCCACGGCATCGCCGGAGCGGATCCTGCCGAGTTTGCCATCCCTGCTCTCCGGCATGCTTGCCAAAGGAGAGGCCTGGCCGACCACCAACCGGGATCTCAATTTCAGACTGACGGTGCGAGATGGTCAGGGTGGCGTTGCCAGCGATGACATGAAGGTGCAGGTGGTCAATACCGGCACAGCATTTCGCATCACCAGCCCAATTTCCGGGGTCACCCTCACGCCCGGGGGGAGTCAGTCACTGACATGGGACGTGGCTGGCACCACGTTGCCACCCATCAGTTGCAGCAAGGTGGATATATCTGTAACCCAGGACGAGGGTGCTAGCTGGGCACTCCTCGTCTCCAGCCAGCCCAACAGCGGCTCTGCCACAGTGACCCTGCCGGGCAACCTCACCAGCAGTGTCAGGCTGAAAGTGGCTTGCAGCGACAACATCTTCTTTGCCATCAGTCCCCTCAAATTGCCTCTGGTGCAAGGTGGCTCTAATTCAGGTGGCGGTGGTGGTGGCGGGGTGCTCGGATTGTGGACGCTAGCACTGGCGCTGCTTGGCTGGCAACGGAGGCGCACATGAGGGGAATCTCCCTGTTGCTGCTTGCCATGCTCGGCGGTTGTCGGGTCGATGCCAGCACCCTGGAGCAGGAGCTGAGTGCAAACCTTGCCAGGCAGGATTACCGCCTCATCGTGATCGCGGGGCGGGGAGAGTTCGCCCCCGGTATTGCAGCCGAGCAGCAGGCAGAGGCCAAGGCGCGCTGTGGCAAGCGTTATCTGGATGGATTGGGCGATGTGATAAGGCCCGGCCAGCACGAAACGCATGCCAAACTGAGTGCCTACGCCAGCGAGTTTAACCGGCGCATGGTGATTCATTGCCCGATAGCATCGGGCGCGGATAAGCAGTAATACGCCAACGAACCAATCCAAATGGGGGGATATTCAGCCCCCTATCTATCCGTGAAGGCGCCAATGGCGCCTTCACTTTTTTCCGTTGTTGAATGGGGTCAGTCTGTATCGCCTGAGATGGGGAGCGTGGGTGTAGCACGATGTCTCAGCGTGACAGAAGTTTTGTGCGAATTTTCTTTTCTGTCTGTCACGCAGATCGTCAATTGACGCTGCACCATACTTGTTGTCACCAAGGTAGGGCAAGGAGGCTCTATGAAGCATGGCATTGCGGTGATTATCACCAGTTTGTCTGTTCAGGTTGCAGCAGAACCACAGTGGACCTTCATGGATGAAAACTTGGAAAGGGGAGGGATCTATGATGTGCGAGCTGAAAAGGTCAGAGTGGTGGTTCCTGACAAGCCTTTTGAGCCCGGGCATCTCGCCAGTGTGTTGACTTTGCCACTGCCGGATGGCACTACGGTGCAGTTTGATGTTCATCCCAATGCCTTGCTCCCGGAGCCTTTGGCCCAGCGCTACCCTTCTATCAATACTTACAGTGGGAAGGCTATCGATCGGGCGGCGGATACAGGCCGATTTGATGTCACCATACATGGTTTTCACGGTATGTTTACCCATCAGGGGCGTACCTTTTATGTCGATCCGCTTCAGGACGGTTTCTCTTATGCCGTTTATGAACAGCAAGATGCCTGGCGGCGACAGGATGTGGATCAGGTGATTGATCCTCATGGTATCGAGCGTGAGCGAGCTGTGCTGGTCGATGGCAATTTGCGCAAGCGCTACACTATCGCTATCTCGGCAACCGGGGAATATACCCAGTATCACGGTGGTACCAAGGTTGCAGCACTCTCGGCGATTGCAACACTGCTTAATCGGGTCAATGAAGTCTATCGCCGTGATGTGGGGGCCGAGTTTCAGCTTGCAGCTGATACGGATAATGTGATTTTCACCGATCCTGCGACGGATCCTTTCACCAACTCGACCCAGGATATCGCAATCAACCAGACCCAACAGGGGGTGTTGCTCAATCCTTCTTTTGATCTGGGCCATCTGCTGGCGACATCAGGCGGCGGGGTGGCGACCCTGAGATCTTTATGCAACCCTTTCAGCCGTTCACGGGGCATGACCGGAGGCTCACAGCCTATCGGTGATGCATTCTTTATTGATTATGTGGCTCACGAATTGGGGCACCAGCTGGGGGCAGAGCACTCCTTCAATGGCATGGCCGACAGTTGTGCCACGGGTCGCAAGGCTAGCTCAGCCTGGGAACCGGGCAGTGGCTCGACCATCATGGCCTATGCCGGGATCTGTGGTGAGGAGAATCTGCAGGTTAACAGCACACCTTTCTTTCACAGCAAGTCGATCGAGCAGATGCGGGCTCTGATGGCCTCTCTGCCCTCCTGCGGCACCGACCTGGCGCTTGCCAATAACGCGCCGGTTGTGGATGCGGGGGGCGATAGGGTGATCCCCGCCAATACGCCTTTCACTCTTGTCGGTAGTGCGCTGGATCTGGATGGAGATGTCTTGAGTTACACCTGGGAGCAGGTGGATCTGGGCAACGCATCCAGCAGTTTGGCCACCATGGTGGATGATGGGTCACGCCCGCTGTTTCGCTTTGTCTCGCCAACTTCGGATCCCCGCCGAACCTTGCCTGCCATGAGCTCGCTGATCACGGGTGTGCTGGCCAAAGGGGAGGCGTGGCCAGCGACCAATCGCAATCTCCAGTTCCGCCTTACCGTACGTGATGGTCAGGGGGCGGTCAGCAGTGATGAGATGGTGATGCAGGTGATCAATACCGGCGCGGCATTTGCCATCACAGCCCCACAGATTGGCGCCATGGTGGCGGGTAGCACTCAGCTAGTGACATGGAATGTTGCCGGTACCGATCAGCCTCCTATCAACTGTCCCAGCGTGGATTTGGCACTGACACAGAATGGCGGTTCTAGCTGGACTACGCTGGCAAGCGGGCTTGTCAATAACGGTTCGGCCAGTGTGGTGTTGCCTGCACCGTTGATCAGCACGGCTAGGCTGAAGCTGGCATGCAGCAATAATATTTTTTTCTCTATCAATGGGATAAGAGGTAATGCGTCGGCCACTACGGAAAGTGCAACTGTCATTACCGACAACAATACGGGTGGCGGCGGCGGCGGTGGTGGTGCGGTGAGTATCATTGTGATCATCCTGATGGGAGGTGCAGCCGGATGGCGCAGGTATTACGGTTAGCCGTCAGTTTGCTGTTTCTGCATATCTGCGCAGCGCCTGTTGTGGCCGCATCACTGACCGAGGCAATAGATGAGAGTCTTGCTGCTCAGGATTATCGGCTCATCGTGCGCGGCGGGCGTGGCGGCATGGCCCCGGGGGTTGTGGAGTCATTGCAAGCAGAAGCGAGAACCCTGTGCGGAGTCCGTTATCTGAAAGGGTTCGGAGATGTGATTGAGATGGGCAAGGAGGCGGAGTTTGAGCTGCGGATTGACTATGCCACCCGATATAACCGACAGATGCTGGAAAGGTGCATGCCGGAGGCGATTCAGAGGTAATAGTTTGCAGGTAAACACAGCGGGGAGGCAGTTGCCTCCCCGCTGTGTTATGGCTTGTCACTGACAGATGAGCGGAGCACAATGCCTGCGTCACTCTCTTGATGGTCGTGGAACCATTATTTATTTGAAGGAAAATCAAGATGATGGATGTTGCTGATCTGCGCCGTGAGTATACCCGTGGCGGGCTGCACCGGGCCGATCTGCCGGCCGAGCCGCTGGCGCTGTTCGAGAAGTGGTTGGCGCAGGCTTGTGAGGCCAAACTGACCGATCCCACCGCCATGGTGGTAGCGACGGTGGATGCCGATGGTCAGCCCTGGCAGCGCACCGTGCTGCTCAAGCACTACGACGCCCAGGGGATGGTTTTTTACACCAACATGGGCAGCCGCAAGGCGCAGCAGCTGGAAGGCAATCCCCGTATCAGCCTGCTCTTTCCCTGGCATACGCTCGACCGTCAGGTGCATGTGACCGGTCGGGTGGAGAAGATGAGCACTTTCGAGGTGATGAAGTATTTCCACAGCCGTCCCAAGGATAGCCAGATCGCTGCCTGGGTCTCCAAGCAGTCGACCCGCATCTCAGCCCGCGGCGTGCTGGAGGCCAAGTTCCTCGAGCTCAAGCAGAAGTTCGCCAATGGCGAAGTGCCGCTGCCGAGCTTCTGGGGCGGATTCCGGGTAGTGATCGAGACAGTGGAGTTCTGGCAGGGGGGCGAGCACCGACTGCACGACCGCTTCTACTACACCCGCGAAGGGGATGGCTGGCATATCGAGCGTCTGGCTCCCTGATCGCGCTATTCAAATCTGTTTTCACAAGGAGTGTGTATGCGTCTGTATGGTGATCTGCGTTCCGGCAACTGTTACAAGGTGTGGCTGCTGGCTCGCTGGCTGGAGCTGCCCCTTGAGTGGGTAGAGGTCGATATTCAGGCGGGGGATACCCATACCCCCGCATTTCTGGCCATGAACCCCAACGGCAAGATCCCGGTGCTGGAGATTGGCCAGGGCGATACGCTGGCGGAATCCAATGCCATCCTCTTCTATCTGGCGCAGGGCTCGTCTTTGTGGCCAACCGATCCGCGCCAGCAGGCCGAGGTGCTCAAATGGATGTTCTTTGAGCAGTACAGCCATGAGCCCTACATCGCGGTGGCCCGCTTTATCGTTCACTATCTCGGCCGACCCGAGTCGCAGGAGGCGCGGCTCGACGGTCTGAAAGCCGGTGGCGAGAAGGCGCTGGCGGTAATGGAGCAGCAGCTGAAACAGAGCCCCTACCTGTGCGGTGATGCGCCGACCATCGCCGATATCGCCCTTTATGCCTACACCCACGTGGCAGAGGAGGGGATCTTCTCCCTGCAGGGGTGGCCCGCTATCCGTAGCTGGATCGCCCGTATCGAAGCCCATCCCCGCCATCAGACGCTGCCAGCGGCCTGTCAGGCCAGCTGATGGAATTGCTGATCGAGGCCAGTCTGTGGCAACCGCAGTGGGCTGCGCTGTTGCTGCACTGGCAGCAGCAAGGTCATCGCTGGCAGCTGCTGCTGGGCAAAGAGGCGGCCGCCGCCCTCGATCAAACCGATGCTCCCTGGGCGAGCAGTCCTCCTGACGGGGTGCTCTGCCCGGGGGCTCTGCTGGCTGCCTGGCTCGATGGCGATCTGCTGGCGGATTTTCATGTTGATCCCAGCCGCCAGATCCTGATCAGCGCCTCCACCTCGCTACTGACCCTCGCCAAGGAGCAGGGGCTGCTCACCCTTGGCCCGGTGGGGGCTGACCTGCCGCTCACCGCCGGGGCTGATTTGGGCGCCGTGCTCAATCGCCTACTAGCGCGCCGCGTAACGGTGCCGACCCTGGCTAAGAGGCATTTGCTATCAGGTGTCGTATTGCGACCACTGCAGGCCGCCGATGAGCGCGAGATAGTGCGCTACTGCAGCGACGAGGCGCTGGCCCGCTACACCCTCAATATTCCTCACCCCTATCCACCGGAAGGGGCCCGCGACTGGCTGGCCCTTTGCTGGCGCAGAGCGGCGCTTGGGCTTGGCTGGAGCTGGGCCATCACCTTGCCAGAGGAGCAAGGTGTGGCGCTGGTCGGGGTGATCTCCTTGCACTGGAATGGCGAGCTCGCCTGGTGGGTGGGCGTGCCCTGGCAAAATCGCGGTCTGGCGACCCGGGCTGCCAGCTTGGTCAAGGGGTTCGCCTTTGACCAACTGCAACTGCCTGCGCTGACGGCTCGCCATATGCCAGACAATTTAGCCTCCGGCCGGGTGATGGCAAAAGTGGGGATGCACTATCGCGGGCGGCGCCAGCTCAGCGGTCGTCAACCGTGCGAGGTGAGCTACTGGCGGCTGGATCGCGCTCCCTCCTTGCCCAGCCCCTTGCCCGAGGAAATTGCCCGCTGGCTGGCAGATGAGCGGATCGCCGTGGTGATCCTGCGCGATCCTGTAACGTTGGATCGGCAGAGTACCAACGGCAAGCTGGCTATCTCGCTCTTTGTGGATGAGAGGGGCGCGGGGGAGATGCCCTGTTTTCTGCGCTGCCCGCCGCATCTTGAGAGGTTGCTGGCGCTGCACTGTTATCCTGTTGAGCTGCTGGAGCAGGCAGATCCGGATCAGCTTCATCATCTGGGGGGCGTGCTGCTCAAGGATCGGGATGAGCAGGGGCTGGCATGGCTGCTGCAACTGGCCGCCCTGCAGCGTCAGGGGCCAGAGCTGCTCAGCCGCGAGGAGCGTGTATCACGGCTCCACTGGTTCAACCAATTGATGGCGCAGGCGCTGGGAGGCAACGGTGACTCGTCGCAGATACGCTATCAACAGTTACGGCTGCTGGTGGAGCTGCCGGAGCTAGTCGATGAGCTGGATGGCTGCTGGCATCAAACGCCCGAGCTGACCTTTGCGCGGCTGGCGCAGGAGGCTCCCACCCTCTGGCTGGCCTACCGCGAGGCGATGAACAAGGTCACCCCGGCGACGCTAACCGTCTTGCAGCAGCAGTGTGCAGCTCGTTTTCCTGAGTGCACCCTCCCATTTTTGGACAAAGGTACTCAGAATGACCAGCCGTTGTGTGGAATAATGCCCGCTCTGCTGTACGAGGAGTAATACCTGATGTTGAGAACCGAGCGCCCCGGTGACATGCTGCCGGTCTATGAGCTGCTGAGTGCCGCCTTCGGTCGTTCCGATGAGGCCGAACTGGTCAACCGCCTGCGCGAATGTGGCGCTGCCGTGGTGACCATGGTCGAAGAGGAAGAGTACGAGTTCATGGGGCACCTGATGCTAAGCCCGATCACCATTAACGGCATGGAAGGTCCCTGGCTCGGTCTGGCGCCGGTCGCGGTTCATCCCGACTGGCAAGGTCAGGGGATTGGCTCTGATCTCATCCGTGAAGGGCTTGATACGGCGCTCGAGATGGACTGGAAAGGGGTGGTAGTACTCGGGGATCCGGCCTATTACAGCCGTTTCGGTTTCCGCCCGGCCAGCGAGTTTGGCCTGCACTGCATCTATGAGGTGCCTGCCGACTGCTTTATGGCGATGGAGCTGCAGGAGCGCGGTTTTGCGGGTGTGCAGGGTGAGGTGCTCTATCACCCCCTGTTTGATGAACTCCCCGACGAGCTGCCGGACGCGCAGGCAGAAGTGTCCCATTTATAGCGAGACGTCGCAGCGACAAGCCATAGCGAAAAAGCCCTCAGCGAGGGCTTTTTCATCTTGTATTGGTTCCTGCCGGGCTTATTCGAGCAAATTGGCTCAGGCAATAATATCGAGCTGGGTACCCTTGCGATTATCTTCACCCACCATGTCACCCATCTGCTGGGCGAGCGGGCTCTGCTGGAATTGCATGTAGTCGCTGAGATTCTGCTGGCGCTGGTAGCGATTCGCTGCCTGATACATATCAGCCGTGTTCGGGCCCGATTTGCTGTCGCTCTCCTGACCGCTGGCCTCCAGGTAGCGCTCCACCACGGCTTTATCTTGCTGGTTAGCCGTATAAGAGACCGCCAGGGTTCTGCGAGCCGTTGCTTTCTCTTCGCTCTGTGCCTGCAAGTAATCCTTCTTGGCCAGTGCTTCGTTACGGGCCTGACTGACCTGCTCGGGTGTGACAGCGGGAGAGGAGGGGTATTTGCCGTAATCGGGCAGCGGCATGGGCCGGGAGGTGATTTGCATGGTGGCGCTTCTCTTGTGAACAGGGATGGACGCATGATACCCATCTATGTTAGCTCAATAAATCACCACTTGTCGGTTCATCAAGAGTGGGTTCAGCTTCGCGCATCGATGGTTAATTGAACCGCCTCTGAGTGACAAAAAAGGCGCCATAAGGCGCCTTTTTATCCTTCGCTAACTGCTGGATCAGTTGAAGAACCAGTAACCACGGTTGACCAGACGGGTCAGCAGTTGCAGGAAACCGGCCTGATCGGCCAGCTCCACCATGTCGGCTTGAGTGATGATGTCTTTGTCACACAAGAGCGAAATGGCTGCCGCGTCTTCGCTCTGCAGCGTCCAGGCTTCGCCGTCGATGAAGCATTGCTGGCTCTCGCCGCTAAACCAGACGGTGCGCAGACCCGGCACCTTGATGGCTGGCTCGCCCTGGGTCAGCAGGTCGGCTACCTCCTCGGCGCTATAGTCCGGCTCGACCGGATTGACGTCCAGATCGTGCTTGGCCTCGGAGATCATGGTGCCGAACCACTCCTTGAACAGGGTCTCGTCATCGAGGGCCTGTTGCATCAGCTCGCGCAGACGGTGCAGCTCGTGGGGCTGGATCTCGCCGTGACGGGCGCGGGGCTTGAGGTCGGCATCGCCGTAACGCTCGGTACGCACCTCGTTGTCGATCAGGTGATCGGCAAAGGAGGAGATAAGCGCCTTGGCATCCGGCGCGCGGAAACCCACCGAGAAGTTCATGGAGGGCTCGATGGCGTAGCCTTCGTGGGGGAATCCGGGCGGAATGTAGAGGATGTCGCCCGGCTCCATGATGACGTCGATGATCGCCTCGAACGGCTCGCAGTGCAGCAGGGCGGCGTGGGCTGCAAACTCGTTGAGCGGCTTGGCATCGCCAACCCGCCAGTGGCGTTTGCCCAGACCCTGGGTGATGAACACGTCGTAGTTGTCGATGTGGGGGCCGACACCCGCATGGGGGGTGGAGAAGCTCACCATCACATCGTCAAAGCGCCAGCCCGGAATGAACTGGAACGGCACGGCCAGCTCGTTCACCTCGGGAGCCCAGTGGTTGCAAGCCTGTACCAGAATGGTCCAGTTCTCTTCGCCCAGATGGTCATAGGATTCGAAGGGACCGTGGGCCGCATCCCACTTGCCGTCGAAACGGGTGACGAGGCGGGACTCTACCACATCTTCCATGGCCAGACCCGCCAGCTCGTCCGGGCTGATGGGATCCTGAAAGTCCTTGAAGCCCCCCTTGATAAGGAGCGGGCGCTTCTGCCAGTAGTGCTCAAGGAAGTGAGCGATATCCAGATTGAGTTCGTACATGCTGTTTCTCGTGTCTCGCAAAGAGGTTTTGCCCAAGGCAGGCTTGGGAAAAGCCACTCGGGATCCTGCCGTGGCAGGGAAAATAACAGGGGCCCTGTGGCATATCGTGCACAGGGCCCCTTCGTCACAACCGGTTGGCTTACTTCAGCAGATCAACCAGACGCTGGGCGTCACCGATATAGTTGGCCGGGGTCAGCTTCTTCAGCTCGACCTTGACCGCTTCCGGCAACTCAAGGGTGTCGATAAAAGTACGCATCCCTTCGGCATCGACGCGGCGACCACGGGTCAGCTCCTTGAGCTTCTCGTAGGGCTTCTCGATACCGTAGCGGCGCATCACGGTCTGGATCGGCTCGGCCAGCACTTCCCAGTTGGCATCCAGATCGGCGGCCATGGCGGCGTCGTTGGCTTCCAGCTTGGAAATACCCTTGAGGGTCGCCTGATAGGCAATCAGGGAGTAACCCACCGCCACACCCAGGTTGCGCAGCACGGTCGAGTCGGTCAGATCACGCTGCCAGCGGGAGATAGGCAGCTTGCTCGCCAGATGCTGGAACACAGCGTTGGCCAGACCCAGATTGCCTTCGGAGTTCTCGAAGTCGATGGGGTTGACCTTGTGCGGCATGGTGGAGGAGCCGATTTCCCCCGCGATGGTGCGCTGCTTGAAGTGACCCAGGGAGATGTAACCCCACACATCGCGGTCGAAGTCGATCAGGATGGTGTTGAAGCGGGCCATGGCATCGAACAGCTCGGCGATATAGTCGTGCGGCTCGATCTGGGTGGTGTAGGGGTTCCAGGTCAGGCCCAGAGAGGTCACGAACTCCTCGGAGAACTGGTGCCAGTCCACATCCGGGTAGGCGCTGAGGTGGGCGTTGTAGTTGCCGACTGCACCGTTGATCTTGCCGAGGATCTCCACCGCCATGATCTGCTTGAACTGGCGCTCAAGACGGTAGGCGACGTTGGCCATCTCCTTGCCCATGGTGCTCGGGGTGGCAGGCTGACCGTGGGTGCGGGAGAGCAGCGGCATGTCACGATACTCGTGAGCCAGACGCTTGAGCTCGCTGATCAGCTTTTCGCAATAAGGCTTGATGACCTCTTCGCGGGCAGTTTTCAGCATCAGACCGTGGGAGTTGTTGTTGATGTCTTCCGAGGTGCAGGCGAAGTGGATGAACTCGCTGACAGCCGCCAGCTCCGGGTTCACTTCGACTTTCTCTTTGAGGAAGTACTCCACCGCTTTCACATCATGGTTGGTGGTGCGCTCGATCTGTTTGATACGGGCGGCGTCACTCTCGTTGAAGTTGCTGACGATGCCGTCGAGCAGGGCATTCGCGGCCGCGCTCAGGGCAGGGACTTCCGGGATCCCGGCGTGGCTGGCCAGTTTTTGCAACCAGCGAACCTCGACTTCAACGCGAAAACGCAGCAGGCCGAATTCGGAGAAGATAGGGCGCAGGGCATCGGCCTTGTCGCCATAACGACCGTCAATCGGGGAAACAGCAGTCAGCGCGGACAGCTCCATGGGGTGAACTCCTGATGATTTGTGTGGGGGATCCGTATCCACTCGCGCGTGGGGCTGAGTCGTCGTCAGGGCGGATGTGCGGCTGTTCACCCTGATGTTGACCTCGCTTGCCCGCGCGCGAGCCGATGATTAGTAACGTTTGGCCAGCTCCACCATCTTCTTGCGAGCGAAGATGATCTGGGTGCGGCTGCCACCGAGCTGACGCCACAGCACGCAGGCACGAATGCCAGCCAGCAGCAGGGCGCGCACCTTGTGCTGCACCAGCGGTTGCTGCAGGAACAGCGGGGTACCCGCCACCTGGATGCGCGGCCCGATGGGGCTGATAAGATCGCTGTAGATGCTCGCCATGTTGGCCAAAATCTGCTCGTCGAGCAGATCGAAGTGCTGTTGCTGGCGGCCAATCTGGCTGATCCGCTCACCCAGCATATTGAGAATGTCCTTGCGCTTGGCCAGCTTGCGCTCCAGTGCAATCAGGCTCACCACATAGCGGGTCAGCTCGGCATTCTTCTGGCTGCCGTCGGCACCCAGCTGCTCGACCAGCGCACGGTAGCCGTCGCGAATGGCCAGATGGGTGTTGTTGAACACCTCGAGCGGCTGGCTCGGGTTGGTCACCAGAATGCTGGAGAGGCTCTCGCGCAGGGCGGCCTCGTCACAGCTGCCGTCTCGGGCCACCTTCTGCACCAGATACGCGGCCTGGCAGATGCCGGCAAAGGCCATTGTTCTGTCTTGGAATTTATCGCTCACGTCTGCTGCCTTCTGTTAAGGATTCAAACCGGATGGCTGAAACGTTGTTCGATGATGCCGCCGCCCAGACACACTTCCCCGTCATAGAAGACGGCGGATTGGCCCGGGGTCACCGCAGCCTGTTTCTCGTCGAAGATGACCCGGATGGTCTCGTCGTCGATGGGCTGGATCAGGCAGGGGATATCCTGCTGGCGGTAGCGGGTCTTGACGGTGCAGCGACGCGGCTCGCGAATGGGGGTGCGATCCACCCAGTGCAACTGGCTGGCAATCAGGCCATCGGAGTAGAGGCGGGGATGTTCGCCCTGCGCCACCACCAGCACGTTGCGCTCGACCTCTTTGTCGACCACATACCAGGCCTCTTCGGTGGCATCTTTGCGACCACCGATGCCGAGCCCCTTGCGCTGGCCCAGGGTGTGATACATCAGACCCTGATGCTCGCCGATCACCTTGCCATCCACGGTCTCGATTTTACCGGGCTGGGCGGGTAGGAACTTGGCCAGGAAGTCCTTGAACTTGCGCTCGCCGATAAAGCAGATGCCGGTGGAGTCTTTCTTCTTGGCGGTAATGAGATCCAGCTGCTCGGCGATGCGGCGCACCTCGGGCTTCTCCAGATCGCCAACCGGGAACAGGCTCTGACCCACTTGCTTCTCGCTCAGGGTATAGAGGAAGTAGCTCTGATCCTTGTTGGTATCGAGACCGCGCAGCAGGCGCGGGCGGCCGGTGCTGTCGTCACGGCGCACATAGTGGCCGGTGGCGATGTAGGTGGCACCCAGCTCTTCGGCGGCAAATTCGAGGAACGCCTTGAACTTGATCTCCTTGTTGCAAAGGATATCCGGGTTTGGCGTGCGGCCAGCCTTGTACTCTTCGAGGAAGTGCTCGAACACATTGTCCCAGTACTCGGCCGCGAAGTTGATGGTGTGGAGTTTCATCCCCAGCTTGTCGCAGACGGCCTTGGCATCAGCCAAATCCTGGGCGGCAGAGCAGTACTCGTCCGTGTCGTCTTCTTCCCAGTTCTTCATGAACAAGCCTTCGACCTGATAGCCCTGCTGCTGGAGCAGGTAGGCCGAGACGGAAGAATCCACGCCGCCGGACATGCCGACGATCACCTTGATTTGGCTGTTGTCTGTCATTAGTCGAAGTTACCAGTTCGTTTAAACGGGGCGTATTCTACCAGAGTTTTGCGCCCCCGGTCACATATCCATGCCGCAGTTCCTATCAGGAGCCTGATAGCAGGAAATCGTTTTTCTGTTGTTGGCCTTTGTCACCGAAAAAGAGTGTCAAATGGCCTTAGATAAAGGCCTTGAGTGCCGAGAGTGGCAGCCGTGTCCCCGCCAGATAATCCTGAATGCACTGCCATACCAAGGGGCTGCGCAGGGCCGGTTTGCATTCCGCTATTTCTTCCAGAGTGAGCCAGTGGCAGGCGAGGATGTCGCCATCAGGATCCTCTGGATGGTGCTGACCGGGCGCTTTTTCAAGGTCGAAGATGATGGCGGTGCGCACATAGGTGGCCTCGCTGTCGGCCGGTTTGTAGAGATAGGTGCCAAGCCAGGCGGTAGGCGTGGCGGTCAGCCCCGTCTCCTCTTTCAGCTCGCGGCAGGCGGCGGTGAGCAGATCTTCACCGGCCTCCACATGACCGGCGGGCTGGTTGAAGCGGCGCTGGCCTTTTATCTCCTCTTCAACCACCAGAAAGCGGCCCTGCCACTGCACCAGCGCGGCGACCGTCAATCTGGCCTGCATGCGCTCGTGTGGCGTTTTCTCCTGCGATGCAGGAAGGTTATCGCTCATAAGGACTCCTTGTCTCGTTACCGGTTTGGCCCCGGCCGAAGCGGGGGCTCGATTCAGCGTGTTCGATTGCCTGCGGGTTGCGCGTTATTCCGAGGGCTTGCTACGGGCCGGTCGGCGCGCGGTGCCACGGCCGCCGCTGCGATTGGCCGGGCGCGGGTTCGTGTCACGGTTGTCGCGCCCCTGGCCCTGACCATGGGGGCTTCGGGTCGGTTGGGCAGCGCGCGGATTGCTGCTGCCTGAGCCCTGACTGCGCGGTTTGTTGGGTGCCTGTGCCCTGCGCGGGGCGGGCGCCAACTCGGGGGCGGGCAGGCTGCGGCTCTCGCCGGGTGCCAGACCATCGAGGGTCCAGTCACCGATGGCGTAGCGAATAAGGCGCAAGGTGGGGTGGCCGATATGGGCGGTCATCCGCCGCACCTGCCGGTTGCGTCCCTCGATGATTTTGATCTCCAGCCAGCTGGTGGGGATCTCCTTGCGCTCGCGGATCGGCGGATTGCGCGGCCACACCGCAGGTTCATCCATAATGCGCGCACCGGCGGGCAGGGTCATGCCGTCATTGAGCTCCACACCGGCGCGCAGGGCGGCCAGTTTCTCCTCGCTCGGGATGCCTTCCACCTGCACCCAGTAGGTCTTGGGGGTCTTTTCCCCAGGCTGGGTGAGACGCGCCTGCAGCTTGCCATCGTTGGTGAGCAGCAGCAGCCCCTCGCTGTCGCGATCGAGCCGCCCTGCGGCATAGATGCCGGGCTCTTTGATGTAATCCTTGAGGGTCTCGCGGCCCGCCTCGTCGGTGAACTGGCAGAGCACCATATAGGGCTTGTTCAGCAGGAGCAATTTGCGAGCCTCTGGGGCCAGCTCCGGTTTGCGAGGGGATGCATGGCGGGGAGCGGCTGGTTTGGTAGTCGTGCGCGGGGCGTTATCGCGCGGCGCACGGCTGACAGAGAGACGGGAGCGGGGAGATTTCATCGGATACACACTTCAAACAGACGATGGCAGCGAGTGTACCACAGGGTGCTGAGGGCAGGATGAATGGCTGGCGTTACAACAAGCAGCGCCCGGAGCCAATTTGCCTAGCTCAGCAGGCTCTCGATGACGATAGCCTGACGGGCGGGGGCCGAGCCCGCCAACAGCAGGGCGTGGCTGACCACATCGTCGATCATCGCCTGCGCCAGTCGGGTAAGGGGGCGCAGGGTCTCCCGTCCGCTACCAACCGGCACCGCCAGCAGAATAATGGTCTGCACCGGTCCGATTTGAGAGCCCCACTCGATGGGCTCCTTGCAGCTAAGCAGGGCCAGCGTTGGCTGGCTGATCCCTTCGCTCAATACATGGGGCATGGCAAGGCCGGGGCGGATGATGGTGGCCGAGACCTGCTCGCGCCGCTCTACCGCAGCGGTCAGTGTGGCGCGGTCGGTGATCAGCTCGGCGGGCAGCAGACCGATCAGATGCTCGAGGGCCTCGGCCTTGGTCAGCGGTTCGGGGCTGTGGGCCAGCTGGCGCAGGGCAAACTGGTAGTCGGGCAGGGCGTTGGCCAGTCGCAACTCCGCCAGTGCGGCGGTGTGCGGGCGCACCAGCGGTTGACCCAGCTCCCCGCACCAGCAGGTGAAGGCCATGTGGGCGAGCTCGGCATCGCACCCTTCGATCTGCAACTGGCAGAGATCGCCGGGTTGGGTGGCGAGGGTCAACAGGGAGAGCTGGTTGCTGGCGGCAACGGTCTGGCGCCGGGTGAGGTTGGCGCAGTGGATGGTGGATTTGAACATCCCCGCCAGCCGGTTCAACTGCTTGGCCTGGGTGATGCTCAACCCCTGCTGGCAGTAGAAGGTAATTTCGCGGGTCAGCATCAGGCCGGGATCGGCAGGGCCTTGAGTACGGCGTTGGCATCCAGCAGCACGGTTTCCAGTCTCACCTGATGGATGGTGCAGCCGAGGAAGCGCTCTTTCTGCTCAATCTCGATATCGGAGGCAATCAGCACCAGGTCGGCGCTGGCAATATCGCGGGCGGTCAGCATGTTCTCCATGCCCATGGCGCCCTGAGTTTCGACCTTGATCTTGAGTCCCAGCCCAGTGGCGGCTTTTTGCAGGGCATCGGCAGCCATATAGGTATGGGCAATACCGGTCGGGCAAGCGGTGACGGCGACGATCTTCATCTGCTCTCTGTGATGCTGACAAGGGGGAGCAACAAGATAGCGCCAGCGGGGGGCTTTTACCAAAAGTCCATATGAAAAGTGGGATCTTGATGGGGATATGCCCGTCCCTTGAACGGCAATGCAGGCTGATATGGGCTAGTTGGGAGTGGGGTTTCCCCAAAAAACAAGGGCCACCCCTGTGGGTGGCCCTGAACAATCTGCGTCTGTTGTTATGGCTATCAGGCGGTCTGGGCGGCCAGCTCGGCGGCTTTCAGTTCGCGCTTGATGCGGCGGATCTTGCGCTCCTCGGCGACCGCGACACAACCCATCAGCACCAGACAGGCGGCGGCTGCGATATCCAGCGCCGCGAAGGTGCCGGTCCAGCCGGTCAAACCGAAGATGGGGGTGCCATCGGCGATCATGCCCAGACCCAGTTTGGCGAAGCTGTCACCAATCAGGTAAGCAAAGGTGCCCTTGACGCCATCGGCCACGCTGATGCCCTGCTTGGGGACGAAGCCCACGGCGGCGACGCCGATCAGCAGCTGCGGACCAAACACCAGGAAGCCTAGGGTGAACAGGGAGCCCAGGAACATAAACTGGGTGGTGGCGTGCTGGTAGAGACCCAGGGTGGCGATGATCAGCGCCAGCGCCACGCAAGCCACCAGACCACGACGGCCATTGGCCAGGTCGGAGAGGTAACCCCACATCAGGGTGCCGACCAGTGCGCCCACTTCGAAGAAGGTAAAGCCCTGAATAGCCACGTCTTTGGAGAAGCCCAGCTCCTGGTGGGCATAGACGGTGGACCACTGGTCGATACCGATACGCACTACGTAGAGGAAGATGTTGGCAAAGCAGAGCAGCCAGATCACCTTGTTGAGCAGCACGTACTTCACGAAGATCTGCCACTTGGTCAGCTGCTGCTCCTCGGTAGCGATATCCTCTTCGCTCGCCACTTCGTCAAACAGCTCTTCCACCTTGCCCAGGCCATAGGCTTCCGGCGAATCGCTACCAAAGCGCAGGCCGATAAAACCGACGATCAGCGCGATGATGGAGGGGAAGATAAACATGCCGAGCACGTTGCCATCGAACAGGTAGTTGGCACCGAACAGCGCCACACCGGCCGCACCAGCACCGCCCACGTTGTGGGAGAGGTTCCACATGCCCAGATAGGTGCCGCGCTTGTTGCGAGGGGTCCACTTGGTGATGGTGGAGTAGCTGCACGAGCCACCACAGCTCTGGAAGAAACCGCTCAGGGCATAGAAGAAGATCATGAAGTAGAGGCTGAAACCGGTGCCGCCCATGCTGGCACTGAAGCCCAGCATGCAGAGCGCGGAGAGGATCAGCATCAGCGGCAGGAACTGCTTGGTGTTCTTGCCATCGGCGTAGTAGGAGACGATGGTCTTGCCAACCCCGTAGGTGATGGAGAAGCCAAGGCCGATCATGCCAAGCTCGGTCATGGAGAGACCGTACTCCTGGATCATGTCATTTTGCGCAATGTTGAAGTTCTTGCGGATCAGATACATGGTCAAATAGCCAATAAATACAACCAGATAAGATTGCATAAACGGCTTGAACCAGAGCTTGCGCCGGGCTTCGACCGGCAGGTCGAGGGTGGGGACCCGGACCTGTTGGAGCAATTTCAACATCTTCGTTCATCCTCTGCGAGATAGACGGTATTTCCGCCGCGCCCCTCATTTGTAGATAGGTTGTTCGAGGTCACGCCACGGAAGGGGGAACGGAACGTCGGGGCTGTCAGCCGTTGCTGCGCTCGACGCTCCATCCATATAAACCCGGGCCCGGCACGGGATGACGGGGCGCATTGCCCGTCGCGGTGCGGGTCACGACATCAGGTGGGGTGACTCTAATAAGAGGGGCAAAAAATGGCTTGAGAGCCATCCCTAGTGGGGCTAGGAAATTTTCCTAGTTTTTGCGCTTTCGCGGACAAAGCGTGAGAAACATCACACCGCTGACGCCGGATTGCTGCCATTTCAGCCAGTTTGGCGCTCTGTGTGAGTGCTGGGCTGGGCTGGGCTGGGCTGGGCTGAGCTGAGGAGGTGGGATGGATAGGCCAGAAGGGAGCAAGGGAAAGGCAAGGAGAGAGGTGAAGGGAGAGACTAGTAAGAGTGCTTATCGACCACTATTTCTCGGGGGGCGATATTGGGAAATACGGCCCGCCAGCCATCCCAAAAACAAGAGGCCACCCCGTGGGGTGGCCTCTTTTATGGTCTAGGAGCCTCGATGGCGAGAGGGACTCAGGCCGCCTTGGCCAGAGTTACCTCATCACTCTTTTTGACCCGCAGCTTTTTCAGGGCAACCGCGACCACGCCGGTGACGATGGCACCGCAGATCATGCAGAGCAGGGCCAGCAGCGGCTTGTTGACGGCACCCAGCAGGGCCACGATGGGGCCACCGTGGGCGACGCTGTTGGTGATGCCGAACAGGAAGGCCATCACAGCGGCGGTCATGCTGCCCAGCACGTTGGCCGGAATCACGGCCAGCGGGTCACGGGCGGCGAACGGAATCGCCCCTTCGGAGATACCCACCAGACCCATGGCGCCAGCGGCTTTGCCCGCTTCGATCTCGGACTCGTCGAAGATGCCTAGCTTGCGACCGAGTACGGTAGCCAGCGACATACCAAGGGGAGCGGCCGGGATGGCGCAGGCCATGGCACCCATAAACTGGGTCTGACCGGAGGCGATCATGCCGACGGAGAAGAGGAAGGCCACCTTGTTGACCGGGCCACCCATATCAAAGCCGGCCATACCACCCAGCACGATACCCAGCAGCACCAGACTGCCACCGCTCATGGAGAGCAGCATGGCGTTGAGGCCAGTCATCATGTCGGCAATCGGGGCGCCGATGATGAAGATGAATACCGCAGCGATAAACAGGGAACCGACGATGGGGGCGATCAGGATCGGCACCAGCGGCTGCACCATCTTGTGGTACTGGCGAGTGGCAATCCAGCGCACCAGATAGCCGACCAACAGGCCCGCGATGATGGCACCGATAAAGCCGGTACCTGCGTCAGCGCCGTAGAAACTGCCGTTGTTGGCGATCCAGCCACCGATAAAGCCCGGTGCCAGCGCCGGACGGTCACCGATGGCGTAGGCGATATAGCCGGCCAGAATGGGGATCATCAGGGTGAAGGCGGCCACGCCCACGTTGAGGATCTGGTTCCACATGCTCCCTTCCGGGATCTGCATGCCGCTCGGGGTCGGATTGCCGCCGATGGCCAGTGCCAGCGCAATCAACAGACCGCCGGTCACCACGAACGGGATCATGTGAGAGACGCCGTTCATCAGGTAGCGATAGAGATCGGAACTGCCGCCCGCGCTCTTCTCTTCACCTTTTTTATCTTCTTTGCCAGCCACATAGGCGGGGGCTTTCAGGGCCTGCTCAATCAGACCCTTGCCATCCTTGATGGGGGCCTTGACGCCGGTTTTGATCAGCGGCTTGCCAGCGAAGCGGGCCATGTCCACCTGCTTGTCACAGGCGACCACGATGGCGGTGGCGCGGGCGATCTCGTCGGCGGTCGGGCTGTTCTTGACGCCGATGGAGCCGTTGGTCTCCACCTTCACCTCATAACCCAGCTCCTTGGCGGCGCGCTCCAGCGACTCGGCCGCCAGATAGGTGTGGGCGATACCGGCCGGGCAGCCGGTGACGCCGATGATAAAGCCTTTGCTGGTGGTCGGGGCCGCGCTCTGCTCCTCTTTCTTGGCCAGCAGCAGCGCCAGCGCATCGGCCGGAGTTTTCGCCGCCAGCAGCTTGGCGATAAAGCCCTCTTCGATCAGCTTGCCGGAGAGCTCGGCCAGCACCTCGATATGGTGGTTGGCGCCGCCATCGGGGGAGGCGATCATAAAGAAAATATGGGACGGCTTGCCATCTTCGGCGCCGTAGTCGATGCCGTTGCGGCTGATGCCGATGGCGACCGCCGGATTGCACACAGCCGCACTCTTGGCGTGGGGCAGGGCCACGCCCTCTTCAAAGCCGGTGTTACCCAGCTCTTCGCGGGCCCACAGATCCTTGATAAAGGCCTGCTCGTTGCTGACTTTGCCTTGCGACGCCAGCAGGCGGGCCATTTCGGTGAAGACCTCTTCCTTACGCGTCGCTTTCAAATCGAGGTTGATCAGATGTTCATTGATCAAGGTGGTGATCATGGCGCTCTCCCCGCTTCCGGTGACGGAAGCTATGCGTGAGTACGTATCGACGTACTGGATAAAAATGACCTGTTCATTATCGTGGCTCGCTCGCCCCCTCCCTATCGGACAAATGTGCTAATCACTGGATTTTTGTGCGCAGCAAAACGCGATGTGATGAAGATCCCGTTTTCAGGCAGGACTCACCATTTTCAGGTTATTGCTAATTTTGTCTTTAAAAACAAATAAATGGATTGTGAATGGTCTCGTAATCAGGTTTGTAATGCATCATGTCAATAAATTAATCACCAGCGGGGTCTGGATTTATATGTGGTTTTAAGGCGTTATAAGATGTGACCTTTCTCACAAAAAGTCGCAGTTTCGTCGGGCGGATTAGGATTTTTATGCGCCTGATGGCGGAGGCCAATCGCATTGGCTGGGCGAGCGCAGAGGGGCGTTGTTTGGGAAGAAAGTGTGGTGGCAAGAGAGGGATGGCTGAAAAGAGATAGGTTATAACGCGAACGTCCGAATACGCTCCGCTATTCGAACCTACGGACTACACAATATGCGCCACCGACTCCAGCCAGTTGGGAACTTGTTGCCGATACCACTCCAGATATTGCTGTGCCTGCGGCTTCTCCCTTCTGGTCAGCAGATTGGTGACTTCAATAATCAGCCAGCACTTGGCCATGACGAGATGGCGGAGCAACCGGTCGCCAGAGAGCAGCGAACTGTAGCACAGATAGCGTTCAATGATGGTTTCATATTCAGCCAGCGAACCCATCCGCGGCACCAGCGGGGCCAGATCGATGGCCGGACTGCCATAACCAAATCGCTCCCAGTCAAACAACACCAGCTCACCATTGTCGCGGGTGCCCCAGTTTCCCTCGTTGCTATCGCCCGAAATCAGGTATGACTCCTCGAATAGTTCGTGGCCGACTTGCTGGATATGGCGGATCTTCTCGTTTACCGCTTCCGGCAGGCAGAGTACAGAGAGCGCCTCGTTGGTGTCGGCGAGCGACCAGCCGTGAGTTTTCACCGCAAAGTCGGGCTGATAGTTGGCGTTATGCAGGCAGGCCAGCTGAGCAAAGGTCTGTTCGTTGTGGTGCAGCTGCGTGAGCGTGACCGGATGAGGGATCTGCTCAAGGAACAGGGTCTCCCCTTCGACCTTGAGCAGGGAAGGAGTGTTGAGCCCGCTCAAATGCAGTGCGGCGCGTTGGTAGAAATGGCGCTCGACAGGCGATGCGCAGCTTTTTCTGATACAGGGCTTGCCATCCAGCAGCTGGATATTTACCGAAGCGCCCCCCATTTTCGCCAACTCCTGTTGCGTCATCCTCTACCCCGTTAGCTATGAGTGGTCAGTTGCGTGAGATAGCTATTTACCTCTGTGCGAGTCGTGAAACGGTGCTTGTCGTTTGGGAATCGATCAAACAGCTCTTGATGGAATTGGCGGGAGCTTTTGCCGGCTCGCTGCCCATATTCCGATGCCCACACCAGCAGTTGTTGAAAGCTCTCTTCGGCTGCCACTGCATCCCGTTGCCTGGCACTTTGTGATCCGCGCGATAGCAGTGAATCACGGCATACCGACCAGTCGAGATCCAGAAAAAGCAGGGTATCGGCGGCATCAAGCAGTTGCTCGGCCAAGGCGCCAAATACCCCTTCGACCACCCATGAGGGCTCTTGAGCAAGTGTTTGGATGGCATGGTCAATCTCATGCTGAGACCGTTTTTGGTTAAAGCCGCCCGGCTGCCAGACAATGGGGTCCAGATTGACCTCGCGGATAGTTAACGCCTCAGCCAATCGAGCCGCCAACCAGCTTTTGCCCGATCCCGAGTTGCCAATAATCAGAATTCGTTTCATCTATGAGTGCTCTTTTCTGGAACAGATATCTGGAGACTGGAAAGTAGAGGTGCAATCAACGTAGTGAATTGACAGCTTATTCGGTTGGAACGAATACAGAGCGGAAGGTAGAGTTTATTACGCGAATATCAGAATATGCTCCGATATTGGAAAAACATTCCTTGAGCAACAAGGTCGTTATACAGTCCAATCTACCAAGTGTTCAGCATTCAATATAACATTTTTCACTGTAGGCATAAGGATCATCTCTCCAGCAACAATCGTGAAGCTAAATCGGTACTCCTTTTCTGTGGAGAAAGATGGCGGCTTAACAAAAGCCATATCTGAAATTTTTTTCATAAAGTGTTCTATCGTAAAGTCGCTGGCGTCAGATATATGAACCTCACGACTTAAGTAAGATACAGGTTCATGTCGGCAGTAAATTGACAGATTTTCTAATGATATATTTTGATCGACGATGTGATTACCTGAGTGACGTCCGGATAGAATACGTGCACGGAGTAGTTTTGAAAGTTCAATTCCAAGGCTATGAGCTTTTGATGCTGTCATATACCAACAGTCATCGTAATTTGGAAATAGTCCAATAGCATCTCGCTTTTTTCTAACGCGTGATACGCAAAAAATAAATCCGTTAAGAGCTTCTCGATGTATTCTTGCTCGAGTGTCCCGTATCTTGAGTGATTTTTCTGTACGTTCAATAATATGAAGATTCTCTATGGCTGCGCTCATCCGCCCCATGATTCTTGGTTGGTTCTCATCTCCTCCTACACTAATTACTCCCTGTAGGATGAAATTGAACCATTTAGGCTCAATCTCAACTGTTCCGTCAAAATTGAGTACAAAAGAGTATTTACCTTCACCATCATCGACGATTTTATCACTTTCTATATCTCTATACTCATATAACGTACCCAGCTTTATTGTTTTTCCAGTTTTCAAATTGTCTTTTTTGTAGCAGTTTTTTGCTAGAAGCATCCTCATTACTCCGTTTTAAATTTAGGTGAGTATCCCTAGGGTATTTTCACAAGAGAGGTTGTAAATTTGCTGGTTTAATTTTCACAAAGAATTCAATATATCTAAATGCTGTGGGATAGATTAATAAGTTGAAATATGCATGTGATAAGAACTTTTTAAAGGCTATATTTCTATCCCTACCATTAATCACTATGATAATTAATTATCCAACAGTTTACATCGACTTTAACAACCCATTGGAAATGGTGGTAAACATTGTCGTTATTGAAGCCATCCACATTTTGGTTGGCGAATATAAGCGGTGTAGCCTATTGTGCCAGAACTGTAGGTTCGATTAGCGCAGCGTAATCGGACGTTCGCGATGTTTTTCAATATCTCGCTTGTTGGGCTTCGCTTCGCTCTGCACCAACCTACAAACACCACGCTACCGCCCGTGGATTACAGCCTCCAGCCTGCTGCTGTTTTCCGGCGATGTGGTGAATGGCGAAACGGCTGCACAGGGTTATCTCTGCAAGAGTGGTTGCCAAGTGGGGCATATTAATCGAGAGAGGGGCAGGGTAAAACCGCAGTCGGGCAAATACCTGCCAAAGATCAATAAATTACTCACTTAATGGGTGCTATCTATCCGCTTGGTACGGCGACCGCAAGCTGAGCTTTGCCTCTTGTCAGGGGCAGCAGCCACTCAATACTCCAGAAACTTCTCCCCGCAGCGTTCGCAGATCAGATGTTTTACATGGGTGGCCTGATAGGCGAGGGTCTGGCCGAATACCGCATTGGTCAGGCTGCTGGAGCGAAAGGCTTGCCAGAAGGTTTTGCGCGGATCCTTGGGCATGATGTCCTGGCTGTGATCGCGGGCGACCAGCACCACGATATGGCGGGTACGTTCCCTGCATTTATCACAGCGATGGATTTCAGTTGGCGGATTCTGGTCGTGCGGGGTGCTCATAAATGGGCTCGTGAAGAGAGGCTGGCGCCCATCATATTCCTCTCCACTTGGCTCTCAATCTCTCCTTGCTGACGCAGTGAGCAGGTTCACATTTTTGTGCCCCCCTCTTTGTTATTTGCCCGCGCGCCGCAGCCGTGTGCCTCTGGTCGATGCCCGCTTCTGCGGTTTGCTGGTGAGTGGTGATGATATGGCGGGTGGGGCGAGCTCGGGCGCCCAGCCAGCTCAGGCCGACTCCCGTTTCTGCGGTTTGCTGGTGAGCGGTGATGATATGGCGGGTGGGGCGAGCTCGTGCGCCCAGCCAGCTCAGGCCGACTCCCGCTTCTGCAGATTGGGGGTGATGATATGGCGGTTGGGGGCGAGCTCGGGTTGCTGCATCCGGGTCAGCAGCCGCCTTGCCGCCTGACGGCCGATTTCGCGGGCCGGTGAGCTGACGAAAGTGAGAGCGGGGGAGGTGAGTTCGGCCTCCGCCACGTCGTCAAAACCGAGCAGGGCCACCTGCTGGCCGATGTAGTTATCCTTGCCCACGGTGCGGCCGCTCGCCTCGACGCCATAGATGGCGCCGAGCGCCACCTCGGGGTAGTGGCAGAGCACGGCGGTCACCTTGGGGTGCTGGTGCAGCAGCTGGGCGATGGTGTCGGCGGCGCTGCGCTGGGTGCGCTCGCACTCCAGTACCCACTCCGGTTTGAAGGGCAGGCCATATTGCAGCAGGCTGGCGCAGTAGCCGCCGATCCGCTCGGCGCGGGTGAGGGAGTCGGCCCGTCCGCCGACGTAGGCGATATGGCGGTGGCCCTGCTCGATAAGGTAAGTGGTAGCCTGCTTGGCTGCGTGGGTATTGTCGGGGCCGATAAAGTCCACGTCATCCCGATAGTAGGAGCGGGCGGCGCACACCACCGGCAGCTCGGAGTCGAGCAGGGTCTCCAGGGTTTTGGCCGCCGCGCCGCGCACCGGATTGAAGATGATGCCCGCCACCCCCTGCCGTGACAGGGAGTGAATGCTCTGCTGCAGCCGCTCCGGGCTGTGGCCGCACTGGGTCAGAAACAGCAGATAGCCCTGCTGCTCCAGCACCTCGCTCACCCCGGCGGTTACCTCGGTATAGAAGGGGTCGGTGATGTCGCGCAGGATCAGCCCCACCAGATTGGACTGCTGGCTGCGCAGGTTGGCGGCGGCGCTGTTGGGCACGTAGTCGAGCTCTTTTATCGCCTGTTGCACCCGCTCGGCGGTGGCCGGCGAGATGCGCCCCTTGCCGTTGAGCACCATGGAGACGGTGGTGACCGACACTCCCGCCCGCTGGGCGACATCGGTGATCTTGGTGGCTTTGGCAGAGAGGGATTTGGGCGACATAGGGCGAACGGACGACGGACAGTTGAAAGCGAGGCCCCAGCATACCTGCTCAGATGCTCAAGTGAAACGTTACATCACCATCTGGCCGATCCGGCTCACAAATTTGGATCCTGCTGCCAGCCAGCCCCCTTATTCTGTGATCCTGTCGGCACTTGTAAGTTGATAAAACGTTTTATCATCCAGCAAAACCTGATGCTGACCCGCGCCTTTTGCTTCGAGATTGCTTCGAGATTGCCTCGAGCGGGGGAGGGCAGCCGCAGATATTGCTGTCTATTCACAAGGAGCCGTTTCATGGCCAAGCCTCAAGCCAAATCCACCATCTGGGAGTTCCTGCAGAGCCTCGGCAAGACCTTTATGTTGCCGGTCGCCCTGCTGGCCTTCTCGGGTATTTTGCTCGGTGTCGGTAGCTCGCTCACCAGCGATGCGGTCAAGCAGAGCATGCCCTTCCTCGACAATACCGTGCTGCAACTGCTGTTCCTTTGGATGACCAAGGTGGGGCTGGTGGCCTTTATCTATCTGCCGGTGATGTTTGCGGTGGCCATTCCGCTCGGACTGGCGCGAGAAGAGAAGGGGGTCGCGGCCTTTGCCGGTTTCGTCGGCTATGCGGCGCTCAACCTCTCCATCAACTTCTACCTCACCGTGGCCAACGTCATCGGTGACGCGGCGGCGGAGAAGGCCTACGGGGTGAAATCCATCCTCGGCATCAGCTCCATCGACACCGGGATTCTGGGGGCCATCATCGTCGGGGTGATCGTCGCGAAGCTCCACGCCCGTTTCTACACCTACAAGATGCCCGATGCGCTCGCCTTCTTCGGCGGTGCCCGCTTCGTGCCTATCATCACCGCGCTGGTGCTGGGTGTAGTCGGTTTGGTCGTGCCGTTCGTCTGGCCCTGGTTTGCTGACGGCATCAACGGTATCGGAGCGCTCATCTCCCACGCCGGTCCCTTCGGCCCCTTCCTGTTCGGTACCGGTGAGCGTCTGCTGCTGCCGCTCGGTCTGCACCACATTCTGGTGGCGCTGATCCGCTTTACCGAAGCGGGCGGCACCCAGCTGGTATGCGGTCACGAGGTGAGCGGCGCCCTCAATATCTTCTACGCCGAGCTCTCTTGCGCCGACACTTCCGGCTTCTCGGTCTCTGCCACCTCCTTCCTCTCTCAGGGCAAGATGCCAGCCTTCCTCGGCGGCCTGCCGGGTGCGGCGCTCGCCATGTATCACTGCGCTCGCCCGGAAAATCGTGGCAAGATCAAGGCGCTGCTGGTCTCTGGCGTGGTGGCCTGCGTCATCGGCGGCATCACCGAGCCGCTGGAGTTCCTGTTCCTGTTCGTGGCGCCGGTGCTCTACGTCATTCACGCCATCCTGACCGGTCTGGGCTTTATGACCATGGGGCTGCTCGGCGTCACCATCGGTAACACCGATGGTAACCTCATCGATTTTCTGGTGTTCGGCGTGCTTCAAGGCACCGCCACCAAGTGGTATCTGGTGCCGGTCGCGGCTGCCATCTGGTTTGCCATCTACTACAGCGTGTTCCGCTTCGCCATCGTCCGCTTTAACCTGAAGACCCCTGGCCGCGAGATTGAAACCAGCGAAGCTGCCCAGCCCGCAGGCAAGAAGGCCGGCAACAGCGGTTACAACGGTGAAATCATCCTCAACGCCCTGGGCGGCGCCGATAACATTCTGGCGCTCGATAACTGCATCACCCGCCTGCGGATGTCGGTGCAGGACATGAGCCGGGTCGATGACAAGGTATTGAAGGCAAACGGCGCCATCGGGGTGATCAAGCTCGACGAGCACAACCTGCAGGTGGTGATCGGCCCGCAGGTGCATCTGGTGAAAAACCAGCTGCAGAGCCTGATGGGGGCCTGAAGCGGCTAATAAGAACCGAACGGGGGGCGCAAGCCCCCCTTGTTTGCCTCTCCCAATATGTCTCCTGTTTATGGAGGGAGAAACTTCATGCACGATATTTATGACTTCGACCGCGTGGTCGACCGCCACGGCACCTACTGCACCCAGTGGGACTATGTGGCCGACCGTTTTGGCCATGCCGATCTGCTCCCCTTTACCATCTCCGACATGGATCTCGAGACCGCCCCCTGCATTCGCCAGACCCTGGCAACCCGCCTTGAGCACGGAGTATTTGGCTACAGCCGCTGGAATCACGATGACTTCAAGGGGGCGGTGAGCGACTGGTTTGCCCACCGCTACGGGGCGAGCCTCGACCCCGAGACGCTGGTTTACGGCCCCTCGGTCATCTATGTGATTGCCCAGCTGGTGAGCCTCTGGTCGGCGCCGGGCGAAGGAGTGCTGGTGCACACCCCCGCCTACGACGCCTTCGGCAATATGCTGACTGCCAACGATCGGGTGCTGCTGCCTTGCCCGCTCAAAAAATCAGAGGGGAGTTACCAGATCGACTGGCAATGTTTCGAGCAGCAAGCCGCTCGTCCCGATTGCCGGATTTTGCTGCTCTGCAGCCCCCACAACCCCACCGGCCGGGTCTGGACGCGGGATGAACTGGGCCGGATGGCCGCCATCTGCCAGCGCCATGGGGTCAAGGTCATCTCGGACGACATCCATATGGATGTGAGCTTTGCCCGCTACCTGCCGTGGAGCGAGGTGGCGCCGGACGATCACTGGGCGCTGGTTAGCTCGGGCTCCAAATCCTTCAATATTCCCGCCCTTGGCGGCGCCTACTCCTTTATCGCCAACGCAGCGGCGCGGGCCGCCTATCTGCAGCGGCTCAAGGCGGCCCACGGCCTCTCATCGCCGCCCATTCTCGGGGTGCTGGCCCATATCAGCGCCTATCGGGACGGTGCTGGCTGGCTCGATGCGCTCAAATCCTACCTGCACGGCAATCTCGCTCATGTGGCGGCGCGGCTCAACGCGGCTTTCCCCGCCATCGACTATCGGGTGCCCGAGGGAACCTATCTCGCCTGGATTGACCTGCGCGGCCTTGGCATCGACTCCCCCGAACGGATGGATGCGCTGCAAACTTTGCTGGTGGAGAAATACCGGGTCGCCATCATGCGCGGCGACACCTACGGCCCGGAAGGTACAGGTTATATCCGCCTCAACGTCGGCTGCCCACGCTCGAAGGTTGACCAGGGGCTCGACGCCCTGATCGGCGCGCTGGGGGAGCTGGTGTAAGGATTGGTACATCTGGCTGGATGAGCTGTTGATTCATCCAGCCCGTGACCTTGATGAAGGGCCCGGTTGCCGCTGGTTCAGAAGGTGGCAATTAAGGGGCTATTGCAAGCGACCTGAGCCTGAATGTCCTGACACAACATCTGAATGTGAGGATCATCAATCTTCTCGCGGGGAATATAAATTCCGATCGTCCCCTTGTTGTACTCTTCGCTCATTTGCAGCGTGCCGATGCCGAATCTGGAAAAATAACTGGCCATGCTCACCGGATATGGCATGACAGCATTGCTGCTATTGATAATATCAATGCTAGTGAGCAAGGAGTTGCTGCTATAAATGATTTTATCATTCAGTTTCATGGCGGCGCGCTCCTGTTTTTTGCGCGCCAAGTCCTCGACCAGATGAAGATATTTATCCTCATCCGGGGTCACCAGCAGGCTGGGATAATAAACCAGATCCTGCTTGCTGCATATTTTCCCTGTGAGGGGATGACCCGCTCTGACAAATACCCCATCGTGAGAAATAAAAAGCGGAATAAATATCAGGCTGTAATTTTTGGCCAGCCCGTGAATCTCATGTCCGAGAAACAGATCGATATGATTGCCGAGCAGCAGATCGAGCAGGCGCAGATGGTTGCCGACTTCAATATTGATGGCGCAGGATGGATTGGCTTGCTGATAACGGGCGGTGACAGGTTGCAATACCGGTTGCCACCACGCATGTCCGGTGCCCACGTTTAGTGGCCGCGCGGCTCGCTCGTGCAGGCTGGCCAGTTGCCTGAGGGTATCATCGTAGATCCGCTGCATTACGCGCGCCTGCTCCAGCAGCAGCTCTCCGGCGGCGGTGAGCGTCACGCCGCTGGCATGTCTGACCAGCAAGGTCGTGCCCAGACTCTCCTCAAGTTTTTTCATGTTGTGTGTCAGCGTCGGCTGGCTGAGTCCCATTTGCCTGGCGGCCAGACTGACATTTTTGTGGGTGGCTACTGCAATAAATTGTCTTAGATGCTTGTCCACGAATATGGCGTCCGGTCATGGGCGGGTGGTGCGCCAAGCTAGTGTAATCACCATGGGCTGTCAAATAATCCTCTTCGCTGACAGGCTATTTTATGTGGCTCCCTTCACGTTGTTTTCAATTCATTTTTACCGCCTGATAGCCGGTTTGGTGCTGGGGATCACGTAATTTCATCTGGTTATAGATGTTATCTATGTCGATGGTGACATGGTCTATTTTTCTGGCGAATGCTGACCACGTAAACTGACAAAAACAGTTTTACTCAATGCTGTATCAATAACAAAACAAAAAAGTAACGAAGGGAATATATGAAAATTCGTCCATTGGCTTTATCCGTGGCGTTATGCTGCGGCGGGGTTCTTTTGTCCGGTTGTAACGACAGCGCATCCAGCGGTAACGATAACGGGGTCAAACCCGAGGTGAAAGCGCCCTGGAATTTTGATCTCTATCTGGTCGGTGAATTCAGTGGCTGGGGTCGTGAGGAGAAGTTCAAACTGACCTTCAAGGAGGGCGTCTATCGTTTGGACAACCTTAAGATGAACTCTGGAATGTCCCCCTTCAAAGTGGCCGGCCCCGAGTGGACCAAATATCCCGATTTTTCTGCGGACTCCCGCAAGGAGACCAGCATCTTCCCCGGTCAGGTCTACCCCATGTACTACCAGAACAACGGGCAGAACAACCGTCTGGTGGTGACGGAAAAGGGGCTGCTCGACATTCAGGTCAAGGTGACCAATGACGATCTGGCTGCTCCGGCCATCGAGTTCTCCATGGTGCGTGATGATCCCAATTACAGCGAGAGTCTCTACCTGAAAGGGATTGATGGCAATCTGGCGCCCGTGCTGCAGATGATCTATCAGGGGGACAAGCAGTATGTGATGGTGGCCAAGCTGACGACGGGTGAGCACAAGATAAAGATTGCCTCCGCGCAGGAGGGGATCGGCTTTGGGCTCAATGGCGTCATTGCATTGAACAACCCGGTCAAGATGCAGCGCTGCGATGCTCAGTGCCAGCTGGCAACCGTGCGGGTAGAGCAGGAGGGGTATTACAAGTTCCTGCTGGATGCCAGCCAGGATGAGAATGCTCCTCTGTTGCAGGTCAGCGTTGCAGGCGATAGTGATTTGGGCATGATCAATCCCCATGAAGGGCATGAGCTGATCGAGAAGCGTGAGTATGAGACCTATAAGCCCGGAGTGACGGAAACGGCCACCTTCTCGGTCAAGCGGGCCAGTGACGAGTATCGTAGCTATGCGCAGTCGACCACTCAGGAGTTGCGTGATCCGGGTGATAGCTTTACTACCTATCAGGAGCAAGCGGATCTGCCCCGCCTGCGCTCCGGCAACATGGTCTTTGATGCCCTGTTTGCGCTGGCTACCCACGAGATGCGCCAGAACAGCGTGGCGCAGGTCAAGGATGGCAGTTACAACGGGGGTCAGGCGATCCCGTGCGACTGTTTTGAAACCGGCGCCAAGTGGCATTACGTCTGGACGCGGGATCTCTCCTACGCCACCGATCTGGGGCTGGGGGCGCTTGATCCTCAGCGTGCGCGTAACTCCCTGCGATTCAAGCTCTCGGATTTCAGAGCCGAGCTGAAAAGCGATCTGGACAATTTGATCCCGCAAGGACGCCAGATCATCCAGGATACCGGTACCGGGGGCAGCTGGCCCATCAGTACCGACCGCATGAGCTGGGCCCTGGGGGCCGAGCGGGTGCTGGCTGCCCTGCCTGATGCCGAGCGCCGCGCGTTCTTGCCCGATGTCTTTGAAGGACTGAGCAACACCATAGAGAGTGATCGTCTGGCCGCCTTCGATAGCGCAGATGGTCTCTATGTCGGCGAGCAATCCTTCCTCGATTGGCGCGACCAGACCTATGCCAAGTGGATCACCGCCGATATCGCCCACATCGGCATGAGCAAATCTCTCTCCACCAACGTGACCCACTATCAGGGGTTGCTGCTGGCCGCGCGGGTGGCGGGCGAGCTGGGGCACGATGAGCTGGCGATCCGCTATAACCAGTGGGCGGGGGATCTGAAGCTGGCGATTAATCGCGCTTTCTGGCTGGCGGACGAGAAGATGTATGCCAGCCTGATCAACACCACTACCGATCAGAGCCCGGCCTACAAGTTCGATCTATTGGGGGAATCCCTCGCCATTCTGGCCGGTGTTGCCGATGAGGCGCAGGCCAAAGAGATCATCAGTCGCTATCCCATGGGCCCTTATGGCGCACCGGTCTACTTCCCGCAGCAACCCGATATGCCGGTTTACCATAACCGCGCCATCTGGCCCTTTGTCTCCGCCTACGGGCTGAAGGCGGCGGCCATGGTGCAGAACGTTGCCGTGGTCGATCACCATATCGACTCCCTGATGCGCGGTGCCGCGCTGAACCTCTCCAACATGGAGAACCTCGAGTGGCTCTCCGGCCAGCCCTCCCTGATGGATCTGGCCCATCCCGATTTGACCGGGCCGGTGATCAACTCCCAGCGCCAGCTCTGGTCTGTCGGGGGCTACCTTGGCATGGTGACCGACACCACCTTCGGCTACAAGGTGGAAGAGGGGGGGATCCGGATCAAGCCGTTTGTCACCGCTCACTTGCACAAGCTAATGGGGGCCAAGCCCGAGGCTGCACTCAAGGGATTGAACTATCGTGGCAAGCAGATTGACATAGTGCTGCAACTGCCGGAGCTGGGCGGGGAGGGTAGTTACTATCCGGTACGCAGCATTACCCTCAATGGCGCCCCGGTGGGTGAGCAGATAAGTGAAAATATGCTGGCCCCTAGCAACCGGATTGAGGTGACGCTCGGTGCCGCCGTGGCTGATGATCAGGGGATCCGCCTGATCAAGGATGTGGCGCCGCTGGATGTCGAGAACCGGCAGGTGTTTGCACCGACCGAGCCGACCCTGCTCGGGGTTAGCGAGCAGAGTGGCAAGCTGGTTGTTGCCCTGCAGGATAGTGTCAACAAGGGGGCGCTCAGCTACAACATTTATCGGGATGGCAAGCAGGTGGCCTCCGGGCTGGATCGTGCGACCAACTGGGTCGACGACATGGTGTTACAGCCGGGCCAGGCCTATTGCTACAGTGCCGAGGCGGTCTATCCGGAGTCCGGCAACCGCTCCCATCATGCCAAGCCGGTTTGCTATCAGCCTGCGCTGCAACATATCGCCATCGATGGGGCCAACGTCTCCCATACCGGCAGTGTGAGCGCCGCCGATGGGGCCATTCCCGTCCCTTACCTCAAGGATTGGGGCCGCCCCGACGACAGCTTGCTGGTGCAGGGGGTCAAGCTGGATGGCAAGCACGCTATTCGCCTGCAATACAGCAATGCCCAGCATGCCATCAATCTGGGGGTGACCAACGGGGTGAAACGGATCTCGATGCTTAGTGGTGGCAAGGTTGTCGCCAGCGGCATGGTGCAGATGCCCCATGTGATGAAAGAGGGCGACCTCAAACCGTTGCGTGACTCGACGCCGTTCGTGGTGGATCTGCCCGCCGGAGAGTATGACATTCGAGTGAGCGATTTTTACAACATGAGTTACCTGAAGGCGAACGACACCTACAACGATGCAGGCGGTCAAAAGGGGGCGGTCAATCTGATCGATCTCGCCAGCATCACCATTTCGGCTCGCTAAGCGCTCAAACAAAACGGCCAAACAAAACCGCCCCGGATAGCCGGGGCGGTTTTTTATTTGCTGACACAGAGACGAGCCGTGGGGGGACATAAGGGCTCAGCGATAGCGGCCACGTACCGAGCTGCTGGCGCGACCGGCCATCTTGATCAGGCTCTGGCGGGTGTGCAGGTGGCAGAGCGCGACGCCGAGGGCATCTGCTGCATCCGCCTGCGGGGTGGCGGAGAGTTTCAGCAGATGGGTCACCATGTGCTGCACCTGCTCCTTGGCGGCACCGCCGGTGCCGACTACCGCCTGCTTGATCTGGGTGGCGGAGTATTCGCTCACCGGCAGGTAGGCATTGACTGCTGCGACGATGGCGCTGCCCCGGGCCTGCCCCAGTTTCAGGGCCGAGTCGGCGTTGCGGGCCATAAAGACCCGCTCGATGGCAAACTCGGTGGGTTTGAACTGGGTGATGATCTCGCATACCCCGTCATAGACCTGCTTGAGGCGCTCCGGCAGCTCGCCGCAATCGGTGCGGATGCAGCCAGAGCCCAAGTATTCGGCCTTGCCGCCCACGACCCGGATAACCCCGTATCCGGTGATCCGCGATCCCGGATCGATGCCCAAAATAATGCTCATGGGTGTTGATTGCTCTAAACGCGAGTGATGGCCGCCAAGATAGCAAACTGTGGCCCGTTTGGCTGTATGTCCCGGGCCAAGCGGGTAAAGATTGGCCAGCCTACGTCGGGCGTGGTTAGCCCTTGAACAGCGCTATGGTGTCGCCATCCTGCAGGCTGCCGGCACCGCGTACCACCACCCGGTCCCCCTGCTTGAGGGCGCCGCTCACCGCCACCTGCTGGCTGTCGCCAAACAGCACGGTGACCGGCACCCGATTCACCTTGAGCGCCTTGCCGCTTCGCGCCACCTGATAGACCACGCTGCCATCGGTGCCGAGCACCAGGGCATCCCGGGGCAGCAGCATGCTCTGTTGCTCCCCCAGTGGCAGGGCAACCCGCACCGGCGAGCCGATGATGAAGGTGCCCGCTTCCGGTTTGAGGCGCAGCTCGATGAGGCGCGACTTGGGATCGGCGCTGGCGGCTCGCTGGTAATAGACGCCATGACCGCTCAGCTGCTCCCCCTCCACCCGCAGCCGGGTTTGCGGCGCCAGCTGCTGGGCCCATAGAATGGGGGCTTGCAGGCGGATATCCGGCTGATCCGGGTTGACCAGCTCCAGCGCCTGCTCGCCCGCGTCCACATGCTCGCCGGGCTGGATGAAGTGGTTGTTCACCACTCCGTCGAACGGGGCATAGATGTGGCTGCGGCGCAGCTGTTCCTCAATCTGGTTCACCTGTATGGCGGCCAGTCGCTCGGCCAGCGCGGCCTGCTCCACATCGTAACTAGCCTTGTCGTATTGGCTTTGGGAGGCGCTCTTTTGCTGGTGCAGTCGGGTGATCCGCTGGGATTCGGCGCGAGCGAAGCGCAGGTTGCTCTGCCATTTCGCCTGCTCGGCGCGGGCCTGCTCCAGCGAGAGGGGCAGTGCTGCGCTGTCGAGGCGCAGCAGCTCGTCCCCTTTTTTGACCCGGCTGCCAAATTCGGCGATCCACTCCACCCGGCCGCTCACTTCGGCGCTGAGCGCCGCCTGCTGACGGCTCGCCACCGTGCCGCTGACCCAGATATTGGCGGCCGCATCCCCTTGGGTCACATCCGCCAGGGTCACCATCTTGCCCTGATCGGCCAATACCGGTAGCGTGCTGCCTGCAATCAGCACAGCGCCAGCCAACATTCGGGTAATCATATGTGTCATCGATGAGCTCCTTGCTCAGGCCCGCTGGCGCAGGGGTTGTGGGATCGCCACCTGCTCCCCGAGACGCAGGAAGGCAGGCAACAGGATCAGGGTAAACAGGGTGCTGCAGCTCATGCCGCCGACAATGACGGTGGCGAGCCCGCGGTAAATTTCGCTCCCCTCGCTCGGGCTCAGCATCAGCGGCAGCATGCCGAAGATGCTGGTGAGGCTGGTCATGGCGATGGGGCGCATCCGGCTTTGCAGGGCATCGGCCACCGCCAGCTGACGGCTCATGCCGTCCCGCTCGGCGGTGCGGGTCTGATGCACCAGCAGGATGGCGTTGTTGACCACCAGTCCCAGCAGGATGACAAAGCCGATGATGGTGAGCAGATCCATCGGCAGCGGCACCAGCAGCCCGCTCAGTTGCAGCGCCAGCACGCCGCCAACCGAGGCAAGGGGCAGGGTGAGCAGCACCAGCAGGGCATCCTTGAGGGAAGCAAACACCCCCCACAGCAGCACCAGCAGGATCACCACGGCGAACAGGAAGATAGTCCCCAGATTGTCGAGCGCCTGCTGCAGGCTGTCGGCATTGCCGGCAATGCGCAGTTCGCCACCGGCGGGCAGCAGGGGGCGAATGGCGGCAAAACTGCGGTTTTTCAGGGTGTCGATCACCTGCTCCATGGTCATGCCCGCCGGGGGCGCTATCTGCAGGCTGATGCTGCGACGCCCATCAGCCCGGAAGATACTGGCCGGGCCCATGTCGTGCTCTACCCTCAGCAGCTCGCCAAGGGGG
This sequence comes from Aeromonas sp. 604443, assembly GCF_049170315.1. Classification (NCBI taxonomy): domain Bacteria; kingdom Pseudomonadati; phylum Pseudomonadota; class Gammaproteobacteria; order Aeromonadales; family Aeromonadaceae; genus Aeromonas; species Aeromonas sp. 604443. The sequence continues at coordinate 153,480 of NZ_JAAKMI010000002.1, forward strand.
ACGATGCGTCCGGAGGGGGTGGCCAGCGGCACTGCCTTCAGTTCGTCCGGATTGGCGGAGCTCTGCCCCATCAGCATGATGTCGAGCCGATCTTCGCCGTCGAAATACTCGCCAACCCGCAAGCCGTCGCCAAAGGTCTGGATGATGGCGGGCAGGGGCGTGCGATCCCAGCCCACTTCGGCGAGACGCCGATCTTGCGGCACCAGTTTGAGCTCGGGGGCGGTGAAGTCGAGACTCGGCTCGGGTCGGATCTGTGCTCCCGGTAGGTCCTTGCTGAGGATCCCCATGCTGGCACGGGCCGCCTGATAGAGCTCGGGCAGGTTGCCTCCCTGCAGCAGCAGGGAGACGCCGTTCTCGCTGTCAAAGCCGCCAAACAGCGACCCCTGACCGCCGAACACCCGGGTGTCGGGAATACCCACCAGCAGCTGTTTCATCAACAGGCTCTCCAGCTCCTTGATGCGGGTCTCGTCCTTGGGTCGCACGCCAATCTGGGCGCCCCCCGGGTAGCGCAAGATGTAGTAGTTCTTGAGGGCAGGCTCTTTCTCCCCCTTCATGTAGGGGGCGAGGCGGGCTATCAGGGTATCGATCACCTCTTCGCGCTGGGCCTTGAGGTTGACCCCGGGGGTGAAGTTCATCCAGACATCCACCGCGTCCCGTTTCACGTCCGGCAGATAGTCCATCTTCGGCAGCAGCGCCCAGGTGGCCAGGGCCGGCAGGCTCATCATCAGGGTGATGACCGTCCAGCGCTGGCGTGAGGTCGAGGTCCAGCGGATCACATGACGAGTGGTGCGCTGCCACAGCGACTCATAGGGATCGGTCAGTGTTTCATGTCCCATCCAGCGCGCCGCCACCGCAGGCAGCACGATGACGGCGACCAGCATGGAGACCGTCACGGCGCAGGCGATGGTGAGCGCCAGATCGGCAAACAGCTGACCCTCCACATCGTTGAGCAGCAGCACCGGCAGGAAGATGGCGACCGTGGTGAGGGTGGAGGCGACCAGCGCCGTCCACACCTGACGGGTACCTTCGAGCGCCGCCTCTGCCTTGCTCAAATCCCCCCGCTCGTGGCGCCGGTAGATGCTCTCCAGCACCACGATGGCGGCGTCGAGCACCATGCCGACGGCAAAGGCGATGCCCGCCAGCGAGATGATATTGAGGGTGCGATCCATCACCTTGAGCAGACAGAAGGTGAGCATGATGCTGATGGGGATGGCGAGGGCAATCATCAGGGTCGCCTTGAGCCGGCGCAGGAAGAGCCAGAGGATGGCACAGGAGAGCAGCACCCCGAGCCCCAGGTTGGCAGTGACCATGCTGATGGCGCGATTGATGTAGAGGGAGGCATCGAACGACTGCTCCATGTGCAGCCCGACCGGTTCCAGCACCTCGCGGTTAAGCTCGTTCACCCGGGCCTTGATCGCCTCAAGGGAGGCCAGGGCATTGGCACCGCTCTCCTTGAAGATCTGGGTGGCGATGGCGGTATTGCCGTTCTGGATCCGCAGCACCGGGTTCTCTTCCCGGGCCACCCTTACTTCTGCTACATCCCGCAGATAGATGGGCAGGCCATCGCGCCAGTCCACCACCTTGTCCCCCAGCGACTCGACATCGTAACGACCGGCGAAGCGCAGCTTGTACTCCCAGCGACCGATGTCGAGGGTACCGGCCGACACGTCCCAGCCGGTGGTGGCCCGGCTGGCCAGCACCGGGATCTCCACCCCAAGCTCTGCGGCGCGGTAGGGGTCGAAGCGGATCTGGATCTGGCGCTCGTTGATCCCCTCGACTGCGACTGTCGAGACCCCTTCGATGCGCTCCAGCTCGGGTTTGACCCGCGCCTCGATCAGCGCCTGATGATCATCGATCACCCCTTTGGCACCGGGCAACTGCTGGATGAAGAAGAAGGTGAGGGTATCGTTGCTGCTGTAGTTGTTGACGTAGGGGCCGCCGATCTTGTCCGGCAATCCCGAGACCCGGTTCAATCGCGAAATCACATCGAGTTGGGCCCGTTGCATGTCGGTGCCGAGGGCAAACTCCATGTCGATTTCGGTAAAGCCGGGATAGCTTTTGCTGACAAGGCTCTTGAGCCCTTGCACCCCCTGCATCTCCTGCTCGATGGGGTCGGTGATCTCCGACTCCATCTCTTGCGGCGAGGCTGAACGCCAGCTCACCGAGATGTTGAGGTGTGGACGGTCGATGTCGGGGAACAGCTGGATCGGCAGTCCCCGGATGCTGAGCAGGCCCAGCAGGAAAATCAGCACGATCGAGACCGCCACCCAGATGGGGCGTTCGATCGCCGTTTTGGCGAGGTTCATTCACTCTTCCTGAGTTGTTGTTATCGGCCATTCCGCTGGCCTTGCTTCCAAAGCCCCTGCAACAGGGACTCAAGCATTTAACTGGAATTCTCCCGGCTTGTAAATGCATGGTTAACAAACAAAAAACCGGCCACAAGGGCCGGTTTGGTACTGGTTTGCCAGGGGATCAGGCGGCGTGCTCGACCTTGTTTGGCTGCTTGTTTGCTTGCTGGGAGAAGCCTTCCAGCTCGCCCGGGGCGAAGTTGTCTACCTGGATCGCTTCGTAGCGCAGGGCATCGGCGGCCAGCAGCTTGTCCGCTTCGTCCTTGCTCAGGATGGAACCGGCCAGCGCGGCGGCAACCAACTCCGGCAGCGCCAGTTTGCGGGGCAGTTTGCCCTCTTTCTGGGCCTGCACCAGCTTCTTCTCGTAGGGCTGCACAGCGACCATGGCCTGGAAGGCGCGCTCCATCAGGCCGACCGGATCCGTCTCGTCCTTGCCGACGTAGCACAGCGCCGTCAGACGGTCGCGGAATTCGCCCGGCTTCATCATGGCCAGACAGATGGCGTGGCAGCGATCGTCTGCCGGCATCTTGTAACCGACACCGAACGGGAATACCACGCGCTTGAGTACGGCACCCACCACCTTGTTCGGGAAGTTCTGGAAAAAGCCCTCGAACGCCTTGCCAATCAGGTAGAGGTTGCGCTCCACCGCGTACTGCACGAACGGCAGATCGGAGACCATACGGCCCTGATCCTCGTAGTGCTTGAGGGTGGCGGAGGCCAGATAGAGGTGGCTCAGCACGTCACCCAGACGGGCGGAGATCATCTCCTTGCGCTTGAGATCGCCACCCAGCATCAGCATGGAGACGTCGGCGCACAGTGCCAGCCCTTTACTCATGCGAGACAACTGCTTGTAGTAACGGGCGGTTTCGCCGGCCACCGGCGCGCTGTTGAATTGACCCAGAGTCAACCCCTGGAACAGGGAACCGAAGAAGTTGCCGGCGCCAAAGGCGATGTGTTTCATCAGCAGGGTGTCAAACTTCTCGAGACCGCGCTCCACGTCGGTATCAGCCGCCGCTTCCAGCTCGGCAAAGACGTACGGGTGGCAGCGGGTGGCCCCTTGCCCGAAGATCATCAGGTTGCGGGTCAGGATGTTGGCCCCTTCCACCGTGATGGCGACCGGAATCCCCATGTAGGCGTAGCCGGTGTAGTTTTTCGGGCCCAGCTGGATGGCACGACCGGCGTGGATGTCCATGGAGTCATCCATGATCTGGCGCGCCATCTCGGTCATGTGGTACTTGGAAATCGCAGTGACGATGGCCGGCGCCTGACCCAGGTCCAGGGAACCGGCGGTCATGCGACGGGCCCCTTCGAGCTGATAGGTGAGGCCGCCGATACGGGCCAGCGCCTCTTGAACACCTTCAAACTTGCCGATGGACATGCCGAACTGCTTGCGCACATAGGAGTAGGCGCCCACGGTGCGGCTCGCCATGTGACCGCAAGCGGTGCCCAGAGCAGGCAGCGAGATGCCGCGACCGGCGGAGAGGCACTCCACCAGCATACGCCAGCCGCGACCGGCGTAATCCGGGCCGCCGATGATCCAGTCGAGCGGAATGAACACATCCTTGCCGAAGGTCGGGCCGTTCATGAACGCCAGACCCATGGGGTAGTGGCGATCGCCAACGCGCACACCCGGGTGGCTGGTGGGGATAAGCGCGCAGGTGATACCGAGCTCTTCCTTGTCACCCAGCAGCTTTTCCGGGTCATAGAGTTTGAACGCCAGCCCCAGCACGGTGGCTCGTGGCGCCAAGGTGATGTAGCGCTTGTTCCAGTTGAGGCGAATACCCAGCACCTCTTCACCCTTGTGCATCCCCTTGCAGACGATCCCCTTGTCAGGAATGGCGCCGGCATCGGAGCCCGCTTCCGGACCGGTCAGGGCGAAGCAGGGCACCTCTTTGCCACTGGCCAGCCCCGGCAGCCAGAAATCTTTCTGGGCCTGGGTGCCATAGTGCATCAGCAGCTCGCCCGGGCCGAGGGAGTTGGGCACCATGACGGTGACCGCCACGCTCAGGCTCTTGGTGGCGATGCGGGTGACGATAGTGGAGTTGGCAATCGCCGAGAACTCGCGGCCGCCATAGGATTTCGGGATGATCAGGGAGAAGAAGCCTTCCTTCTTCAGATAGTCCCAGACCGGCTCCGGCAGGTCTTTGGTCTCGTTGACGATCTTGAAGTCATCAACCATGGCGAGCAGGGTTTCGACCTGATTGTCGATAAAGGCCTGCTCCTCGGCGGTCAGCTCGGCCTTGCCGTAGCCGTGCAGCTTTTTCCAGTCGGGGTTGCCGCGAAACAACTCGCCATCCCACCAGACGGAGCCGGCTTCCATGGCCTCCCGCTCGGTGGCCGACAAGGGCGGCAATATCTTCTTGAAGATGCCGAACACAGGACGGGTTACCCACTGTTTGCGCAGTGAGGGGACGCCGAGCACAACGGCAATCGCCAGCACCAGCAGGATAAGCAATGTGATCATACCGAAGTTCCTTCTATTTCACTGTTTCCGTTGATTTATTGTTGGTTGTTACACGGCCAGGGAGAGCCTGGTCGACTCCACTGGCGCCCCGACTCCGGACGCCAGATAAGGAATGACGTTGCGAACCAGCCCCTCGACATCGAGCTGCTGGCCAAAATCGGCCAGGGCGATGTCGCGCAGCGCATCGGCAGAGGCCATGGTGAAGACGACGGTGCCCAGGGTGAAGTGCAGGCGCCAGAAGAGATCCGCTGGCGACAGGGCCGGGTTGGCTTTGGAGATGGCCTGGGTGATCCGCTGCAAAATGGGGCCATAGTGGGCGGTGATAAAGCGGCGCAGGTGACCCTGGCTATCGATATAGCCGCGCCCCAGCAGCTGCATGAAGATGGCCGGGCCATTGGCCCGCACCGCCGAGAGCTTCATCAGCGGTTCGACAAAGCTTTCAAACAGTTGCAGCAGGGTCAGCTGCTCTTGCTCCATCAGCACCCGCAGGCGGGCATCTAGATCAGGCATAAACAGACTCAGATAGCGGTCGAGCACCGCCTGGATCAGCTCCTTCTTGGAGCCGAAGTGATAGTTCACCGACGCCAGATTGACGTCGGCCTCACTGGTGATCAGACGCAAAGAGGTATCGGCGAATCCCCGCTCGGCAAACAGCACTTCAGCGGCGTCGAGAATACGGTTTTTGGTATCGATTTTACTCACAGGACACCTCACTTAAACGAATGTTTAAAAAGTACGTTTCATAACGTGAAGTGTCAAGAGAATGTGAATGAGTGTTAGCGGAATGTTTTTCGATGAAAAAAGCAAAGTGGGCGGAACTTAGTCAAAAAGCAGGACTCTATATCTATGCCACTGCAATTAAACATTAAGTCTCGCCCAACCTGCACCATGCTAGTTGGGCCTTTTTTTGCGCGTCTGTTACCGGTTTGCGGTTGGCAGGCAAAAAAAACCGCCGCAGGGCGCGACGGTGGGGAAAGTGAGTTCGCGTCATCCTGACGGCAAACTGTCGATGCGAGTTCAGGCATGTATCGACGGAGGCAGTATGCCAGCCAGGGTCCTTCAGACTATGTCAGCTTCGCGGTATTTTGTGACAAAGTGTGGCAAGCACTGGCGTGGCCCAAGCTGCCGCTCTTTGTTATGCTGCCCTTTCAAAATATGAGGGGAGAGAAGATGAAGTACCCGGTCGATACCCACACTCACACCATTGCCAGCACCCATGCCTACAGCACCATCCACGACTATCTGCCGATAGCCAGGGCCAAGGGGATCAAGCTGTTCGCCACCACGGATCATGGCCCCGAGATGGCCGATGCCCCTCATGTCTGGCACTTTGCCAACTTGCCGATATTGCCAAGAGTGGTGGATGGGGTAGGGATCCTGCGGGGTATCGAGGCCAACATCAAAAACCTCGACGGGGAAATCGATTTTCCCGAGCGCTATGAGTCGCGCCTCGACATGATCATGGCGGGTTTTCATGAGCAGGTATTCCCTCCCTGCGATCAGGCAACCCACACCCAGGCGATGATCAACGCCATCAAGAGCGGCCGGGTCGACATGATCAGCCACCCGGGCAACCCTTCATTTCCCATCGACATTCAGGCGGTGGTCAAGGCGGCAGCTGACTATCGGGTGGCGCTGGAGATCAACAACTCCTCCTTCATTCATTCCCGTCCGGGGAGCGAAAGCAACTGCCGTGCCATAGTCGAAGCCGCGCGAGATCTGGGGGCCTATCTCACTTTCGGCTCCGATTCCCACGTGGCATTTACTCTTGGCGATTTTGACCACTGCCACCGTCTGGTAACCGAAGCGGGCTTCCCGCCAGAGCTGATCCTGGTGCGCTCCCCCCGCGCCCTGCTCGATTTCCTCGAAAGCCGCGGCCGGGCCCATATCCCCGAGTTTGTCGATCTGTAAATCGTGCTCTAACACCATGAGCCAACTCATAAAATCGAGTTGGCTCAATTGACTTGCCGGTCATTTTTTATGAATGTGGAGAGCAACAAGCCGGTATAGCTCAGTTGGTAGAGCAGCGCATTCGTAATTAGGCTTTATATGTTGCATGCCTCAACATTGACACACTCTAATTCGTTGTTTTTTAAATGCTTTTTGTATTTGTTTTGTTGGTTTGATTGACACGCCGAAATTCACTGGATTATTGACAGATCTTGAGGGTAGATTGACAATCAACAAACAAGATTGACATAAACAAGCCTTCAAAAATGTAGGTTATTTACACCCGAATATTGATTGTCACTATTTGGTATGTTTTAGCTGACTTAGCTCAGTAGGTAGAGCAACTGACCCGTAATCAGTAGGTCATCAGTTCGATTCTGATAGTCAGCACCATTTTTATGCACACGCTCTCAGTTGAATGAGTCAGTGATTTGTTGAAAGCAAGGTTCAACAATACGTTAGCTTCTCCCCAACGCCCTCATCACCTCCTCCACGGCAGCCAACCGTCCTCGTAAGGACTGAAATTCCTGACTGGTGTGCCTGAGCACACTATCAATGGTTGCATCTAGCGCGGGGAAATCTGCTCGTAGCTCGTTGTATTCGGCGAATGTAGCTTGGTATTCCTGGAGCTCAAATCGATATGAACTCGCCCTGGCCTCCAGCTCCCGTAGCCCTTCATTCCTCACTTCCACGACAGCCTTTTGCTCGACCGGAGTTACCGGAACCTCTGAGCTTGGTAGATCTTCCTGAAAAGTTACCTTATCAAAAAGCGGTGTTTTGACGTAATTTGGACGAAACCATTTATTGCCCACACTGCGCCTATTCAAAAGACCCATACCGACCAACTTGTTCAGATGGCGGTATATGAGTCCATAGTATTTATGTTTTGATGGGCGCTTTAACTTGTCACCAAATACCGCGATTACGCACTCCTGTGCAGTGAAATCGTTCAGCTGTAACCGAATTAGTGCAGTGTAGAGTACGGTTGGAAGCCACACAGTTTGGGAGCCCATAGGTAACCCTCAGTCTCGAAAGACAACAATTAGTAGGAATCAAAATTAGGGTGAGGATTATAGTCCTCATTATTGGGTCAGACAACCTGAGAAATAATAGTAAGATCCTACGATGTTACTCATTGGCCCCATTGGGGCCATGGTTAAAGGCGGTAATATTTTTCGGAAAATTATTTGTTTACTTAAATATAAATAGATTTGTAGACTAATTTGTTTATGTCTTTCTCTCTATCATATGGGTACATACCTCGATAAACAGAGGCTGCCAAGTCAGAAACTTCCTTGCTAAAAATATCAAGCGCATCATCCTTTTCAATATTATTAAAAATATGCTGAACATCATCAGGAGATTTTAACTGTTCTCGTAGAAAACCATCATGCTTTAACTTCGCTAGCCAAATATCAAGGTTGCGAAGAAGTAGTGTAGACTGGCTATTGTCGTGTCTACTTTTCGGACTGTTGATATCATCCCTATGCACAGGCCATTGGTAAGTCGTAGCATGATTTTGCAGCATGTAACTAGGTTGGAATATGCAACTATCAAAAATTCGCATGATCCTATAAATTGATTGGATAAGTATCGTCTTTATTTTTCCATAGAGAGATTTAAAGCCCATCCCGAAATGGATGAAAGCTATTTAACTGAGGTGTAGCGAGAGGATGGTATTCTGTATATCATATATTGACACTATTATGTGTACCGCTAGGTATATCAACGAGCAGCGGTGAGGTAAACTACATGACCTAAAATCACAGACACCTAGGGTCATGTAGTCAAGATCGGCTTATATATAGAATGGATGATATTAGCGGGCCAACTCGGTGCTCCCCAAAGCCCTCATCACCTTCTCCACAGCTGCCAGCCGTCCCCTTAAGTCTCGGTATTTCTGACTGGTATTCCGAAGTGCATTATCAATAGTAACTTCTAACGCGGGAAAATTTGTTTGCAGCATATTGTATTCAGCAATTGCTGCCTGGCACTCCTGAATTTCAATACGGTAGAGGCTCGCTTTCGCGTTTAACTCATCTAAGAGAGCATCGTTCGATTCCTCTTTATACTCCTGAGCCTCCTGAACTTCCAGCTCTCCCTGAGTCGCTGGGCCAATTAATTCCTCTTGAAAGTTCACATCATGAAATAGAGGGGTTTTAACGAAACTTGGATACGATCGGACATCATCAACATTTCTCCGTTCCAGGAAACCCGCGTCAACCAACTTCATCAGATTACGATAAACGAGGCCATATCGCCTCTTATGGGCCTGATTGTACTCTGATTCACCAAAGACTGCGTTCAAGCACTCCGTTGTAGTGAAGTCATCCATCTGCAATCGAATGAGTGCGGTGTAGAGCGCGGTTGGTAACCACACAGTCTGGGTATCCATAAGTTATCCTTTTTCTCTCACGAGAATCTGAAGTAAAAATTTTCATTCAATTGCGGATTATAGTCCGTGGTCGTTCGCCAGACAACCAGAGATAGTGCTCGCCAGAGAGAGGCGAGACATGCAAGATTTAGCAAAAAAGTTTGGTGATGCTGTACGTGATAGAAGGCTTCAATTGGGCGTATCGCAAGATGCACTCGCGCATGTGGCAGAGATTGATAGAAGCTATGTAGGACGGATTGAGCGTGGTCAGGTCAATATCACCCTGGAGAAGGCTTATCGTCTGGCTAGGGTACTGGGGTGTGATATTCGAGACTTACTACCATAAATAGATATCACAATTTTTATTGTAAGTGCTCTTCCCACTCCTGTGGGAAGAGCACATGAAATTACTTTTTATCTTTCGATAACTGCTCAGAATTCCCCAGGCGCAACTCTTGCTTCATTTCTTTATTACGGAGCATAATCACTTTTGCCCCCATAAAGTTTACTGATACAACTTCTGCACCATTAGCGAAAAGTGACTGCATAGTGCTACTAATGTTACTCGCTACTGGGTCAGAGCAGCCCATCTTGGTAGACATTACCTTGCCTTTCAAAATGCTCTGTTCCATTACATAGCTACCGTTAAATTTGTTGCAGCCATCGAAACCAGAGATCTTGTTTTTTACTGGATCGAAGTTAATGACAGCAGGAGGCGTTAGGTTTTCAATTTTTTGATGGCCGTCATGTAAAACTGTCCAACTGCCACTAATTGAATTGTGGATTTCCTCTTCACTTTGAAGACGCTTAAACGGGGTACATGCGGTGAGTAAGGACATCACACCCGCAATCGCAACAATGCCACATTTTTTCATATTATTCTTCCCATATCTGAACAAGCCAAGGTGAATCAATATTCACCGGTTTCGCATAATGCATTGATGGGCTTTCATGTGCAACCCATCAACAATGTAACTGATTAATATGTGTTCAATGATTGGGTGGGCATGGTCATGGATTGTCGTGCTCAAAAAACACTCAAATCGATGATTGTATCCTCTGACATAATGCGCCAGGGCGGCGAACTTGGAGTTATCGCATCGGTTGTGGCAGTCAACGATCTTGCATACATAGGCACACTGAGCCAAAAGTCCATTGTTAACATGTATATCAAGCGGCTATAGTCTAAAAGCTCAAAGCGTAAGCACCTCATCTCACTATGCTTTTGGCTTTAATGACAATAATGGAACTAACAAAAGGGCTTGTTATATGAAACGTACTGGAATGCTACTTGGTGTGTTATTCATGGGAGCTATCTGTGCAAACACGGCTTATGCACAGACTGAACCCCAGCAGCAATGTGAAGCTAAAGCGACTGAAAAAAATCTCATTGGAGATGTTAAAGCTGACTACATTAAAGCATGCGTCAAGACCCTGAAAGTCGCTGATAAAGCAGGCCAATGTGAGCAGGCCGCAGCGGATAAGAAGCTCAGTGGCGCAGCCAAGACCAGCTATATCGAGAAGTGCGTCAAGACCCTGAATGTCGCTGACAAAGCAGGCCAATGCGAACAGGCCGCTGCGAACAAGAAGCTCAGCGGCGCAGCCAAGACCAGCTATATCGAGAAGTGCGTCAAGACCCTGAATGTCGCTGACAAAGCAGGCCAATGTGAGCAGGTCGCAGCGGACAAGAAACTCAGTGGCGCAGCGAAGACAAGTTATGTTGAAAAGTGTCTGAAAGACAGCACTCAAAAATAGCTATCTAGAAGAATAATAAATGGGGGGCTTTGCCCCCCATTTTTATGGGCTGCGTTATTAGCGGTCGTTAATTAAACCTTTAAGGCATGATGATTTACAACCAAGCATATAAACTAGCAACAGATAGTTATGGAGATAGAATTATATTATGGTATTTTTTCACTAGCCCCATTTTGATATCGTGACAAATTTAATGAGGAAATAATGGAACCATTTTGGATTTGGCAACAAGCCGACTGGCCCCATTTTCGTTGGCGGGATAGCGAGATATTGCCCAGATTACGGCAGGTTCAACGCAGGCAGGGAATTCTAATCGGTCGTCATTCCAGGTTGGGGAACCCCGACCAAACGTTGGACACGTTATTGGCTAACATCATCGCCTCGTCCGCTATCGAAGGCGAACGCCTCAATGCACAATCCGTGCGTTCCTCTCTGGATAGGCGGTTAGGAGGCTCACAAACTCAGTCCTATCCAGTATCAGAGCGCTCAGAGGGGCTCGCGGCCATGATGCTGGATGCCATCGACAATCATGGACAGCCGTTGACGATTGAGCGGCTTTACCAATGGCATCGTTGGTTGTTCCCCGTCAACGAATGGTCGGTGAAGCGGCTGCATGTAGGGCAGTTGCGAGGAGATGCGCCGATGCTGGTTGTCTCTGGACGTGTAGATCGCCCCACCGTGCATTTTGAGGCACCGCCCAGAGCAACTCTGGACGATCAACTGGCCGAGTTCATCCCCTGGTTTAACCAGACTCGGCATGACCCCACGATGGATCCACTGCTTCGTGCGGCGATTTGCCATCTCTGGTTCGTGACCCTGCATCCCGTTGATGATGGTAATGGGCGGCTCACGCGGGCATTGACCGATCTCGCGCTGTCACAGGCTGACAGCCACAGCATCCGGCTGTATGCCATGTCAGTTGCGATTCTAGAGCTGCGGGGTGACTACTATCGAGCGCTTGAGTCAGCGCAGAGGGGCTCGCTAGATATTACCTCCTGGATCTGTTGGTTCCTCGACACACTGGATTACGCCATAGAGCTGGCATTACAGGTTATTGAGCGTTCTCTTGCCAAAAAACATTTCTGGTTGCAGCACTGTCATGATGGTCTGAGTCCAGAGCAAACCAAGGTTATTAACCGTTTATTGGATGGCGGCCAACAAGGTTTTGAAAATGGCATCAACGCCAGCCAATATCAAAAAGTCGCCGGAGTCAGCAAGGCGACGGCTACACGCCATCTGGCCGAATTGGTGGGTAGGGGGTGCATTGAGAAATTACCTGGTGGCGGACGCAATACACGCTATCAGATCCGCTTGCACACCGAGGGAGTTTGAAAAAGCATCGCCATGGGGCGTTAATTTCATCTGGTAGATGAAAGCTGCGATTGGTGTACAAATGACGCTATTTAGTTAAATGTTGACGCCATGATGTGTGCCGTCAGGCATATGAACGAATAGACTTAACCGACAGTCATGGCTCTCAACTAATCTTTTGAGTGATAACAAACTATCGAGAACATCGGGATCTATTGTAGGAACATCACCAGGCCCGAGATTTGAAAGCAGTTTGGTCACACTGAGACGTACCAGTTGCTCTTCGGCCAGAGCCTTGGCTCTCTGGACAACCTCGGGTGATTCGGATGAAATCATATCCTCCAATGTCCTCCCCATACGGTGCTCCTACTACAGATAGAATTAAAGGCCCACGCCGAGCTGGCATGGGCTCTCAGCACTAGATCAAAAACTCTTCCAATGCACGACCATTAGCCACTGCTTCTGCGATGGTCTTGGGCATGCGACCTTGGCCAGTCCAGGTTTTCTCCTGACCGTCTTCGGTGTATTTGTATTTTGCAGGACGAGGAGCGCGCTTGCTCTTTACTGTACCCTCTGCTTTTGCAGTGGTTGCAGTACCAACAAGCTCACTCGGATCTATGCCCGCTTGTTTCAGCAGCTCGGTAAACTCAGCCAGTTTTTGCAGGCGTTCAGCGGACTCTTCTCTCAATTTGCTCTCTTGCTGCTCACGCTCAGCAAAAATCTCTTCGAATTTTTCTCTGATTTCGACCAGCTGCTCGAAAGAGAGCTCGCGCAATGCAGCTCGCAGACTACGAATATTCATCAGTATTTTCAAAAAATCGTTCATTTTTATCCTCATGTATCACATTTTTATATCAGGAAAATTATCTCTCAATCCCAGCATCAGCTCCACTGTTTTTGGCACCAAGATGATTCGAAAAAGCATCATTTAAAAATCCTGAGCTAAATTGCGTTTGGATCTACTTATTGGCCTAGCTCCAATCTGCTATGAAAATATGTAGCTAAAAATTAAATCCAAGTGGTAGTGAGCGTTGAGACCACCTCACCAGATGAGCCGATGAAGGATCTTGTTCGGCTCACGAAATGAGCCGATAGGACAATATCATTGGCTCACAGAATGAGTCGATGATAAGAAATTTTAGATTTGCCCCTTGAGGATCCAGACACTTCGCCCCTCTTAACTTAAGAGGAAGTCTTGGATGACTAGGCCACTACACATCCATGTCTCCAGAAAGCAAAAAACCCCGCAACGAGGCAGGGTTTCAGCATTTTTTCAACTTCGCACTCAGGGTAGCGACTCTCCCTTGTTTCAACTTCGCACTTAGGGTAGCGAATCTCCCTGTGCCTTGATTCTATGAAAGGTGAAGCCGCTAGTCAACATTATTACTGGCATAACCAGCATTGAGCACTTATTTGATATGTTATTTTTGGATGCCTTTGCACTCAAATTTTGGCGGTTTTTTCCAACCTGTAACGCGCCCGCTGCGTTTGTTGATCCTGCGGTATTCATTCCCCAACAGGATTTCCCATTCAGAGCCGTTCTCCGATAGAACCTGAAAAGTAGTCCCCAGCTCAATGCCTAAACCTGGTTCAGTACAGACCAACTCGGTCATCAGCCCTCCTCAATGCAGGGGCATTTGGTTGTTAATTTTCCACTCAAAACGACAGTTTGGGGTAGGATAGCTCATGAGAGGTCGTGTTTGTACAATGAGGAGTGCTACATGATGCCCTATGCAACCTATCATCCTAGTAGTGACGCAGTTACTCCGAACCGTCTCCTAGAAGGTCTTGGTATTCCTCGTGACCCACTAGGAGCACATCTATGGATCGTGGCTGGCGTTGCTCCTGGCATCATTCATCGACTGGCTGAATTGATGAGTGCAGACATAGGTTTGATATGCCGCTTAGCAGGCATTAGCCGCCACACTGTTGCTCGCAAGCTGAGGATTGGGGCTCCCCTATCAATCTCTCAGGGTGCCAGGGTATACGGCGTTGTACAGGCCCTCAATGCGGCACTATCCCTCAACAAGAACGATACTGCCAAGGCGTTGTCATGGCTAAACAGACCAGCCTGGGGCCTCGGTGGCGTGGCTCCAGCCACATTGCTGAATACACCGATGGGGGTTCAGGCTGTTGTGAATTTGGTGGGACGGATTCAGCATGGGGTGTGCAACTAAATCGAGGGTTCTGATAGGCGAATCCCCACGGAATGCTTAAAAAACAATCAACCCCATCATTTTTTGAAATTTATTTCATTTACCCCACTTGAAAAATTCGGAAAACTGTCCATTTACTAATTATGAGAGCTTCAATGAAATTTAAGCAGCTCACCATTATTCCGCTGCTACGCAGCGAAGATAAACCAGTTTTGTACACCCACGGCTATTATTTCATCAACAAACACTCATAATTGAATGTCATAACAATCTAACAACGAATTCTATCGAAGGAGATACCCTTACAATAACTGGTTAAATTAGTGCCTAAGGCACTGAATAGTAAAACTTCAATTTAATTCTTGCACATATATCAATCATACGGGATTCACGCTACTTGGTGTCATGAACAGTGGTTATTGATATGCACTCGTAAATTCGATTCTTACCATCGCGTTTAGCGTTGTAAACCTGAATGTCAGCTGCATTTATAAGCTCTTTTGCACTAATATCTTTTTTACTAACAGCAACCCCACCACTGAGTGTTACTCGAAGAGCATCTTCACGCCAGTCCAGATGCTCAACACCATGCCTTAATGCCTCCAGTAAAGATATCGCCAAGTTCCCAGAGCCCACTTCAAACAATACAGCTAATTCTTCTCCACCATATCGACAGAACCAGCCATGCTCATAAAAAATTGAATTTCCAAGTTTCGCTACTCTTTTTAATACAGAGTCACCAGTTTGGTGTCCGAACGTATCGTTCACTTTTTTAAAGTCATCTAAATCTAACAGTGCTAAATAAAATGGCTCTTGCTTTTTTAATAGCTGAGAAAGCTTTATGTCAAAAAATCTACGGTTGTATAAACCTGTCAGTTGGTCAACATTAGCCTGTAAGCGAGCTTCTGATAATTCATGTGTCGATTTTGCCACTTCGTCATACACATGTGATAACTCAACCATTCTATTCTTAGGTGATTTTAATGAATTGTTACGACTTGACCTTATAACATTGTATAGCTCATTGAGCATGCGTTGAAAATAACGAGACCATGACAATGCGAGTAACAAATAAAGGATGCATGTTAGCGCGATGACACCTTGAACATTAAGCGACACACTCTCAATGACACCTTGTAATGTAGATTCTGGAACAACACTAACCAAGATCCAGTCTTGACCATCGACTTTGTTATATGCCACAAACATCCCAGATTCTTTATCATGGAATACGCCTTTTTCTTTTGTGAACTTTGAAAGCCAGGTCATATCTTTCATGGGAGTAAACATTAGTTCTTTATCAGGATGAACTAGCATCTTACCAGCCCCATTCACCAACATCTGATACCCAGCATCTTGCTTATAATTAAGCCACTTTGATATAGGTTGAAGTAATGTATCAATTGAAAAGACACCAACTAACTTCCCTGTCGGGTCTTCAATTGTTTTAGCTAATGAGAGGGATAGCGTTCCGTAAATGTAGTCATAATATGGTTCAGTCCAAACCATCTTGCCTTTATTTTTAACGGCAAGTTGATACCATGGCCTTATGCGTGGGTTAAAATTTGAGTCTGGTTGCCATTCAGGATGAACAAGCAATTGTCGATGCTCTGTGCCAACATAGATGTATTGTAGCCCAGCAGTTTCCTGATAACGCCGCCAGTCGTGTAAGTATTCAGATTGATGCGTGATCTTATTATTTATAAAGTCTTTATAATCAACCTTGCGATAGATAAGCTCAAACTGTGTTGTGAGGGTATCAAGATATGGCTTAATCAAAACATTATGAAGTTGATCATTCTTGGATACTAACTGTTGCTGTAAATCACGTTGCAGAGTGACGGTCATATGATAGTAATAAATGGCCCCGAGAATTAATATGGGGACGAAAAGCAGAACTAACCCAAGACGCATGCGGGAAATCAATGACCATGTTTTCCACTGGGTTTTATCACTCATTACACAGACATCCTGTCTGAAAAAATCTGATGGGCTAACCATACCAGAAAGCTTTAAATGAGCCCATCATTGTGATCACCCTCCTCGAACCTGAACGAGCCCCCTCAGGACGACTTGCTCGATAACTACTTACTACCGTTCATACAATCTGAACGTTAAGGTTTGTCTACGATGAAGACGATGGCCTGAGCTTTAAAGTCATAAGTGTCTGAATATATTATATTTTCAATGGTATGTGTCACACTGCATCAAATTTATAGTAACAATAGCCAAAGCCCCGAACACATCTACAGAGACACCTTCAGGCACAGTGTTCAGATCTAATCGCCTGGCCTCCCCAAACAACCTAGTGGTGTGCTGTTCGAGAATCTCATCCAGCTCTAAAGATGAGATGGATCTTCTCCAGCGAGGGTGAGCCTTAAAGTCCTCTATAACGCAGTGTTGCAAGCATAAATGTGGGACTTCGACCCACCCGCCTGAGTCAACGGAGGTATGTACCTTGGCTTGAAAAATGACTCTGACCATCGTGAAACATCCAGATGCAAAAACTGGGAGACTTGATGATATGAGGTTAGTTCATTAATGACAAACAAGTTAACTGCGGAATGGCTTTTTGCTAGGATGGTCGAATAAAACTAGGGGGATTCTAGGCGAGCTCTTGTTTGTCGAGCGAGCGACAACCACGCTACCAAGAGTGCAAACACTGCTCCTGTCATCAAAGATGAGATGGCTCGAAATCATAGGTCTACCTACTGTAATATACTGTCAGTACATCAGATCTACAGATGCACAGTATATGTTGGCAGCGTACAGTGCCCACACAACAAGGAGATGTTGATGCAAAGCCCTGTAGTACCGGATAACGAACCGCTTCGCTTAGACGCATTGCGCCGTTTAGCGATACTTGATAGCCCCGCAGAGGAGCGTTTTGACCGGATTACCAGGATGGCTCGCAACATGTTTGATGTGCCCATCGCATTGGTTTCATTGGTGGATGAAAACAGACAGTGGTTCAAGTCATGTTGTGGGTTGCCGGTATTGGAGACACCGCGAGACATTTCTTTTTGTGGTCATGCAATTCTCGGTGAAGAACTGTTTGTAGTTGAAGACGCGGCCCAAGATCCACGATTTTCTGACAACCCCTTAGTCACGGGGGAACCACACATTCGCTTCTATGCAGGCCATCCACTAGAAGTTGGGAACGGTTTGAAGCTGGGTACATTGTGCATCATAGACTCTAAACCCAGGGGTTTTAGCCCACGAGACCAAGCGCTGTTAGCTGATTTGGCATCCATGGTTGAGAGTGAGTTACAAGCCGTTCAGAGAGCAACCATAGATGAATTGACGGGGATAACTAACCGTAGAGGATTCATGCTGCTCGCCGAAAAAAGTTTGAAATATGCATTTCGTGTAAAACACCCAGCGGCCTTACTTTTTTTAGATCTAAATCACTTCAAACTAATTAACGATAAGTTTGGTCATGACATTGGCGATGACGCGTTGCGACATATTGCCGAGTTGTTATGCCGAGTATTCCGCGATGCTGATATATTCGCTCGCCTTGGTGGGGATGAATTCGTTGTCCTTTTACCTGGCACTGGTAGTGAACATTGTCAGAGAATTAAAGAGCGGCTGAATCATGCAATAGATGACTTCAATAGTCATAGTGGTAAGCCATACCAGTTGTCATGCTCCTTAGGAATTGTTATTTACGATGCTAGTATTCCACCTGATTTAGATCAACTACTCCGGCAAGCAGATGAGGAGATGTATGTATGCAAAGGGCTGCGTTCATAATAGGCATCGATTCATTCTATGTCGTTCGGCGTTGTAACTCTAGATACAGGGCGTGCGAGTAATCTTTAAAGTTAAATATGTAAATATTACAAAGCAATCCAGTAGTCATCATATATTTTTCATTTAAAAATGAAGAAAGTTTAATTTTGAGCTATATTGAGCGTATGATATGTCAATGTGAGATCTATATGTTTTCACAAAACCTTATAAAAAACATATTTTATATTTTTTTCATTATATTCTCGCTAGGTGTAAGTGCTGTTGAAAACACTATAGTTTTGGTGAGTTCAGATGACACCTTCAAATCAAGGTATGGATGTTGGCTTCATAATATTTACAGCGAGGCATTCTCCAGACTAGGATATAAACTAATTTATCGTGGCGTTCCTGGTGGACGAGCCCCAATTCTGGCTGAGAATGGAAGTGTCGATGGAGAGATACATCGACCATTAGAATATCAGCAACAAACAAAAAATATGATTAGAGTGAACGAGTCACATTTTTATGTGACTATCGAGGCATATGTATATGATAAAAAGTTAGAATTTAATTCTTGGGATGACTTAAACAAAGATGGTTTAAAGATTGAGTTTAGAAGAGGTTCTAAGCGCGCAGGAGAGGTTCTCTCAAAGTTGATTAAACCATCTTTACTTACTGATGTGAATACGACAGAACAGGGATTGAAAAAACTGATAAAAGGGCGTACAGATATATTTATTGAGCAAACCCTTGTATTTGATAAAAACAAAAAAGACCTACTTGAAAGCTCACCAGAATACGAAAAAGTACATTCGGCTGGCGTTGTAGATAAATTAGAAGGCTATGCCTATCTTAATAATAGGCATTTTACGCTAGCACAAAGATTAGCCTCTACGCTAAACATGATGAAAGTGGAAAATAAGATTGAACAGTTGAAAGATAAATATTGCTACCATGATTAACTAGAAATATTTTTTGCCGCGCATTGTAATATCATCCTCCATGGTCTCCCCTTAGCCGCAAGGCTTCCATTGAGGCCGCTCATGATGTGATGCTGGCTTGGTCTCCTGTCGAGTTGAATCCCATGCGAGAAGCTAATGTGTTAACGATCACACTACAACTAAAATCCGTCATATGTAATGCTACATTCCATTCTGTTGCATCTCAAAGAATGCCATACTATTTGCGTTTAAAACCGATATGAAAAAAGGAAGCAAGGATGCAACCTCTTCATGAAACCTCAGATCCCGACTTTCTACGCCTAGATGCGTTACGCCGTCTTCAAGCACTTGATTCCCCTACAGAGGAACGTTTCATTCGTATAACAAGGATGGCTCGTAATATTTTTGACGTGCCTATTGCCCTAATATCCTTTGAAGATAATGAGCATGGATGGGCTAAACCTTGTTATGGTTTAAACATGCATGAACCACTTCCGAATATCTCCTTTTGTAAAAAAGGGTTTCTCACAAAGAGCATGCTTGTTATAGAGGATACAACTCAAGATCCCCTATATGCTGAGAATCCGATGGTTATTGGGGAGCCATATATTCGCTTCTATGCTGGACACTCATTAGTCATAACGAATGGACTGCACATTGGTTCCTTGTGCATTATAGATCGGAAGCCAAGGGTTTTTGGTGACAAAGAGAGACGTTTATTTACTGACTTAGCATCTACAGTTGAGAGCGAGTTACGTGCTGTACAAATGGCTACAATAGATGAACTTACTGGGATCACTAATAGACGAGGGTTTATTCTTTTAGCTGAGAAATATTTGCAGCATGCATTTAGAACAAAGAGAAGTCTTTCATTATTGTTTATCGATTTGAATAATTTTAAATCGATAAACGATCGCTTTGGTCATGATGTGGGAGATGATGCATTGTGCCAAGCTGCCAGACTAATAAATATGGTTTTTAGAAACTCTGATATTTGTGCAAGATTAGGTGGTGATGAATATGTAGTTTTAGTTCCTGAGACAAACTATGAGTATTTACAATATATGCGTAGTAGGATAAATATCTCATTTGATGAATTCAACTTACACAGCGGTAAAGCCTACACCCTATCTTGCTCAGTAGGTATAGTGAGCTATAATCCCACGACTCCACCAGATCTAAACATGTTACTTCGATTAGCAGATGACGAAATGTATCGTTGCAAGCAAGATGGATAAATTAGATGCTAGCCATGGGTAAATTAATTATGTGTTCTCAGCAGGAGATTAATGAGTTACAATGATAAGAGCAACATGAACTTTTTTATCTGTGCTCATTCAGATTATTAAATCTACTTAATAGTTCTGTTGTGCGCCCATATAGTGACGGCGACTCTTGATTTTAGATTAAGTTTTCTTAAAATATTTTTCACATGTATTTTTACAGTCCCTGGTGATATGAATAAAAGTTTGGATATAACTTTATTCGAGTGGCCCTCAGCAAGAAGCTTTACTACATCAATTTCCCTATGGCTTAATGATTCGATAATGCCAACATTTATTTCTGATGATAAACTTAACATGAGTTTATTTTTTGGCTGAGGGCTTTCAACTGATGCATCTGCACATATACTCTTAATGCAGCTGATTAAATCAAGCGGTTCAATATCTTTTAAAAGATATCCATTTGCTCCGAACCTAAACGCTTCTACAACATCAATTTCCAAATCTGACTCGGTGAAGATAACGACCTTGCTTTTTATTTTCTTTGCTCTGATTCTCTTCAGCGTTTCTAATCCATTAAGCACTGGCATTTGAAGGTCAAGCAATATTAAATCTGGTTCATATTCTACTGCCAGATCTAATCCTTCTTTACCATTGCCAGCCTCTGCAATCACCTTCATAAGGTGATCTGTTGAGAGTGTAGCTTTGACTCCTGCCCGCAATATAGCGTGGTCATCTACAAGCAATACTTTTAATGCTTGCATTTCTTCGATTGAAACTTTGTTATCCATAACTACATTCTCAATACCATGCTAGCGTCACATTACACCATACGTGCATAAAAAAACACTATAAATCAACACGTTAACCAATATTCAGGATGCAACTCTATAATGGCCCATAGCTATGTATCTTTATCATTTTAACCCCAGTCGTTTGGCTAGACGATGTAAGTTACCACAATCAATGTCTAAGGCTCGTGCTGTTGCAGCCCAATTATCATTATGATCTGCTAGTACCTTTTTAATTAACGCAGACTGAAATGCATCAGTTGATGCTCTCAAACCCATTTGGTTACTAGCGAAGTCATCCATATTTTCGGTAGGACTTATGCCAGATTGAGGCATTGGTGGTATAGCTATACTGAAATGATGGGTTGCAAGCGTCAGAACCGGACTTCGTTGCTCTGCTCTAGCCAATACGGCACCACGATGAATGGCATGCTCCAGTTCGCGCACATTACCAGGCCAGTCATAGCCCTTCAAAAGATGCAGTGCTTGAGGTTGGATCCGCAGTTGCTCTAACCCCATACTCACTCGACAGCACTCGCAAAAGTAACCAGCCAGCAAGGAGATATCATCCTCTCTGTCTCTCAAGGCTGGTACATGTATAGGGAAAACACTCAGGCGATGATAGAGGTCTGCTCGAAACTCGCCATCGATGACCGCTTTCTTCAAGTCTCGATTCGTTGCAGCAAGCACACGTACATTGACTTTTAGTGGAGTGTCATCACCAATCCGCTGCAAGTCTCCATATTGAATGACACGTAGCAATTTTGCCTGCAATGATAAGGATAATTCACCAATTTCATCCAGGAACAATGTGCCCTTATCCGCTAGTTCAAATTTACCCGCACGGTTATGAATAGCGCCTGTAAACGCTCCCTTCACATGTCCAAATAGTTCACTCTCTGCTACGGATTCCGGTAGAGCTGCGCAATTGAGATATACCAATTTGCGATCTGCCCGTGGCGAGCCAAGATGTACAGCTTTTGCTATTAACTCCTTACCTACACCCGTTTCGCCCAAAATTAGGACGTTTAAATCAGTATTAGCAACTATATCTACTTCATGCTTTAGCTGCTGCATCGCCCGAGAATGCCCGATTATCTCGAATCTATCTGCACCTGTTGGTGTTGAAGGTATTAATGGCTCACTGCTCTGGCGAGCTAAACGCTCTAGTAGTAATGAGTTACTTAACGCCGCTGCCGCTAGTGCACCAACTAAACGCAACTCTTCATCGCTAATGTCATCAAACTGGGCAGGATTCATTCCATCGATGGTCAATGCACCAATCAAGACTTGATCGGAGAACAGAGGTAAACCAACACAAGCATGCACCTTAAATTCTGCATGATCAGGGATCAAGCCATCATAGGGGTCTGGCAAGTTACTATCTGCCGGAAAGCGTACTACGTCACCAGCACGAGCAATTGCCTCCATGCGTGGGTGCTCCTTGATGGCGAAACGGCGTCCTAATACGTCCTGCATTAAGCCATCGATGGCGAGCGGGATGAACTGGCCTCCTTCGTACCGTAGCAAGGCTGACGCATCTGAGTTCAGTAGGCTGCGAATACTCTGGATAAGGCGGTGGAATCTGTCTTGATGTGAAATCCCCAGCTGTATGTCTATAGCAATACGAGCCAAACTGTCTGTCGAAATCATCGTTAGTGTCCAAATGACATTAATGCTGTCATTTAAACAATATCAATGCTATGTCATTTTAACAAATAAATAAATTAAATCTCATAAAAACAATAAGTTATGGGTTGGCATGTTAGCTGCAATAGTTGATATCAAGAAATACCAACTATTACATACTGAGGAATTGCCAGATGACCATTCATGTCAAAAACAACATTCACTGGGTCGGCCAACGGGACTGGGAAGTTCGAGATTTTCATGGTACTGAGTACAAGACAAACAAGGGGACGAGCTACAACAGCTATCTCATCCGTGAAGGGAAGAACGTGCTGATTGATACAGTCGATCATAAGTTCAGCCGAGAGTTCGTTCAAAACCTTGCAGCAGAGATCGACCTTAACCTTATCGATTATGTGGTGATCAACCATGCTGAGGAAGATCACGCAGGGGCACTGACCGAATTGATGGCTCGTATCCCAGGCACTCCGATTTACTGCACTCACAACGCTATCGACTCAATCACGGGACACCATCATCATCCTGAATGGAACTTCCATCCAGTCAAAACAGGCGACAGTCTCGACATCGGTAATGGCAAGCAGCTGGTGTTCATTGAAACACCTATGCTGCACTGGCCCGACAGCATGATGACCTACATGACTGAGGACGCAGTGTTGTTTTCTAACGATGCCTTCGGTCAACACTATTGTGATGAGCATCTGTTCAATGACGAAGTAGATCAAACCGAATTGATGGAGCAGTGCCAACGGTACTACGCAAATATCCTCACCCCATTCAGCCCACTTGTGACAGCTAAAATCAAAGAGGTGCTTGGATTCAACCTGCCAGTAAGCATGGTGGCAACCTCCCACGGTATTGTCTGGCGTGAGGATCCGACCCAAATTATTCTCAAGTATCTGGAGTGGGCAGACCACTACCAAGAAGATCGTATCACCCTGTTCTATGACTCGATGTCAAACAACACCCGTATGATGGCCGATGCAATCGCACAGGGTATTCACGAAGTTGACCCTGGGGTCGCAGTCAAGATCTACAACGTAGCCCGCCACGATAAGAACGAGATCCTGACACAAGTGTTCCGCTCCAAGGGAATACTCGTGGGCTCATCCACAATGAACAACGTCATGATGCCTAAGGTGGCAGGCATGCTGGAGGAGATAACTGGCCTGCGCTTTAGAAACAAGCGTGCTTCTGCATTCGGCAGTTACGGCTGGACTGGTGGTGCAGTAGATCGTATCCAGACCCGATTGATGGATGCAGGCTTTGATATCAGCATTTCTCTGAAAGCCAAATGGCGACCAGATGGTTCTGCACTGGCAGAGTGCCGAGAGCATGGACGCCAGCTCGCTCGTCAATGGGCGTTACATCCTATTGAGGTGCCTCGCCCAGAAAAAGCAGCCCATCAAGTGCCATTCACTGTTGATATCTCCCCTGTAGAGGAAACCACCCAGTCAGTTGTAGCCGGAGTAGACGATGAGCAAGCAATGCTTTGCACAGTCTGCCAGTGGGTTTATGACCCCGCCTTAGGCGAGCCGGATCAATTGGTTGCGGCTGGCACTCCCTGGAGCCTTGTACCGGAGAGTTTCCTTTGCCCTGGCTGCGGCATCGGCAAGGAGGTATTCGAACCATGCGCAGTGGAGGCATGTGTATGAGCGCCTTAAATGAGCGTGATGTTGGTTCCTGCCAGGATATAGTCATCATCGGCAGCGGCTTTGCCGCTCAGCAGTTGGTAAAAAGCTTGCGCAAATTGGATGGAGAAAGACCGATCCGCCTTATTACCGCTGATAATGGCAATGAGTATAACAAACCAGACTTGAGTCATGTGGTCAGCCGTGGCTACACAGCCAACGCAATGACAAAGTTGACGGGGGCTCAATTCGCTGAACAACAACGTATTATTCTGTCACCAAATACGGTTGTGCATAGCATTAGTCCGACTAAACAAATTGTACACACAGATCATGGTGATTTTTCATATGGCCAGCTAGTGCTGGCAACTGGGGCCAGTTCTATACGGCCTTCCATGCCGAATTCAGATCAAATGGTGACTCTTAATAGCCAAAATGATTATGCCAATGCTGAACAATTAATTAAGAATGCAAAACGTATTATGGTACTCGGAGCAGGTTTGATCGGCTGTGAGTTGGCTATGGATATGGTGGGTCAAGACCGAATTGTGACGCTTGTAGATCTGGCGGACAGCCCCCTAAGTACATTAATGCCAGCCGCATTGAGTCAACCGTTACTGCAAGCATTACGGGAGCAGGGGGTTGACCTAAAACTTGGTCGAGGTATCAAGTCGATACAAAGAGGAGATGCCAACGAATCCTTTACGATAGAGCTCACTGACAGCAGTTTCAGTGAACAGGATCTTGTCATTTCAGCTATAGGTCTACAACCGAATCTATCATTAGCGATGAATGCTGGGCTGACTGTAAGGCGTGGAATTGTAGTGGATGATTACCTGAGAACATCGAGTGAGCACATTTATGCGCTTGGTGATTGCGTTGAGTGGAAAGGTGAATTACGCCCCTTTTTGCAGCCAATTGTTCTCGGTGCAAATGCATTATCTAAAACTCTGATTGGTAAGCCAACACCACTAACGCTTCCTCCAATGCTAGTGAAGGTCAAAACACTTCAATATCCTTTGCAGTTAGCTGGTAGAACACAAGGTGCTGACCTTTCATGGCAGTTTAGATGGAATAAAAATGGAATGGTTGCTGAAGCTCGCAGCGAGGATGGTGAAATGTGTGGCTTTGTCGTAGGTGGAGACCAAATGGGCGCTGCATTCCCACTTCTACGCCTTCTTTCTAGATAAGTAATTGCTGGCTGAGCATATGCTCAGCCTTACTTAATTTTATAGGCTATTGAGGATAAAACATGTCGCTACTGCATATTATACCCGCTCATTGGGTTGTTCGCCGCTCTACCCCATTTTTTACAAATGAAAACGTACCACATGCTCTACTAACCCATCACAATACAGCTGCTGGCGTATTCGGTCAGTTATGTGTAATGGAGGGGACGGTAACATATTACGGTTTTGCTGATGAAACAGCAGAGACTCCTGAAATTACGCTTGTAATCCGAGCTGGAGAGTTTGCAACCAGCCCACCTCAGTATTGGCACAGGGTTGAACTGTCTGAAGATGCTAGATTCAATATCCACTTTTGGGCTGAAAACGTAAGCTCAGACACCCCACTCATTAAGACGAGAGAATAAATTACAATCTGGTCATCGCCACAAACCAGGCCAACTGCCCATCCAGATCAAAATGAACAACTGGAATGTTGCTTATGATTGGTCGTTTTTCGATGGGGGTTGGCTAGATGAGTGGGATTGAAACCATAACCATGCTGAGTGGCTTGGTGTATCTGTTGTTGTTCCAGTGGCATGAGCGTTCAGGTTGGTCTTGGCTGCCGTTCCTGATGCTAACCGCTGCTGTATGGTTGACGGTAGCAGCCAAACCACCACTAAGTAGTTTAATCGTGCTTGCTGTCGCTATTGGCATGCTTTATAGATATAAATTAATATCCGTATTATATGATTCGGGAGATCAACAACTTCGTAGTTTAGTTAGATATTTCTTAGTTATATCGTGGGGATTTGTAACAATACAGTATGGTGTTTATATTTTTCAACTCCACCAGGGTGACCTACCTTGGCTGTCTAGACCTGATATCGTAGATGGCTTTCTACCTATAGCGGGCGGTCTTGGCTTGCGAGCGTTGTTGAGCTTGGGCATTACTGATTACCACCACCCAGCTGCAACAATCACAGTCTTGGTTATTTCCTTATCTGGACTCATTTTAGGTCGTGCCTTCTGCTCATGGTTTTGCCCTCTTGGGGTTGTCGGTGAATGGCTGCATCATTTTCGAAATTTGCTGCTACCTGGTGAGTGGACTCCGCCAAAATGGTTAGACCTACTGCTCAAGTCTCAGAAATTTCTAGTTCTATCATTTCTGATGTTCATAGTTATTCTTGCTGTTCCAAATGTTGCACTGCCAGGGTACTTGATGAGCCAGTATCACCAAGCTGCTGACATGAAAATGGGAGCCTTCTTTTTCAACTTGAACTTCATATCAGGCATTTTTGTTGCCTGGGTATTATGTATCACGATGTTTTTCAAGCAAGGCTTCTGTAGATACCTATGCCCTTATGGTGGATGGCTTTCTTTGTTAGGACTTCTGACACCATTACGTATTCGCAGGTCTTCCAGCAGCTGTTTACGAAGCAAGGGATACGATTGTGATAAATGCAGTAGAGCATGTCCATCAAGGATACAGGTTCATGAACTTATATCTGTCAGAAATATTGAGTGTACAAACTGTTTAACTTGTATCTCTGCATGCCCAAAACAAGCTAATGCTATTCATTTTGGCACTGCGAATAAAAAGGTTTCAGCAAAGAAACTGCTTGCAATGTTGTGTGTTTTACTTCTCTTAATGCCATTGCTAGCTCATGTGATTTTCGATTTTTGGACAAGCAAAACACCATTAGAACAACGCCGCTACCTATTGGATATTCTGTCGAGTCTTTCACATTAGAGTTGATGTCTTATCTCACAAAAGCATAAATAATCAACATTGATGAAATAAGGTGTATCCAGGTTAGGTTGTGATAGTTGGGATATGAACTTAGATAGCGTTAGGGTATATGTATTCAATGGATAGAATCACTATATACCTAACGCATATCATGGTTAGGTAAGTCACGCCACATATAGCCTTCGTTAATATATGCTGGATTGGATTTTAACTTTGATAGCGCTTCATTGATATCAGATATAACTTTATAACCCCACTCAGTTTTCGGTGCGGCAACATAAGTTGATATTTCTTTTGGCTGTCCAGCTATCGGAAGAACTTTGAACTTCCCTAGATAAGCCTTTTTATTTAAATCAGATACTGTTGATGAGCCATACCCAAACTTACTTTCTGTGTAATAGATAATTTCCTCTGGGTATGCAACGGTAAAACCATTTACATCTTTTAATAGCATATCCAGGACATTACCCATCGGAGCATTGAGAGAGTAGTTAACTCTCTTATTTGTTTTATCTTTAATTGCGAGGTCAAATTTACTTCCATATGAACGAGATGCTATGAAATAGCCAAGTTTATCCTTCGATTGAATCAACCGAAGCAAATCAACACCGTCTCCATCAATTATATACTGCTTATAAGTGTTAAGCTCACTGGATGGTATGATTACATGTGGTGCAGTTGATAGTGTTTTATGAAAAGTAGAAAATGTTTGATACTTCTCTCTTTCAGGTGTCTTTATCATATTTCCACAAACAACTTTCTGTCCTTGCTCCATCATATGCCGGATTCTGGCGATGTTAGCCCATATGATCACATGGTTATACTGGGGCAATTCAGCTCTGATCATAGCGTCAGTAACATCAACCACACCTCTACCTGAATAGCTACCATCCTTAATATAAAATGGAGGGATATCATATTGAACCCAATGGATTGTCTCTTTTGCAGTTACATCGACAGATATAATAAAAGAGATGAGTATTAGAAGAATCCTTTTCATGGCAATTTCACCTCTCTATTATATTGATATAAACCATAGTGCGGCGATTAGTCAGCAACACTAACATCTTCACAAGAAAATATTGGCATGCGTATGTGCTTTCGTAAACCTACTAACGTAGAAATTTCTGGTTTTCTGTATCGTCAAGGATGGTGCTGAACGTTGATACGCCGAACTCTCCCGCTTGTCGCCATACGCAGCAGCATGGGACGTGATTGTTGCTGTCCCATAGAGCCCATAGAGCCCATAGAGCCCATAGAGCCCATAGAGCTTGTACGCTATGTGGCGTGCTCTTGAGGTCGAACAATGTCAGGTGTGCAATCCTTTGATGACGGGATCCTGCGCTGGCTTCGGCTTCAAATATGGTTTGCTTGGTTTCTCTATAAAATAGCTTAGCTATAGCTATAACAAACACGCCTTTCTAGTCGCCTTATCTCTTGATTAAAAATGCACCCTGCAAGGCTATCACTAGGAGAGCCAGGTACTACGATAAATAAACCACAGTTTGGAGGGTATAACAGGCCATGTTTTTTACCTCGTTTGTATCTCCATTTTCGTTTGATATACTTCCGCACAATAACATCTATTTCTTTAGAAGTTGAATATCTCATGACTCCTCCGGCGAGGATGCATTAGTTAAATCTATAACTGTTTCTTCAAGTTTTGTTATATCACTGAAAGTGAAGGATTATCCGCTCATCATCAGAAGCAAAATCTTCTGATGCCCATACCCACTGTAATTGTCTTGTTATATTATTAGCTGCATCTTCTATGCCTTTTTTAGACCACGGTGCAGCTCGATAGCTACCATCAGGCATTAGTTCAACTAACGAAATAGTGTAACTTAGATTGTAAAAGCCAAGTTTTCTACGTTTTTCCGGAGATAATCTCCACGTGTCGTAGGTTAAATTAATTGTTCCATTATTCGGACTGACCTTCCATGAGACCTCAGGTAGTTGATGAAGATGAGTACGCAATCCCTCTGCTAGACCACTAGTAAGCTTATTAACTATCCAGGCGTGAGATCTACCACTAACTATAAACCTGTTAAATACCGAATCTTCTTGGTCAGTAAACCAACCTCCGGAATATGCAGTTCTGCTCTTAGCATTGTCCGTTATTTCAATTACTTTCAGTCTCAGATTTTTTATGTCTGATGGATACAGAACTTCATCATTTAAGGTGACGAAATTAGCCTCATCAAAAGCTATTCGGTCTAACTCAGACAACATCCATTTATCTGCTTCACTGGGTGATACCCATTTTAATCCATCAGGCTTAGGTAACGTTCTTGAAAAAATGAAAGTGGTTTTATGGAAGCCACTAATTCTGGGATGGATAAGATCTACATGTATCCAAGGATATGTATGCTTAATGCTGATATGCATATCTTCAGTATAGTAATGACCCACCTTCTTGATGACATCCCGTACCTCCCACATAATCTCACTAAGGCCATACTCAAAACTTGTACTTATTGAATCCATTACAGTCTTACGGATAAACCAGTGACCATGTACATTTGCAGGATTTAGAATTTGCTCGCTACTCCAACCTGTAATATCTCGAAGTTTTATTAACTCGTCAGGTTGTCCAATCAATTGAGCCAGTTCTATTTGGATGCCAAGATCTTTTGCAAAACCATGGATGTCTTCGTCTATATCGGGACATTCACTATTATATTTTCTTTGCCACTCAGAGAACTCAGTGTTAAGCGCTAGGTTATTGCCGAGTTCCAGCTGTGCTTTTAGTTGCTTGACTAATTTATCTATATAGTGATAAGACTCGGGAGTGTCTTTTCCTTGTAATATCTCTACGGTTGTTTCAAGCACTTGAGCTAGAGCATTTGCCAAAGCCTTGCTGGTGTGTCCGTTCTTTTCTACTCGTTGATAATGACCAATGAGGGTTTTTGGAGCGGCCTCTGGAGAGCGACCCAAAATCTTGTAAGCCTTACTCATCAACATTTCTTGGGTCAGGCCTGATTCAACACGTAGACCCTTCAGCCTTTCAGGATTGATGACAAACGATGTTCTTCCCATATGAATGAGCTCCTAAGTGACGATGCACATATCATGGTGGAAATAATAAATGTTGTATATACATCATAAATACCACATATATTCTCTGGTATGCCGAACAACAGGGTTCATTGGGTCATACGCTTGCTCTTGAGCTTCGAGTTGCGTAGGGGACGGGAGAAAGGAAGGTTCCAGCGATAGTGACATCAGTTGCTGGGTGGTGGGCGGCAAGAGTTTTAAGGTCAAGCAACGCTTGGCGGTGTTGGTTGTTGGTTGTTGGTTGTTGGTTGTTGGTTGAAAAATGTGACCTGAGTTAACAAATATCCTTGCTGATTATTTTATCTTATCCTTTTGATAAAACACATCATTGAAGGATTCTATGAGCTATAGTGCCGAAATCAGCCGTACCAGTCCTACAGCGTTCTTGTTTTTGGTAGACCAATCTGGGTCGATGCAAGATTCCATGACTAATGGCAAGTCCAAAGCCCAATTTGTAGCCGATGTTCTTAATCGAACTTTAGCCACTCTCATTACTCGCTGCACTAAGTCAGAAGGGACTCGTGATTACTTCGAGGTTGGTGTTTTAGGCTATAGCGGTTCTACCGCAGAAAACGGTCTTGGTGGTGCATTATCAGGGACAATTCTTCATCCAATCTCTCAAATTGAAGCTAATCCATTGCGTGTAGAAGATCGGATTAAGCGAGTAGATGATGGTGCGGGTGGTCTAGTCGACCAAGCTATCAAATTTCCGGTATGGTTTGAGCCCAAGGCTGCGGGCGGAACGCCTATGTGTAACGCCATCACCTGTGCTGCTGAACAGTTAGTGGCTTGGTGTGATGCACACCCAGACAGCTATCCACCGACTGTTCTGCACATCACTGATGGTGAGTCTACAGATGGCGAACCTGGGAGCCTAGCTCAACAACTCCAACAGATTAGTACCAACGATGGCAACGTTCTGCTATTCAATCTTCATGTGAGTTCTAGTGGTGGTGACCCCGTAAAATTCCCTATATCTGACGCTGGTCTAAGTGACAGCTATGCAAGACTCCTTTTCAGTATGTCCAGCCCTTTACCTGTACACCTTCAAAAAGTTGCAGAAGAAAAAGGGATAAAAGCAACGATGGAATCTCGTGGCTTTGTTTTCAATGGCGAGATTACTGAGGTTGTGGACTTCTTTGATATTGGCACCCGTGCCGCCCAGCTACGTTAACTATGGAATTCCACATCCTGTTTGATGGAACCGTAGCCAAGCATATTGAGCAACCAAACGATAACGAAGATGCTTACCGCATAGACCAAGAACGAGGCCGTGTAGTGCTGTCAGATGGGGCTTCTGAGTCGTTTGATGCTAAAAGCTGGGCTAATTTGCTTGTGGATGAATGTATAGATACAGCGCCTTTGGATGAGGCGCTCTCTTCATGCATCACAAAATATAACCTTCTACATGATCCGAGCACTCTGTCTTGGTCAAAGGCAGCTGCTTACGAAAGAGGCAGCTTTGCTACGATGTTGATTGTCCAAGATGACCCCATTCACGAGAACATCAACGTGTGTGCCCTGGGAGATAGTCTTGCTGTTTGGAGCGATGGTCATACCCTGTTGGATACAATACCGTATTATTGTGCAGACCAATTCACTCAAAAACCGACTCTTCTATCAACGCGCAATGAGTTAAACCCATTATTAAGCGACACTAATAGTATTTTGTTGACTCAAAAGGACTGGAGTTACAAGGACGATCAGACGAAATTGCTTCTCTGTATGACTGATGCTCTCGGGGCATGGCTACTGCATCATCAGGAGCATGGTGATAGCTCGGCTTTTGAGAGGCTTATTAGTATCAGAAGCCAACAGGAACTTCAGAAGCTTGTTGAAACAGAACGCGCAATTGGAAAACTCCGTCGAGATGATACTACTTTAATTCTCATTAGCCTGACCAGTGAAGTTTAAGCCATGGCATATCCAACCCTTGAGCAATACAACGAGGCTCTACAATCCCCACAACTCGTATTACAAGACGCAGAGTTAAAGCATGGTACATTAAAGACTACTGGCTTAGGGCTTCCTCTGGCTTTATGTGGTGGATTTGCACTCACGTATACTGTACAGGCTGGAGGTAAGAAATTTGCACTGCGTTGTTTTCACAAGGAATCACGAGAGTTAGAGAGAAGATATCAAGCTATATCCTCTCGAATTAAGCAATTGGCGAGTCCTTATTTTCTACCATTTGAATTCATCCCAGCGGGTATTCGTATTCAGGGGGTTATGTATCCCATCGTAAAGATGGCTTGGGCACAAGGACAAACATTAGCTGAATTCCTAGAGAATGAATATCGTAACCCTCAGTCTCTTCAAAGACTGCGGCAAGCATTGGCTAATTTAGCAGACTTTCTAGAGAAAAATCAGATTTCTCATGGTGATATTCAGCCAGAAAATATAATGGTGAGTGCAGGTGGTAGCACGATTCAACTCATTGATTATGATGGAATGTATGTTGAAGCACTGCAATCATCTAAAGCAACTGAATTGGGACAGGTTAACTTTCAACATCCCAAGCGTACTGCTAATGATTTCAATGAAAAGCTTGACCGCTTTTCATTTTTAACACTGGATGTCGCACTCCAAGCATTGATTGCGTCTTCTTCGATTTGGACTATTTCTCGGTCTGAACCGAGTGCGGTTGTATTTAGGCGGAATGACTTTTTAGATCCTGGCTCTTCAGTGATATTTAAAGAGGTTTTAAAAATCACTGGCGTGGGTTTGCATGTAAAAAACTTAGCTAGAGTGGCACTTGGGGACTTTAATAAAGTTCCTACCCTTGTAGATTTTCTTCAGAATAAGGGGATCTACCACGAGGAAATTATATTTGGCCAAGGGGCTACCTTGGCTAAGGCAGGCTATCAAGGTGCATATGTAGTTTGTGATGCGTTGAAATATGAAAAAGTATTTGAACAGGTTGGGAGCAGAATAGAGCTCATTGGTAAAATCCATTCTGTTCGCCGTGGGTGGGGAGCGAATAGAAAACCTTATGTATTCGTGAATTTCTCTGACTGGCGTGGCAAGGCTGTCAAGTTAGCTATCTGGTCTGATGGCATGAATGCGATTGGTGCTAATGTACCTGACCAGACTTGGGTTGGTCGTTGGCTGTCCGTTACAGGCCTCGTTGATGCGCCTTATCATGGACATGCAAAATCGACTAGCTACACACATATCTCAATCACTATAACTGCACCAGGTCAGATACAGCAGATACCAGAACAGGAAGCCAGATACCGTCTTCTTGGGGGGATCGCTGCTCCGGCTAGGACTGTGCCGAGTCAAAATGCAGGTATTCTCTCAACAATGACAAAAGGTACTAGAGCTTCAAATTCGCCAATTCAAATAAGGCCAACCCCCACAGCTCCCCAGAAGAGCTCAAATCAGCAGCTTCTTGAGAAGATGCGGGCTCAGCAAGTACCTCAGGTAACATACACGAGTGCGTCCCCCGTACATCTATCTTCAAACATGGGCAATTCTGCAAGGAACAACCCAATCGGTACTAATAGGAAGTCATCTGGCTTAGGTTGGGGAGGATGGCTTTTTATTATAGTTGTTGGCCTTATGTTCCTGCGAGGTTGTGCGGGTTAGAGTTCATATGAGTTGATATCTAAGCTGTGCAGTATTGACGGAGGAAGAATGAATTCTTATACGGCACCTTGTTGCTTGTCCGCAATACCTTCTGATGAACCTCTGCATGAGATTCTTGAAGCATCTAGAAAGCCAGAGAAATGCTGTTTTCTAGCACAGAAGAAGTTTAAATATCAGTTCTTTAGGGGTAGAGTAAGTGGGTGCGCTTGGATCTAGGAGGGTGCTTCTAAAAGGACATAAATGACAAATTTTTGGTATGTTATTTATTATAGTTTCCAACAGGAAAGGCTAAAAAATGAGCTCTCGGTTTTCTGCTGAAGTTGAAGCTTTCATAAAAAGATATGTAAAAGATTTAGAGGAAGGTGCTGCGGCTGTGTTTGCAGGCGCAGGTTTATCTAGAACTTGCGGATTTGTTAATTGGAAAGAACTCCTTCGTGAAATTGCGGAGGAGTTGGAATTATCTGTTGAGTTTGAACACGATCTTATTTCCGTTGCGCAATATCACGTTAATAAGAAAAATAGTCCAACAGGATTATCTAGGAAAATTTTAGAAGAGTTTTCAGAGCAAGCTGAACCATCTGAAGCCCATAGAATTCTTGCCAGACTCCCGATAAGAACATACTGGACAACTAATTACGATACATTGATCGAGGATAGTCTCAAAGAAAACTATCGGGTTGCTGATGTCAAACGCAAAGTCGATGATCTTATTCTTACTCGTCCGAAGCGAGATGCAGTTGTTTACAAAATGCATGGTGATGTAGATTCACCAGGAGCAGCAGTACTCTACAAGGCTCAATATGAACAGTACTATAAAACTCATGAAGGTTTTATAACTGCATTAAGTGGCGATCTGATTTCAAAAACATTTCTTTTTATTGGCTTCAGTTTCACAGACCCTAATCTTGACTATATACTGAGCCGTTTACATGTGCCTGATCATCATAGGCGTACTCACTATTGCTTCCTTCGTAAGGAGCCAGCGACGAAGCAGCATAATGAGGATGAAGCTGGTGCAATGTATAGGCAACGTAGACAAGAGCATCATATCCGTGACTTACTCAGGTTCGGTATCGAAGCTGTACTTGTTGAAGAATACGATGATATTCCTGTTATCTTGAAGGAAATTGAAAGTCGGTTCCGTAAGAAAACTATCTTTATCTCTGGCAGTGCGGAAGAATATGGTGATTGGGACAAACAGGTAGCGTTGAGCTTTGTACATACACTCTCAGCATCACTAGTGAAAGCTGGCTATCGAGTTGTTAATGGTTTTGGTTGGGGAATTGGTAGTGCTGTCATTAATGGAGCTCTTGATGCTATCTACTCTAGACCTGATAAATACTCCGAAGAACAACTTGTCATGCGTCCATTTCCACAACATCCATCAAACGGTAAAGAGTTAGCTGAATTGTGGAGTGAATATCGACATCGCATGATCGGCCTCTCTGGTATCGCCTTGTTTCTATTCGGCAACAAGCTTAACGAAGAGGATGAAGTAATCAATGCTGGCGGTGTTCGTAAAGAATTTGAAATCGCCCAAGGTACAGGAGTTGCTGTACTTCCAATTGGTGTAACTGGATATATGGCTAAAGAATTGGCTGAGGAGATGTTGAGAGAACCAGAGAAGAATTTTACTCATTATCCTTGGCTGGAAAAGGAAGTAGCCAAACTTTTAGACCCAGCAATTGATAGAACCAAAATCAACCAAGATATTCTGTCTATTTTGAAAAAATTAGGAGGTTAGATATGAAAAGGAAGGTTTTCTACAGTTTTCATTTTGATAATGATGTTATGCGAGTGCAGCAGATCCGCAACATGGGGCAACTAGAAGGTGATGAGCCTGTCAGTGCCAATACTTGGGAAGAGATCAAACGTACCGAGCAGGGTGTTAAGAATTGGATCAACAAAAATATAGAAGGTAAATCCTGCTTAGTTGTACTTATCGGGAGTCAAACGGCTAAGCGACCGTGGGTTAAGTATGAGATTGAAAGAGCTTGGAACCAAGGTAAGGCAGTAGTTGGTATTTATATCCATCGACTTAATTGCCCTCGTAATGGATATGATAAGAAAGGAGCTAATCCATTCGATCAATTCACTTTCAAGCGTGGCGATAAAGTAATTACGCCACTGGTTTATGAACCCAATGACAACGATGCTTATAATGATATCAAGAATAATTTGGCAACTTGGATAGAAAATGCAATCAAGCAATAAGTAATCAACAGGAAGATAAGATGGCCTATTTTACAAAAAGCGAAGCACGAGCAGCTGCCGCATCTGCTCGTGGCTATAAAGCAGCAAATACTGTACTGAGAGAAGGTATGGAGAGTTACAAAGAACAGGAAAGGTTCGATGTATTTCTCTCTCACTCTAGTGATGATGCAGAGCTGGTGCTGGGGGTTATGACCCTGTTGCAGAAGCAGGGTCTGCGCGTCTATGTTGATTGGGTTGTTGATCGCCAATTAGATCGTAATTCCGTGAATAAGGAGACTGCTGCGGTTCTTCGGGAACGCATGAAATTATCTAGTTCTATGATGTACATCGCCACCGATAATGCATCCAGCTCAAAATGGATGCCTTGGGAACTAGGTTTCTTTGATGGGCACAAGCCTAATCAAGTTGCGATTCTGCCACTCGTAGATTTCGAGAATCAAAACTTTGAAGGGCAAGAATATCTCGGCCTTTATCCGGTTGTAACAAAGTACCTTAAAAATAATTCGTTAAATCATTATGTAGAGGACAGAGGTCAAAGGTGGAGTAACCTGAATAACTTTGCTAGGGGAACTCCATCGTGGAATCGCTATTCATCATAAGTGATTTTCTGGATGTATAGCTAAGGTGTATGGAGATGGTTATCACCTGACATCTGCTCACTAAAGATTGTGGTCATACGGATTCAAGCTGGATGCCAAATGGTTCTCCTAGTGTGTTATCTGGGGTCACCGTATGACCACCGACAAGAAAGTGGCGCGTCTACTAGAGCTCGCCAAGGAACTCAATTGCGTCAGTCAAGCACGCAAACTCATCGGCTACAGCCGCCAGCAGTTCTACGAAATCTACCGCAATTATCAGACCTATGGAGCCCAATCCAGACAGATTGCTTGGTTGCAAAGGGAGTCCTCGATTACTCCCTCACCAGGTTAACTCATTTGGCTTTAGAGGATGGGCAGGGGCAGAGATCACACACTCCTACAGCACGTTGAAAAAGGTCTGAAATTGATACCAAAGGAAGGGCGCACGAAAGTAGCCTAAACAAGACACTGGTTTGAGGCCGGTGTCAGAGGATAACTAGAACTGTACAGGCTGTGCGAGCTAATTTATTAGCTTTGTATTGACGATCTGTATTACAGATAGCTGCATTCAAAGGGGATTAAAGATGACTGAGTTATTAAATATAATAAATGAATTTAATAGCACGTTTTCGACCAACGCTAGCCTGTGTGAAGATTTAAAAGTTGGGTGGGATCTGGGAGATTGTAGGTCTATTGCTTTATACCTGTTAGTGGAAGACCAACGCAGTGCCCCCTTTGGTACGGTTCTATACCACCACATCGGCAGCTACAACACTGGTGAGGTATACGAAGCAGAGGGGACAGCAGGCTTCAGTCTCTGCTCACGACTCGATAGTATTGAAAAATTTTTCCCTTTGTCTTCAAACGAGGCGACTCGTAGATTAGATATTGGGTATCGGTCACCCTGGCTTGGCGGTAGTTGTGCATTTTCCTCTATTCCGTTTAAGCGGTGGTGGGTTGATTCATTTAAAACATTGTGTGCAAATGTTCCTGCACAGGCTGAGCTGGTTAGCTCATTCTTGACGAGAGAGATAGAGGTTCTTGCAGAGGCTGCCAGGAATAAAGGCCG
Organism: Aeromonas sp. 604443; assembly: GCF_049170315.1. Classification (NCBI taxonomy): domain Bacteria; kingdom Pseudomonadati; phylum Pseudomonadota; class Gammaproteobacteria; order Aeromonadales; family Aeromonadaceae; genus Aeromonas; species Aeromonas sp. 604443. The sequence goes on from NZ_JAAKMI010000002.1 coordinate 191,237, forward strand.
TAGAAGTGGCTGGGTTTACAATAGGTTCGTTGATAAACTTGAGTATCTCTCGATGCGAGTGAATCATGAATTTCTTGACTCAACACAATATTTATTTAAGCCTGTGCTGTTTTTTAATGAGTTTTCTCATAACTTGGTTAGTTTGAATGAACAAGAGAAAAGGGAGTTGATGAACAAGGCAAGGAGAGATAGCCATTTTGATGACCCACTTAAGAAGTGGTGGTAATCAGCTGATGGCAGTCAGCAGTTCTACGCAATCATCAGACTTATGTAAGCAACCGCTGGCTCGACAGTTTGCTCGGTTACAAAGGGGATATTGATTACTTCCTAACCAGGCGAGCTCATTGAACTTTAGAGGATGCGTAGGAGCGGACTTACCATGATGCTGGATGATTGAAGGGCTGTCCCCTACAGCACGTTGAATAGGCTCTAAAAGGCAGTATGCCCAAACGTAGCCAAAACAAGACACTGGTTTGAGATCGGTGTCAGGTGATAACTCGATCTGTACTGATCTTGTATCTGTCATGTTTGTATTCAATATTGCAATATATTGGTATTTAGATCTTTTTTTAACTCTTCAATTTTTTCTTCAAGTTTTTGTAACTGGCGAACCAATAGTAATTCTCTGCCTAATGCGGCATCTAACTGCATTTTTAGTGACTTTATCTCTTCCTCACCTAAATCTTTAGCTAATTTAATACTTTCAAGTTTTCGCTTTTGTATTGTTCTAGGAGACTCTATTTCATTTTTGTATGCGTTGATGAGCGTGATTAGTGGTTGATGCTTTTCTCTTTTCGGTTTTAAATACCCTGCATCTAAACCTGCTTCTTGTGATACAACAGAGAGGGTAATTGCTGATGGAGCTAAGTTTTTGTACTTCGCCAGTTCAGGCTTACCCTCTTTTAATCGTTGGAAGGCAGCATAACACTTTTCCAATCCATTATTGCTCTTCATAACTTTAATCCTTGTTCATTTGATATTTTTTAAATTTATTAAGACTGTCTAATTCAGCCTCTAATACCTGATATTCACCATCTTTTGGTGCATAGAATTGCATTGCCTTTTGAATTTCAAGGATTTGTTTTTCTACTTTATCCCGTTTTATTACAGCACAATCCGAGCTTAAACAATCAGTAAACTCACCTAGGATACGGCAATCGCACCCATTGATGTTAGTGCAACCCCCCAACAGAGTTTTATTATATACGATTTCGCCATTTTTAATTTTTTCTTCTGTTGTCGCTCTAAATTCAACAATACTGACCTCACCATCAAAAATTCGTTCTGCTTGTCTCGACATATAGCTACCTGATTTACCAAATAGTGGCTCATCCTCTAGTAGGTCATTAATAAATTGTTCCGCAACATCCATGGTGAAGGCTGCTTGGCAATCGAAAATAACGTGTGTTTCAGGAAGCATCCATTTTCCTGTTTGTGCATCATAGTGCCCGAAGATCGAAACGATATTCTGATGGTTTCGACTGTAGTATTTAGTTATTTCGGCTGTTAGATGTTTGTACTGACGCTTCAATGTGGGGATAGAGACAAAACCCGAGCTACATGCATAAAATGCTAGAGAGCGGCGGAGTTGATGGCTAGTCAATGGCCATACACCACCAATTTTGAACTTTAATTCTCCATTACCGTCTCTTTCATTTTCGAAGTCGCGGGAAGGATCGCTCGCTTTCAACAGTTCCATATCTTTTTCGGTTATCACCGCATCTAGAAACCACTGGGGTAGTCCCAGGTTCTTGATTTTACCGAATAGTGCATGCTTGCCCTCGTTATTAATTTCATTAACCGGTGCTATTAAAATGCCTGCGCTTAAAAATAGAGGCGTTTCACTTGTACAGGCAATTTCTGACCCGAAACATAGCCCTTTAGCAATGCGTTGTAATACTTCAATGGCTTTAACGATAATATCTGGTGCATACCAAGCATCTTCTTTTCTGTAACCAGTGTATTTTGTTGTGGTGGAAATAAGTTTTATCATTCTTGCTGGCACAACAACTTTTCCACTATTGTCTTTTTCTTCTTTATGTATATCAATAGTGGATATGCAATTCAATGGTAGACGCATAACCTCCTGATGACGCATGCCAGTATATAGGTGAATTGCAGTTTTTAATGTAAATTGTATCTGTTTAATGCTGCTTAATAACTCATGCACTGTTGTAACATTTGGAAAAATACTGTTTAGGTCATATGCCCTAATCGCTTCTTGCATTGTTGGCTGGCATTTAACTTTGGTCTTTTTCTGAGACGAGTGTGTTAGGCCATAACCTTTCTCCGAAAACCTAACTAAAAATGCAGTTATTTTTGATGTTCCAGAATGTAATCTCTCCATCTCATCCGTGAGTGCATTTACAAGGTGAAGGTATAAAGAAACGGGTATCACAGGGTGTTGCTTTTCCTTATTTTTGTTGCGAGATAGTTTTACACAACAAACAGTATAGCCAATTTTATCCTTCCCCAAATCAACCAGTTTTGAAATGAGGCTATTTAAAGATTTTTTACTTCTGTCTTTACTATGAGCAAGTGCTTGTATATTTGCTTTGTTTTCTAGCACGTCGCGAATATAAATTAGTCGGTTGTTGAATGGGTTGTTGCTAAGTTTTGAGGCTAGGTCTGTAATATTATGTATAACACGAAAATACTCATATAAGGTTGAAGTGGATAACCGACCCAGCCGCCCAGAACCTGACTTGTAAATTAGACAAAACATAAGCCATTTGACTTCTTTTCTTAGTTGTAACGAGTGTTCCTCGTTCACACCACAAATCGATTTAAAATCTAGGTTAGAGGCTGAACTTCCAAGGGGGGCGTAAGGAGTAAAATTCCAAATATCATTGCCATATATCGCGGTTGGGTTTCCCTTTGAATCCTTACATAGAACAAAATTATCCGATGGAGGTGTTGTGTCTAATTCTCCAGAAAATTCGTCTGGCCTGTATATATTGGAGTTTGAGTGGCTTTGGGAGTTATACAATTTGTTGGTAATAACATTCATAATATCATTCCCATTTCAGCATAACGTTCTAGCCTAAAAGACCAAAATGTTGTTAAATCACCATACTCAAAAACATCAACATACAGTTTATCTATAAGCATTTTTGTTTTAACAGAGTAATTTTGCAAACGCTCTATTAGATAATCAATACGTACGCAAAGCACCCTAAGAAGTTTTTCTGTTCTTTGAGTGTCAGTTGACATTTTCAATACCTGTTCTATGACGTATCGCACGCTTAATATTTTGTGTATATCATCACGATCTGCATGAATTATGTATTTGGAACAAAATAAACAACCGAATTGTTTTTTACAGTCTGGTTCAATTGGTGTGTATTCCTGTATTTTTTCTGGATTCCCTTTATTAGAGCAGTGGCCGGTAGAGATTGATATATCACTCCCTATTTTATCTTCTGTGATTTTAATTTCTTTGGCTGCTTTCTTTATTGCTGACCATAGTGTACCTAGTTCTTTTTTGCTGGTATCTGGTGACGATGGTGTATATGATTTTTGGTTTGTTTTTTCATCATGATTTAGGGCCTTGGCGGTTATTTTTGTTCCATGTTTCTCTTCATGATAGTGAACGCTTTTAAATTTCCTTACCTTACGACTACGTAAAATTGAAGCTTTTTTATAAAAGAAGAATTTTCTTGCTCGTGTCACTAAGCCTGCTATGTTTGCCTCTGTATATTGAACATATTCACCATTGTTATTTATTCTAAAGAATAGATATTTAAACTCTTTTCCCTGTAAAATATATTCGCGAAATGTCAGGTAGTCTTTTAAAATCCTTAAGCCATGTTGGGAGCCAAGGCTGTATTCTACAGTCTTACCACCTGCTCTAAATTTCACAGCTCTAAAGCTATTGTTAGTAATATGACGTTCAATATTAAGAGTGTTTTCATAAATAATTTTCCTAGCTTCAGTACCATAGGATCCAGTCATTAGCATAAAAACTTGCATATATGCATTTAAAGCCATTGCTGCATCTGCTATCCGATAAGGGCTATTTAAGCCAAGACTATTATGTTTTTCTATGCATTTTTGTGACCTCTTTATATCCTGAGAGTTCTTAAATTTGGTTCTATGGTTAATATTACTTAGTTCATCTGCGGTAGATAATCTACCCTCCTTATAGTTATACATGTCTGCATAAGTGGTTGTAAATGGTGTTTTAATGCTGCGGTTTGATGGGAAGACATAAGTATGATAGTTAGGCATTTTCAGTAACCAAGGATACGGTTGCATTTCTAAAACAGCAGAGCCATATCCTTTAGCGATAGCTAGAAATACTTCAGCGTTGTGTTGTACTAACGACTTTTCTGGTGCATCTTCATCTTGAGTTTCAAAGGTGATAGTTATAATGCCAGAGGTGATATGTTTACTTTCTTCCTCCCCAAAATGGATTGTGGCCATGTCTTTCATGGCTCTCTGCCTAGGGCAAGCAGTAATGGGTTGTATTTTTCTATGGTAAATTTGGTCGTTTAGATGATTTGTAAACGCAATATATGCTAAACGAAATGCCCCTGGTGTTTTAAATAGATCTGCGTAGTTGTTACTGTCAGTCCAGTTTAGAATGGTTCGAATATACTTTAGAAAAGTTAAAATGGATGTATCTTCCCATTTTTGAGTTACTATATGATCGTACAGCAAAGTTAAAAAGTATTGTCGCTCTTTTTGTAAACTATCAATGCAAACTGGTTGTATATTTTTTTGAGGCTTATATTTCATACCTCTAACACTGTATGCAATTATGCCAATATCAAATGAATTTTTGAGTATAGATTTTGGTAACAAAAGGCAAACTTTTTCAGGTGCATCTTCATACGTAAGTAGTTGGCTCGTTTCGAGATCGATAGTTTCTCTTGTGATCATGTCAGGATGTCTTATCTGATCCATTTTCATTTGACCTCATCGGATATATCTTTGTTCTGCAATACATCACCGAAGAGGACATTTTCAAATGTCTCTTGAGCCTCTAGTAGTTCACTGGTTTGGCTGAATAACTTTAAATAATTCTCAGTAGTAGATTGATGCGCATGATGTAGACGATAGCGTATATGGTTGAGCTCTGACCCTGCCATCATCTTTTTTTCTGCAATCAGTTTTTGGCATCCTTTATATAAAAGTAGGGCGAATGTTGCTCTGAGCCAATGAAATGAAAAGTCGGGTGATATTTTATTTCCTGTAATCCGCAGTAATTTGTATTTCAAATTTCTCGTTACTTGGCCGAGTGCTGGCGATAGTGTCATTTTGTAGCGTGGATCTAAATGCGACATATATCGACAGTCTCCTGTAGGACTTAAAAACAGATACATATCATCATCGTTAAAAATATCACCGAATTTTTGTTTGAATTTTTCTCTGCGCTCAGTGGCTTTTTTTGAATATGCCCATGTTTTTATTTTTTCGCCCAACCAGGCAGGCACATGCAAAATGTGAGGTTTATCATATTTTGTATCGCAACCATTTTGGCTATTCGCAAATAGCTTATAACTCATTTTCTTTTGGCTTAAATACTGATCCTCAAAAAATTTCAAATGCCTCATTCGCATAGTGAGAATGGTCTGTTTTCTCTCCCCTGTGCATAATGCAAGATAAACTATTAACTTCTCATCTATTTCGAATTCACCAGTCTGTAATGCATCTAATAGCGCATCCAGTTCTTTTTGAAACAGGGGTCGTAAATCCTCTCCTTCATCTCTGACATAGCCAATGCTAACAGGTGCTGGCTCTGCTGTTCTGACAGTTTGAGAGCGCTTTTCACCATCGATGCGATAAAGATTTCCAGAGGCGGTTTGTTTAAAAACAGTAAAGCTGGTTAGTTTTTCTACTCTTTCAAGATCTAAGTCAATATTCGGCTGCGTTGCAGCAAACTTATAAAATTGATATACAGCACCTGTTTTTGCATTTAATAATCCAGGTCTTGGTTTCTCCACATGCATCAGATGTGAATAGTACCGCCATGTAGGTCGTTTGGATTTTAATGAGTGTTTGAAATCGAAGAGATCAATTGGTGTCAGTTCGTTGTTATTATTTCTTACGCTTTCGCAAAAAATCTTATAATCGAGCAGGAGGGAAGCCTTTTTACGTATGTCCCTTGTATCTTTGTAATTATCTCTATTGTCGATTGCTATTTTAAGTAGAAAAAGATTGGCTAAATACCACGGTGTTCCATCGGCCTCTAGTAATATTGGAAATAGATAAACGCTATCATCTGAGTCAGATGAGTTATTGAGATCTGTTATATAGTAGTCACCATTTGTAATAGGTTGAGAATGATTATTGATAGGGTAGGTGGACAGATATGCATCCGTATTAGGCAAATGATGTATTAGAACAATCCGTTGTGCCTTTGTTAGTTGCATCATGTCATCCTTGCAATCACCACTCTGACTCAAAGGGTAGTTCGCTTGGAGAGTTTGTCAAACTCACAATCTTACACTTCAATTGTCTATTGGAGATCTTAACTACTAGCGAAGGTCAGGAGTTCGATCCCCCTTATCGGCACCATATAAAACAAAGGGTTAGCTTCTCATCGAAGCTAACCCTTTGTTTTATATGGTTAATTGGCCCAACACTGGGCCCAACAGATTGCAACCTATAGCCTGTTAGGGCATATCTCCCAAGGCACAGGATTTGTCAGGATCGCCCCCGTAACCTACCCGTAATCTTGCCGTTCAGATGCCTCGATGTTTGGTGTTACGTTGAGATTGCGACCACTCTGCATTGAGAGACTGGTAGCTAATCGTTTAAACTTCGCACTTTGCAAGGTTCAATGAAATTTTAATGTAGGGTAATAATGTAGTGGTCTAATCATCCCGGACACCATTTTAGGTGGTACAGTCGCCACCATGACTTGAGGTGTTCAATGACAAGATTACGTCGCTCATTTACTGCCGAATTCAAACTCGAAGCCGCATCCCTGGTGCTCGACCAGGGATATTCAGTCCCCGAAGCCAGCCGTTCACTGGACGTCGGTGAAACCGTACTTCGTCGCTGGGTTCAGCAACTGCAATCCGAACGCAGTGGCACAACCCCAATCAGCAAAGCGCTAACTCCTGAGCAGCAGAAAATCCAGGAGCTGGAAGCCCGTATCAACCGACTCGAACGTGAAAAGGTCATTCTAAAAAAGGCTACTGCTCTCTTGATGTCGGACGACTTCACACGTACGCGCTGATAGACCGATTAAGGGAGCAAGCCCCCATCACCCTGGTCTGCTGCGCTTTCGATGTTCCAACATCCTGTTTTTACGACTATCTGGCTCGCAGGCGGACGATTAACCGTGAGCGCATGCAGCATCGCTGTGAGTTGCGCCGTTTGTTCAAAGTGAGCCGGAACTCGGCAGGCAGCCGTGCCTTGATGTCGATGATGCGGGAGTTGGGGTATCAGATTGGTCGATTCAAAGTACGTAACCTGATGAAGGAAGCCGGTCTGGTATCCAAGCAACCGGGCGCTCATCGCTATCAGGTCGCTCGGTCTGAACGACCGGGCACTCCCAATCTGCTGGCCCGCGAATTTGATGTCCAGCAACCCAATCAGGTGTGGTGATATCACCTACGTCTGGGCAGGTGGTCGTTGGTATTACCTGGCAGCGGTGCTTGACCTGTACACCCGGCGGGTCGTGGGCTGGGCGATGTCTGATAAACCTGATGCAGAATTGGCAATCAAAGCACTGGAGATGGCCTATCAGTAGCGGGGTTGCCCATCCGGTGTGCTATTTCACTCCGACCAGGGCAGCCAATATGGCAGCCGGGCATTTCGGCAACGACTGTGGCGTTATCGCATAACCCAGAGCATGAGTCGTCGTGGAAACTGCTGGGATAACGCCCCGATGGAGCGACTGTTCAGAAGCCTGAAGTCAGAGTGGCTCCCGGCTATGGGATATATGAGCTTGCGAGAGGCGAAACGAGATATCAGTTATTACCTGATGGATTACTACAACTGGCGGCGTCCACATCACCACAATAATGGGATACCGCCAGCAAAAGCCGAAGATCGGCCTAACCAAGTGTCCGGATTTAGTTGACCACTACAAGTAGGAGCCTGTCAATTTTGAAAGCATGGATCCACAATTCTCCCGTTTTAGCGCGATTTTTTGTGCCGAGTGAGAAACGGGTCTCACGAGGAGCTCCGTACTGGCGGAGGGCCGGGGGGAAGATCAGGCGGTAGCAGTAGACACCACAGTGGTTTTTGATGAGACCGGGATAGAGCATATGTGACACCTCAGTGTGTCACTCCCTGACCAGCCATAAAGAAAAAGCCCTGACGAATCAGGGCTTTAGCAGGTGGTGGAGCTGGGGGGATTTGAACCCCCGTCCAAAATTACTACATCCTTGGCACTACATGCTTAGTCACTCTTTACATTCGCCAACCCGCTGCGGAGAGACACGCCACGAATTGACTAGCTCGATTGGTTTTAATGCTTCCGCCCCGAGCAGGACTTCCACACGATCCTGTGAAGGATGACCTTCCGATTCCCTAGGACACAGGCAAGCTAGGGTAGAAGGGCTCTATGCAGGTTATTAAGCTGCTAGTGCGTAGTTTTCGTCGTTTGCGACTATTTTTTTGCGGTTTATTAACGAGGCCTACCGCACCTCGGCATGCACCTTGGGTTTCGTGAATCTTGTCGAATCCAGAATCAGCCCCAAGTTGTTAATTGCGATTGTACGCAAAAATGCTGTCATAGCAAGGCGTTGATACCCATTCCCTCTGGCAGCCAGTCTGTTTGCCGATTTATTGTACGCAGCTAAACCTGAAGAGCCAGCTGCGCTGGGGGAAGGTGAACTGACGTCCTGATCCTGCCAGTAGCAGGTTAGCCGCGATGCTTGTTCTTCATGATGCGGGCTTTTTCCCGATCCCACTCGCGGGCCTTGGTATCTTCGCGCTTGTCGTGCTCTTTCTTGCCCTTCACCAGGCCGATCTCGACCTTGACCCAGCACTGTTTCCAGTAGAGGGCGAGGGGAACTATGGTGTAGCCCTGACGGGCAATCAGGCTTTCGAGCTTGTCGAGTTCACGACGGCTCAGCAGCAGTTTGCGGGTGCGGGTCGGGTCACATACCACGTGGCTGGAGGCCGCTTGCAGTGGCAGGAAGCTGGAGCCGAACAGATAGGCCTCGCCATCGCGGAAGATGACATAGGCTTCGCTGATGTTGGCCTTGCCCGCCCGCAGGGATTTGACTTCCCACCCTTGCAGGGACAGACCCGCTTCGATCTTCTCTTCGATGAAGTATTCGTGGCGCGCGGTTCTGTTGAGTGCAATGGTGCTGGACCCGGCTTTGTTTTTACTGTTTTTTTTGCTCATGACGGGCGATTTCCGGCAATGACTAGGAGGCTCGTATTATACGTAGGCAGGGGCGGCTGTAAAACGCGCAGCAGGTCAAGTGGTGGCTTTCTGAGCGGTTTGGCTGAGGTTTTACCTCCACAACCCCAAACATGGTGATAAAATCGCGCCGATTGGATGAGGAAAAGCCATGCCCCGAATTACGCGCAGTGCCCTGGTGATGTTCAGTGCAGAACAGATGTTCAAGTTGGTTAACGATGTGGATGCCTATCCGCAGTTTTTGCCCGGCTGTGTTGGCAGCCGTGTCCACGAGGCTGGCGATGACTACATGATGGCGTCGGTCGATGTGGCCAAGGCGGGGATTGCCAAGACCTTTACCACCCGCAATCAGCTGGATGTGAACCGCCAGATCAGGATGGAGCTGGTGGATGGCCCGTTCCGCAAGCTGGCGGGCTGGTGGACCTTTACCCCGCTCGATGTCGACGCCTGCAAGGTGGAGTTTGATCTCGATTTCGAGTTTACCTCCAAGCTTATCGAGGTGGCATTTGGTCAAGTATTCCGCGATCTGGTGAGCTCCATGGTCTCCGCCTTCTCCAACCGGGCGAAGGAGGTCTACGGTGTCTGACCAGCTCAATATCGAGGTTGTCTATGCCTTGCCGCAGCAGCAGACGGTGATTGCCCTGCGGGTGGCGCCCGAGACTTGCGTGCTGGCGGCCATCGAGCAGTCCGGCATCGTGCAAAAGCACCCCGAGATTGACTTGTCGGTCAACAAGTTCGGTATCTACAGCCGCCCGGTGAAAGGGAGCGAGCCGCTGCACGACGGCGATCGTATCGAGATCTACCGTCCACTCATCGCCGATCCCCGCGAGATGCGCAAAAAGCGGGCCGAGAAGGCCAAAGAGGAGGGGCGAGCCGATAGCGTGACCGGTGGCCGCCCCGATGTACATCGCAAGCTCCGCGAGTAGTGCTCAGGTTTTTCTTGCAGAAAAAAGGCGCCGAGGCGCCTTTTTTTGATCCCGTTAGCCGGTGAACTGGCCGAAGGGATATCAAGAGAGGGCTGCTTCTATCACACCCAGCCGGGCGCGGGCCCAGGCGGCCAGTAGCTCGACCCCGCTTTGCATCACCCGCTCATCGAAATCGAATTCGTTGTGATGGTGCGGCGCCGCCAGATCGGCCCCCAGGATGAGGTAAGCCGCTTCGCCCCCCTGCTTTTGCACCCGCTCCATCAGAAAACCGGCATCTTCGCTGGCGCCAAAGCGGCGAGTCTGGATGGTGGCGAGCCCCTGCTTGCGGGCCAGCGCCGCCAGCTCGGCCTGCAGGGCCGGGCTGTTGTCGAGGGCAATGGCCTCGCCCTGTTTGATGATGCGGTAGGTGACGCCGTGGGCGAGGGCGGTACCTTCGACGATGCGCTGTACCTGACTGAACATGTAGTCGTTGAGCGTGCTATCGGCGCCGCGGGTTTCACCGCGTAGCTCGGCGTGATCGGGGATGACGTTGCGGCCGCTGCCAGCGTGAAGCTGGCCGACGTTGATGCGGGTCATGCCGTCGCGGTGGCGGGGAATGCCGAGCATGGCGGTGGTGGCCATGCAGGCGGCTGCCAGTGCATTGCTGCCGGCATTGGGTTCGAGCCCGGCGTGGGCGGCGGTGCCCATAAAGTGGACGTCGAACTTGGTGGAGCAGAGAAACTCGGTGGGGTTGATCACCAGCTCGCCGCTGCCAGCGTGAATGCCGATATGGAGCGAGAGCAGGGCATCCACGTCATCGAGTGCGCCACCGGCAGCCAGCGCCTTGCCACCGCGGCACCCCTCTTCGGCGGGTTGGAAGAAGAGCTTGATGCGACCGCACAACTGCTCTTTCATCGCCATCAACTGGCTGGCTAGCCCCATGCCGATGGCGGTGTGGCCATCGTGGGCACAGGCGTGCATCCACCCCTTGTTGTGGGAGGCAAAACCCTCCTGCTGCGGCTGGTGCTGTTCGGCGTCGGACTCTTCCACTTCCACCGCATCGATGTCGAAGCGAAAGGCCAGGGTCGGGCCGGGACGGCCGGTATCCAGCTCCCCCATCAGCCCGGTGACATCGCCAATCCGCTCCAGCCAGTCGGGATGGGCCCCCTGACGGCGGGCGCGAGCCTTCTCGGCCGCCACATCCACATCACGGCCCATCATCAGATTGCTGGCCAGCAGTTTGTCGCCGAGCACGATGCGATAACCGAGCTCGCTCAGGTGGTGGGCAATCAGGCTGGTGGTGCGAAACTCTTTCCAGGCTGCTTCCGGCAGGCGGTGCAGGTCGCGGCGCCACAGGATCAGGTGCTCAAGGGTCATCTTGGCTTCCTTGGTGATTCGATTTGTCAGCTATTGTGCCTTTTTTCCCGGCTGACCACACGGGGCCCGCAGCTGGTCGGGGGAGCTGTGCGTGCGAGTGGTGACTGTTCGGGCCGTGAATAGTGGTGAGCGCCCATAAAAAACGCCTCCACAAGGGAGGCGTTGTCGATAGCTGGTTATCAGGCCGCGTGATGGTAAGCGGAGGCTTCAAACAGCTTCTTGTTGGCCACCAGATCGATGGGGTCAAAATCATCGACGTTGATGGTGCGCAGGCGACTTACCTCGGCGCGGCGCAGCAGCTCGGCTTCGCTCTGGGTCAGCACACCAGCGGCCAGACCGATGTCGGCCACCTTGTCCAGCGCCATGAAGGGACGCTTGATGCCATCGCTCTTGCAGACTTTCTCGAACAGCGGCTCGGCGGCCAGCACGTCATCGAGCGCCTGCTCCAGCAGGCCGAAGGGGTTGCCCTCTTCGCGCGTCAGGTATTGGCCCTTGGCCAGGCGGCTGCGGGTCTCGCTCGGGGTTTGCAGCAGACGGGCAACCTGTTGATCCAGCTTGTCGCACGGACGGTTCAGGTCACGACCCAGCGGCAGCACCACGGCGCGCAGGGCAAGCCCAATCCAGCGGTTCGGGAAGTTGCGCAGCAGCTCGTCGATCGCCTCTTGTGCCTTGAACATGGCATCTTGCAGTGCCCAGTGCAGCAGCGGCAGGTCGGCCTGCTGGCGTCCCTCGTCCTGATAGCGCTTGAGGGCGCTGGAGGCCAGATAGAGCTGGCTCAGCACGTCGCCAAGACGGGCGGAGACCCGCTCCTTGCGTTTGAGCTCGCCACCCAGGGTGCCCATCGCCATGTCTGACAGGAACGCCAGGTTGGCCGAGAGGCGGGAGAGCTGCTGGTAGTAGCCCTTGGTCTGATCCTTGTACGGTGCCGCGGCAAAGCGGGCGCCGGTGATACCGAGCCAGAAGCTGCGTACCAGGTTGCTGATGGCAAAGCCGACGTGGCTGAATACCGCCTTGTCAAAATCCTTCAGCGCCTGCTCCTTGTCGGGGTGGCTGGCGGCCAGCATCTCCGGCAGTACATACGGGTGGCAGCGGATAGCGCCCTGACCGTAGATGATCATGCTGCGGGTCAGGATGTTGGCCCCTTCCACCGTAACGGCGATGGGGGCACCCTGATAGCCACGGGCCAGATAGTTGTTGGGGCCCATGCAGATGGCCTTGCCACCGTGGATGTCCATGGCATCGATGATGCACTTCTGGGCACGGTCGGTGAGGTGGTATTTGACGATGGCGGAGATGACCGAGGGTTTCTCGCCAAGGTCGATACCGGTCACGGTCAGGTTGGCTGCGGCGCCCATGATGTAGGCGTTGCCGCCGATGCGGGCCAGCGGTTCTTCAATCCCTTCCATCTTGCCGATGGGCAGCTTGAACTGGCGACGGATGCGGCTGTAGGCGCCGCTCGCCAGGGCCAGCATCTTGACGCCACCGGTGCTGTTGGAGGGCAATGTGATACCGCGGCCAACCGACAGACACTCGACCAGCATGCGCCAGCCCTGACCGGCCATGGCCGGGCCACCGATGATGAAATCGAGCGGGACGAACACATCCTTGCCCTGGGTCGGACCGTTCTGGAACGGCACGTTGAGCGGGAAGTGGCGACGGCCGATGCCGACACCCTTGATGTGAGTGGGAATGAGGGCGCAGGTGATACCGAGCTCTTCCTCTTCACCCAGCAGGAGCTCGGGGTCACGCAGTTTGAAGGCCAGACCCAGCACGGTAGCAATGGGGGCGAGCGTGATGTAGCGTTTGTTCCAGGTGAGGCGCATACCGAGCACCTCTTTCCCTTCCCACTCGCCTTTGCAGACGATGCCAAAATCGGGGATGGAACCGGCGTCCGAACCTGCCTCCGGGCTGGTCAGGGCGAAGCAGGGGATCTCTTTACCTACCGCCAGGCGGGGCAGGTAGTAATCTTTCTGCTCGTCGGTACCGTAGTGCTGCAGCAGTTCGCCCGGGCCCAGCGAGTTGGGTACGCCGACGGTGGAGGCGAGCACGGCGCTGGCGCCGCACAGTTTTTGCAGGACGCAGGACTGGGCGTAGGCCGAGAACTCCAGACCGCCATATTTTTTCCTTATGATCATGGCGAAGAACTTGTTGTCCTTCAGGTATTGCCACACCTCGGGGGAGAGATCCGCGCGCTCGTGGGTCACTTCCCAGTCGCTCACCATGCGGCACACTTCCTCGACCGGGCCATCCATAAAGGCCTGCTCTTCGGCAGAGAGGGCGCTGACCGGGATGGCGTGCAGTTTTTTCCAGTCCGGGTTGCCCGCGAACAGATCGGCTTCCCACCAGGTGGTTCCCGCTTCAATCGCCTCTTTCTCGGTGCGGGACATCTCCGGCATGATCGATTTGTAGATCTTGAACAGCGGCTTGGTTATTTGATTGCGGCGAAATTCCACCAGATTGAGCGGGATGGCGATCACCGCGAACAGCGCCCATACCAGCAAGGGCACATGACCATAGATGGCGCCAAGCACCAGGGCGGCGCCGGTGACCAAGGTGGAGATGAACAGGGATGCCCGGCGATAGGCCAGGGCTCCGATAACCAGGATCACCCCGAGCAGAGTGAGGGTCGTCGTCATTGCTTGCTCCTTGCGTGGTTAGGTTGCCAACGTGGCGTAACTGATCCAGAGGTCTGACCTGTTGGATATGGCCCCTGTTGTAATTCATACGCACAAAGTTATCAAGCTGTTTACATCTTCATTACCTTCTCTCTGTGATCCCCATAACGCTCACGCGCCGCCAGCGCTGTGGCTCGCAGGGGGGCGACTGTGCGATTCGCTTGTGCGAGAATAGCCGCGATCTACACGCACACTAAAAACAGTGGAAGAGACATCATGTACCAAGAATTGATCCGCAATGAACTGACCGAAGCTGCCAGCGTGCTGCAGGCCTTCCTGGCTGATGAGCAGAACCTGAAAAACATCGAAGCGGCCGCCAAACTGCTGGCTGACTCTTTCAAGGAAGAGGGCAAGGTGCTCTCTTGTGGCAACGGTGGCTCCCACTGTGATGCCATGCACTTTGCCGAAGAGCTGACCGGTCGTTACCGCGAGAACCGCCCGGGTTATGCCGGTATCGCCATCTCCGATCCGAGCCACCTCTCCTGCGTCTCCAACGACTTTGGCTATGACTATGTCTTCTCCCGCTATGTGGAAGCGGTCGGCCGTCGTGGCGACGTGCTGCTTGGCATCTCTACCAGCGGCAACTCCGGCAATATCCTGAAAGCCATCGAGGCTGCCCGCGCCAAAGGGATGAAAGTGATCGCTCTGACCGGCAAGGATGGCGGCAAGATGGCCGGTCTGGCGGATGTCGAGATCCGCGTGCCGCACTTTGGCTATGCCGACCGTATTCAGGAAGTGCACATCAAGGTGATCCACATCCTGATCCAGCTGGTCGAAAAAGAGATGGCCAAGTAATCAGGCCACGCTACCGGACAAGGGCATCACAGGTTGATGGTTTGTCATCGACCGGTGCTGCCAGTCACAGGGGAAGGAATTGCGCCTTCCCCTGCTGTCTGTCGAACCAGCGTGCTGGTCGAACATGATACAAGCCAAATCATGAAAGGAGTCTGCCGGATATGTGCGAACTGCTCGGCATGAGTGCCAATGTGCCGACCGATATCTGCTTCAGCTTTACCGGGTTGATGCTGCGCGGCGGCAAGACAGGGCCCCACAAGGATGGCTGGGGGATCACCTTCTACGAGGGGAAGGGCTTTCGCACCTTCAAGGATCCCGAGCCCAGCGCCCAATCTCCCATCGCCAGACTGGTACAAGCGCTGCCCATCAAGAGCTGCGCCGTGGTCAGCCACATTCGGCAGGCCAACCGTGGCTGCGTGTCGCTGGAAAATACCCACCCCTTTACCCGTGAGCTGTGGGGCCGTTACTGGACCTTCGCTCACAACGGTCAGCTGACCGGTTACAAGAAGCTGCCAACCGGTCGCCACCGTCCGGTAGGGGATACCGACAGCGAACACGCCTTCTGCTGGCTGCTCGACCGGTTGGAGCAGAAGTACCCCAAGCGTCCCGCCAACTTTCCCGCCATGTTTCGCTATATGGCCACCTTGTGTGATGAGCTCAGGGGGCTTGGGGTATTCAACATGCTGCTCTCGGACGGGGAGTATGTGATGAGCTACTGCAGCAACAACCTGCACTGGCTGACTCGCTGTGCGCCCTTTGGCGAGGCGAGCCTGCTGGATGAGGAGGTGGTGATCGACTTTCAAAGGGAGACCACCCCCAACGATGTGGTGACCCTGATCACCACCCGTCCGCTGACCGGCAATGAGAATTGGGTCAAAATGGCGCCCGGCGAATTCAATCTGTTTCGCATGGGGGAGCGGGTGGCGACCAATCGGGTTGCGCTTGAGCAAGATAAAAAAATACCAGAGTAGATACCTACCCTGGTTCTTCGCAGCAGCCATAAAAGGCAAAAGGGATGAGAGGTGTTGCTGAGCATCATCACTCTGACGGCATTGAGTGTTGATCAATTGTTAATTTGTGGCAATCAAGTTGTTGTCTTGAGGGGCGTTTCAGCATCGCTATTTCGATACTGATCACATTTTTTGCCACTTTATTCCCTGAGCCATCCAATCGGGTGCTTCATCACTGCCTGGTCGTGAGCCACGACATCGAAAACTATCTATAGTATGGTCTGTTTGAATACCGTTCTGGAGGAGCCTCGCATGGAGTGGGTGGATCGCAAGGTGTTGCAGCAGCTGGCAGAGGATATCGGTCCGGATATGCTGCCCGTGGTCATCGCAGTCTTTATTGAAGAGGTGGGCGAGCAGCTGAGTCAGCTCAGACCCCTCTACGAGCAGGGGGAGTGGGAGGCGTTGGCTCGGGTGGCGCACAGCATGAAATCATCCTGTGGCAGCTACGGCGCCATGCCGAGCTATCAGCAGGTGATGGCGCTGGAGATGGCCAGCAAGCAGGCCGATGTGGCCGAGGTAGAGCGCCAGTTGCAACTGCTGGAGGCATCCTTGCCGAAGGTGCTCGCGTTTCTTGCCGATTATCAGTAACGGCGCCATGCAGGGATGCCGGGGCGCCGTGACCGTTGCCTAACGCTGGTTGAGCAGTTGCTGGATGATCCGATCCAGCGCCAGTTTCAGCTTCAACCGATCATGCCGATGGGGCAACTCAAGCTCGCCCAGCTCGGCTTCGATCACACGCCCTTGCCAATCCCCCGCATCACCCGCGCCTTGTGGGGCCAGGATGGCATCCAGCCGACCTTGGCCGACCCGGGACTCCAGCCAGCGACACTGACTCATCAGATCCAGCTGACTGGCAGGACCGTTTTCCGCCACCAGATTGCAGACGAAAACCAGCATGGCGCTGCTCTCGTTGATGGCCTGGGCGATCTCGGCCAGCAGCAGTGGCGGCATGATGGAGGTGAGAAAACTGCCCGGCCCAAGAATGATCATGTCCGCCTGCTGCAATGCCAGCACCGCTTCCCGGGTCGCTTGCACTTCCGGCATCAGGCCGAGGGAGAGGGGAGGGGTTGCCAGTTGATCGATGGATACCTCTCCCAGGATCTGGGTGCCACACTCCATATGGGCGCAGAGATCGGTGGGAAATTCAGACATGGGTAGCAATTGTGACTCGATTTTGAGCATGTCACTGATCAGCTTGATAGCATCAAGAGGACGGACACAGAGATTATCGAGCGCCAGCAGCATCAGGTTGCCAAGGTTGTGGCCCGCCAGCTCGCCTTTGCCGGCGAAGCGGTACTCGAACAACAGGCTGCCGATGCTGGGGTCGGTGACCAGCTGGTTCAGGCAGTTGCGCAGATCGCCCCAGGCGATGCACTCCTGACTCTTGCGCAGGCGTCCGGTCGAGCCACCATCATCGGTAGTGGTGACGATGCCGGTGAGCCGTTGACCGAGAAACGAGAGGGACGAAAGCACTCGTCCCATGCCGTGGCCACCACCGATGGCAACGACCCGATCGAAGTCATTGATGTTTTTTTGCCACATATGGGCGTCCTGTCATTGGTCTCAGTTGACCGCTATGTTAGCAAGCGAAGCGAGATAATTGTTTGATAAAGGTATGATTTTTGCTTGAGGCTGCCATTCGATAAAACAAGGAGATGGTGTTGAAATTTCTGACCGTTCACTCCCTCGCCCAGAATTCATCGCTGGCGGCCCAAGATATCTGCGCGCAGCTGCGCCACCATGCCGATCAGGCCCCCTCCCTGCTGTTGCTCTATTTTACCCAAGCCCATGAGGGGGCGATACTGCGCGACGCGCTCAAAGGCCAGTTCCCGACGACCCGCCTGCTTGGGTGCAGCTCTTGCGGTGGTGTCATGACCGAGATGGGACACCACGCCCGAGACGGATATGGGCTGGCGGTTGCTGCTCTTTACGATGAGAAAGGGGCATTCGGGGTAGCCGGTGCCAGCGGTGACGGGGTGGATGTGCGGCAGTTGCTGCGCCGAGCCATGAGCGACTGTGGTCGACCGGGCGAGCTGCCCCAGCTGATCCTGTTTCATGCCAGTCCCGGCAAGGAGGAGGGGCTGCTGGCCGGAATCGAGGCAGAACTCGGTGCCTCGGTGCCGGTGGTCGGTGGATCCGCGGCTGATAGCAGCGTCAGCGGTGACTGGCAGCTCTGCTGGGATGATGCGGTGACTCAGGATGGGATCGGTCTGGCGGTGCTTTACCCCGATTGCCAGCTGGCCTTTCAGTTTCACTCCGGTTACGTGCCTGCCGAGTTCAGCGGCGAGATCACCGCCTGTGATGGGCGGGAGGTACTCACCATCGATCACCTGCCCGCCGCTGAGGTCTATGCCCGATGGTGTGGGCGTGAGCAGTCCTGGCCGGTGGGGGCGATTTTGCGGGAGACCACGCTCACCCCGCTGGCCCGTCAGGTGGGGGCTCTTGATGGCATTCCTTACTACAAGCTCTCCCATCCCGAGGCGGTGACCGAACAGGGGGGGCTGCGGCTTTTTACCGATGTGGTGCAAGGGGAGCGCCTGCTGCTGATGTACAGCAGCCAGGAGGGGCTGTTGCAGCGCAGCCTTAACGCTATTCGGATCGAACCTGCCTATGGTGTCGATGCCGAGCTGCTGCCGATAGGCGCGCTTATTATCTTTTGTGCTGGTTGCCGTTTGGCGCTAGGTGATATGTTGTGCCAATTTGTCGAGCAGAGCCAGGCTCGCCTCGGCAAGATCCCTTTTATCACCCCCTTTACCTTCGGCGAGCAGGGGCGGCTGCCCAATGGCGAGCTGGCCCACGGCAACCTGATGGTATCGAGTGTGATCTTTCTGACCGCTTGAGCAGAGCAGGATACAAGATGATTGGCAACAGTGAATTGGAAGCCCTTGGCGACAAACTGCAGGCGACCCTGGTCGATCTTATGCGCTGTCGTGAGCGCGAGGCCAAGTATCGTCATGAATCCCATACCCTGCTGAAAGGGGTGGCTACACTGGCTGATGCCAAAACGCTGGAGCAGGTGCTGGAGAGCCTCATTCAAGTGCTCAAGCCCTTTATTGGATTTGAACATGCGGATGTGGTGGCCTGGAGTGGGGAACAGGGCATCACCCACCTCAGTACCGAGCCGGAACAGTGCGGTCGCAGCTGGTTGATGACCCCGGCCTTTGCTCGTGCCATTGCCGGAGAGACGTTGGTGATCTATGACCCGTTCCAGTTGCCTGAGCTGGCACCGCTGGCGAGCGAGCCGGGCTGGGCCAGCCTGATGCTGACCGGGCTGCAGGCCCCCGGCTTTACCGCCGTTATCCTCTGTCGGCACTCGCTGGCCGGCTCCTTCGATCTGACCAGCAAGGCGGCCATGCAGCGCTGCCGTCCGTTGATTTCACAAGCGCTGGTCAACATTGCCTATCGGGCCCGCTTGCAGGAGCAGGTCGATTTAAAAACTCAGGCCCTGCAGGCCAGTGAACGCCGTTTTCGCAGTTTTGCCGCCATGGCCTCCGACTGGTTCTGGGAGACCGATGCCGAACACCGGCTCAGCTATGCTTCCGAGCCCGGTTACCTTGACGAGATGACCCCGCTGGCAACCCGGCCGACCCTCTATGACTATGTCTGCAACAAGCAGAGTACCGAGTCACAGGCATATCTCGACCTATTGGAGCAGCGTAAACCGGTTCGGGCTGTACGCATGCAGGTTGCGATGCTCGACGGCCCCCGCTGGATGGAGGTGAGTGCCGAACCCTGTTTTGATCATGGGGGGGCTTTTACGGGATATCGCGGTACCGCACGCGATATCAGCCACCAGATCCATCGTGAAGAGGAGCTGGCGCGGGCACGGGACGATGCGGAGGCGGCCAACCGTGCCAAATCCCAGTTTCTTGCCATGATGACCCACGAGATCCGCTCCCCCATGAATGCGGTGCTGGGGATGCTCGACCTGGTGCTACACGCCGAGCTGGCACCCGAGCAGAAGCTGTTGCTACGTCATGCCACCCACTCTGCCAGATTGCTGCAGACCATCATCGACGATGTGCTCGATTTCTCTAAAATCGAGTCCCAGACCCTGGTGTTCCATTGCGAGACCTTGCAACCGATCCAGTTGTGTCAATCCGTGATCGAACCGTTGCAGAACCGTGCCGACGGCAAGGGCATAACACTGAGCTATGGGGTAGATGAAGCTGTCCCTGCCGAGCTGCAGGGAGATCCGGTGCGTCTTACCCAGGTGATGGGCAATCTGCTGGACAACGCCCTCAAATTTACCGAACAGGGAGAGGTCACTCTCCATCTGGGTTGGCAGGATGAGAAGCTGCTGATCTCGGTCTCCGACACCGGGATCGGGATCGCTGATGCGGATCAGGCGCTGCTGTTTGAACCCTTCTCCCAGGTCGACAACTCGGCCACCCGGCGTTTTTCCGGTACCGGCCTCGGTCTTGCCATCAGCAAGCGTCTGGTGACGCTTATGGGGGGAGAGATCCACCTGAAGAGCGAGCCGGGCAAGGGAAGCTGTTTCTGGTTCGAACTGCCCGGCATGGCGCTACCCTGCCATAGCCAGCCGCAGCGGGAGGAGGGGGCTTCGGCACTGTTGCCACTGGATGTGCTGGTGGTGGAGGACAGCCCGGTGAATCAGCTGGTGGTGTCGCTGATGCTGCAAAAACTGGTGGGCAAGGTTCGGCTGGCTGCCAATGGTCTGGAAGCGCTGGCGCAGGTGGATGAGCAGCTCCCGGATCTGATCCTGATGGATATGCGGATGCCCCTGATGGACGGACTGGAAGCGACCCGACGCTTGCGTGAGTTGGGATGCACCATGCCTATCGTCGCCCTGACGGCCAATGCGATGGCGGAGGACAAGGCGTGCTGTCTGGCGCAGGGGATGGATGACTTTCTCGCCAAGCCTATCACCTTGTCACGGTTGAGAGAGTGTTTGCAGCGTCACTTTGGTCAGCGGTTGCCGACACGCGGATAAAAAAAATGGTCAACTTTGTGGGTTGACCAGTTCTTCAGCAAATACTGAAGAGAGCACGGGATAAATCGGGTTGTATCAATCTATATGAAAAATCTGTGCCAACTTTTTTAGGACTCTTTTGTGTTCAATTTTGGCCGTTTAGCGCAGCGGCTCTCTCTTGTTATGGCGTTTTGCATTCCTACTTACTCGCAAAATGCGAATTTCACATTTTCATTGTTGGAATAATTGCATTTTGCAACGCTGTTTTTGTCATTGTGAAATCAGGCGATGCAGAAATTTACGGGCCGCTTCGCTGTTTTGTTTGGCAATCAGCATCTGCTTTTCATAAATCGGCATCGGCAATATCTCGAGCCAGCGCTGGCAGAGCCAGGCGGCATCTTCAAAGCGCTTGTCCGGATAGAGCTCATCAAGCTCCGGATACTGCTCGAACACTTCCCGCAGGCGATTGACCAGCAGCTTGTCGTTGAAATCTGAGTGGGTGCTCGGCCAGTTGGGCAGCATCTCCACCTTGGCCCGGCGCAGGCCCATCTCGTCTGTTTCCATCTCGTGGATGCAGAAGCGCTCCAGTCCCAGCACCGTCACTCCCAGCAGGCCATCATTAAGGCTGTAGAAGTCAGTCACCTTGACCCGGGTGCCCACCGGCAGAATGCGGCCGGATTGTCCCGAGGTGGTCGACTCTTCCATCACGATGCCAAAGCCCTGATCGTTGATGAATGACTCCTTGAGCATCTGCAGGTGGCGTGGCTCGAACAGACGAAGAGGAAGCTTGCCGCCCGGCAGTATGTGGGAAGGCAAGGGGAACAGTGCCAAAGGTTGTAGTTTCATGTTCCATCCTCCATTGAGTAGTTGCTGAATATGACAATGCAGCGACTGTGCCAGAGAATGAAAAAAGCCACCGGAGGGTGGCTTTTCGGGCGGTTGAGGGCGCTTAGTTGCGCTGCTCCAGATACATGACAGCCGCTTCCACGCGGCTTTGCGCCTCGAGTTTCTTCAGCAGGCTCTTCACGTGAACCTTGACCGTTCCCTCGGAGATATGGAGTACCGAGGCGACCTGTTTGTTGGAGAGGCCTTTTGCAATTTCGCGCAGGATTTGCATTTCGCGACGCGTTAAGCTTTCCAGCTTCTGCTGCAGGTGATCCAGCTCGTAGATGTTTTCGAGATAGGGGCGCAGCGGTTCGCTCAGGATCTGCTTGCCGGTCATCACGTCGGCCAGCTGGGCCAGCAGCAGATCAGGCTCGGTATCCTTGAGCAGGTAGCCGTCGGCACCGGCCTTGAGCAAAGCCACCACATCCTGACGGGCATCGGAGACGGTGAGGATCACTACCCGGGAGGTGATCTCCTCGGCGCGCAGCGCCTTGAGGGTATCGAGGCCGGAGAGCCCCTTCATGTTGAGATCGAGCAGGATCAGATCCGGCTCTGACTCTTTGGCCAGCGCCACGGCATCTGTGCCGTTGGAGGCTTCACCGGTCACCTCCATGTTCTCTTCCAGAGCCAGCAGCTGCACAATCCCTTTGCGCATGAGGGGATGGTCATCTACGACCAGAACTGTGTATTTCATCTCGTCCATCAGGCGTCTCTCGTTAGACTGGTGGGAAAGGTCAGATGCACGCAGGTGCCTTGTGGTTGCTGCTCGTTGATGGTCAGCAGACCGTGCAGTTTGCTGGCGCGCTCGTTCATGATGCTCAACCCGTAATGGTTGATCGCCGAGCTGGCGAGTCCGATCCCGACACCGTCATCTGAAATCTGAACCTCAATGTTACCACTGGCGAGGGTCTCACAGCTAACATCAATCACTTGCGCGTTGGCATGTTTGATGGCATTGAGCACTGCCTCACGGATCAACTGCAAAATGTGGATATGTTGGCCCGCCTCCAGGTCGTTGTCGGCCAGTCCGTAATGGAACCGGATTTCGGCCTGGGTCTGAGGTTGCAGTTGATCAAGCATGACGCGGATCGCTTCCCCCAGATTGGCATCGCCAATGGTGAGACGGAAGGTACCGAGCAGTTCGCGCAACTGGGTATAGGCATTGCTAAGCCCCTCGTCGATCTGCTGCATCGCCTCCTGCGCCTTGTCATGTTGCCCCTTGGCGTAAGAGCGCTTGAGCAGGGTGGACTGGATCTTGAGATAGGAGAGGGCCTGCGCCAGCGAGTCGTGCAGCTCCCGGGCGATCACCGCCCGCTCCTCCATCAGCAGCAGTCGCTGCTGTTGCAGCAGGGTCTGATCCTTGTGCAGCACCTGAGCCAGCAGCATGGTGAAGTTCTTGATCAACCGCTCATCGATGGGGTGCTGGCTGATGATGTCGAGGCGGCCGAACTCCTGCTCATCCATCTGCAGATAGAAGCTGGCGACCGCATCGAGATCGCCGGGCCAGCCGGTGCGCCCCGAGATGTAGACCGGCATGGCGTTGTGCTCGAAGCGGGTCAGCCGGATGTGGTCGATATGCTGGTGGGCGGCAGCCCTGTCCAGCAGTTTGATAAGGGTACGGGTGCTGAGCGGGGCAGCGTGCAGCTTTTGGGCGGTCGAGTAGAGAAACGAGAGGGTGTCGTTGGCCTGTTGCAGCTTGGCGGTTTTCTCTTCCACCTTGTTTTCCAGCTCCCGATAGAGTTTGCCCAGCTCGTCGGCCATGGTGACGAAGGCGCGCGACAGCTCCCCCAGCTCGTTTTCGCCGTGGGCGGGCAACTGAAGATCGAAATCCTGGCGCTGGATCTGGCGGGCGCAGTAGACCAGCTGGTTGAGGGGGGCGACCACCTGCTGGCGGGTGAAGCGCACCGTGAACCAGGCGATGGTGATGATGGCCAGCAGGCCGAGCCCCTCTGCCAGTGCCAGCATCCGCACCTTGAATTCCACGTGGTACTGCATCTGATTGACGAAATTGTCGATGGCAGCCACAAACTGTTCGGTGTTATCGGTGTACCGTCTGGGGGTACGATCCTCGATGTGCTGGCGCATGACCTGCCACTGGCCGAGCACCTCGCCATAGGTGCGACGCAGGGAGGCAGGAGTGATCCAGCGCTGGGTCTCCTGCAGCTCTTCGGCGTGCAGGGTCTCTTCAAACTGGGAGAGGCGCCCCAGCACGCTGTCGCCCCGCTCGATTTCGTAGGCCATCCGGTAGGCCTGCATCCGCAGCGAACCGGAGAGGTTGATCGCCTTGGCATCGGGCACCGAGTAGAAGAGGGTGACCATGGCGACCAGCGCGATCAGGCTGGCCATGAAGAGGATCAACACCATGGCGCGACCAATGGCACTGCTGACCGAATGGACCCTGAACCGTTTTCCCATACTGATGCGCACCTCTGAATAGTGATAAGGACCCCGCAAGATGCGTGGGAGTGTACTCCAACTTGTGTTAGCATCGAAAAACTAGATGAACTCCGAGCGGTTTTGCCTAAGTCCTAGCGATAGGGGGAAACCAGCCGTCAGCCGACGTTCGAGCTGTAAGGGTCAGGAAAGAAATGCCCTGGCCTCCCGTATTTGGAAAGGTGTTTATGTTGCCACTTGAAGATGGTTTTTCCCGTCGTTTTTACTATTTGCGTCTGTCAGTGACCGATGTGTGCAATTTCCGTTGCACCTATTGCCTGCCTGACGGCTATCGTCCCCCCGAAGGTCACAAAGCGGGGCGTCAACCCTTTCTCTCGATTGACGAGATCCGCCGCGTGGTCAGCGGTTTTGCCGCCATGGGCACCCGCAAGGTGCGCATCACGGGGGGCGAGCCCTCCCTGCGCCGCGATTTCACCGAGATCGTCAAGGTGATTGCCACCACCCCGGGTATCGAGAAGGTCGCCATGACTACCAACGGCTATCGCCTCAAGGAGCGGGCTCAGGAGTGGTTTGATGCCGGACTCAACGCGCTGAATGTCAGTGTCGACAGTCTCGACCCGCGCCAGTTTCACCAGATCACCGGTGAGAACAAGCTGGCCGAGGTGATGGAGGGGATCGAAGCAGCACTGGCCGCCGGTTTCAAATCGGTGAAGATCAATGCTGTGCTGCTCAAGGGGCTCAACGACTACCAGCTCGATGCCTTTCTGGGCTGGATCAGGCACAAGCCCATCGAGCTGCGCTTTATCGAGCTGATGCAGACCGGCGAGATGGATACCCTGTTTCGTGACCACCATGTCAGCGGGGAGCAGATCAAACAGCGCTTGCTGGAGAGTGGCTGGGTGCAGCAGTTGCGGGGCACGGATGACGGTCCGGCGCAGGTCTTTATGCACCCCGATTCGCAGGGCGGGGTGGGGCTTATCATGCCCTACAGCAAGGATTTCTGTGCCGGTTGCAACCGGCTGCGGGTCTCCTCGCTGGGTAAGCTGCATCTGTGCCTGTTTGGCGACAACGGCATCGACTTGCGGGATCTGCTCGGCGCAGATGGGCAATCTGATGAGCTGCAACAGCGTATTCGCGCGGCACTGGCGGGCAAGAGTGCCACCCATCGTCTCCATGAGGGCAATGCCGGTATCACCCCTCATCTCGCCTCGATCGGCGGATAACCGCAAAAATCGCCAACGATTAAATAGCAATCCTCACATGGAGGTATTTTAACCGACACCTCCTTTTTTATTGCGCTGCAAGGCTTTGATCTGGCGCAAGAATCCCCCCTGTTTATCTCCCTGGTGGTATATCCCTTACCTTGTCAGGGCCGCAATATACACCCACTCTTATAATTGGTATCAAGAATGCCAATCATGGACTCGCACTGTCCCCTTTTTCACCAGAACAGGAGTCAACATGCCGGATGAGATCGATCTTGCCCGCCGCGGCCTGTTCCGGGGGCGGCTGAGAACCGCCGAACCGCCGGTGCAGTTGCCCTGGTCAGTCAACTGGTCGGCATTTGTCGCCGACTGTACCCGCTGCGGGGACTGTCTGGCCGCCTGTCCGGAGCAGATCCTGGTGAATGGCGAGGGCGGTTTTCCGGTGGTCGATTTCCAGCGTGGCGAATGCACCTTCTGCACCGAGTGCGTCACGGTCTGCAAGGTGCCGCTGTTTCGCCCGACCAGCGAGTCCCCCTGGCACTACAAGGCCCATATCGAGGCCAACTGTCTGGCCAATGGTCAGGTGTTTTGCCAGCGCTGTCAGGACAGCTGCGAGCCCAATGCCATTCGCTTTATTCCGGTGCTGGGGCGTGTGCCCACCCCGACGGTCGAGCCGGATCGCTGTAATGGCTGCGGCGCCTGCGTGCAGGATTGTCCGGTTGGCAGCATCAAGGTCGATGGGCGAGCCGCCCCATCCGGTGTTACGAGCCAGTCCACCCTCAAGCAGGAGTCAGAATGAGTCAGAAGCCGTGTGACACAGAAGCCACAATGGATCAGGAGTTCCATGTATCGAGTCTGGTGGTGCTGACCCAGCCCCCCTTGCGCCATCAGCTCGCCGAGCAGATTGGCGCCCTTGAAGGGGCCGAGATCCACGCCGTCAGTGACGAGGGCAAGCTGGTCGTGACCCTGGAAGGTCCGAGCCAGCGGCCGATCATGGCGGCCATTGATGCGATACAGGCGATGCCGGGTGTGCTCTCAGCCGCCCTGATTTACCACCAGTTCGATGAACTGGGCGATCACTGAAAAGAGTGATGGGATGCCGGGCGTGCCCTCTACCGCTGATGGCTGGCTCCCGTTCGACAGATTCGACAACTATTACGCGATAAGCAATGTGAGGATATGCCATGAAGCTGAGTCGACGCGACTTTATGAAGGCCAACGCGGTAGCAGCTGCTGCTGCCGTGGCCGGTGTCAGTGCCCCCACGCTGGCAGCCAATCTCATCACCAGTACCGACAAGACTGCCATCCATTGGGATAAGGCTCCCTGCCGCTTCTGCGGTACCGGCTGTTCCGTGCTGGTGGGCTCTCAGGATGGTCGGGTCGTGGCGACTCAGGGCGACCCCGATGCACCGGTCAACCGTGGCCTCAACTGCATCAAGGGCTACTTCCTCTCCAAGATCATGTACGGCCAGGATCGCCTGACCCAGCCGATGTTGCGGATGAAGAACGGCCAGTTCGACAAGGATGGCGACTTCGCCCCCATCAGCTGGGATCAGGCGTTCGACATCATGGCCGAGAAGTTCAAGGCAACTCTGAAAGAGAAGGGGCCGACCGCTGTCGGCATGTTCGGCTCCGGCCAGTGGACAGTCTGGGAAGGCTATGCCGCCGCCAAGCTGATGAAGGCCGGTTTCCGCTCCAACAACATTGACCCCAATGCCCGCCACTGCATGGCATCTGCGGTTGTCGGCTTCATGCGTACCTTCGGTATGGATGAACCGATGGGCTGCTACGACGATATCGAGCAGGCCGATGCGTTCGTGCTGTGGGGCTCCAACATGGCCGAGATGCACCCCATCCTCTGGTCGCGGATGTCTGATCGCCGTCTCTCCAACCCGGACGTGCAGGTGCACGTGCTCTCGACCTTTGAGCACCGCAGCTTCGAACTAGCGGACAACGGCATTGTATTTACCCCCCAGACCGATCTGGCGATCCTCAACTATGTCGCCAACTACATCATCCAGAACGACAAGGTGAACTGGGACTTCGTCAACAAGCACACAGTGTTCAAGAAAGGTGTCACCGACATCGGTTACGGTCTGCGTCCGACCGATCCGCTGCAGCAGAAAGCGAAGAACCCGGACAGCGGCGATGCCACTCCGATGACCTTCGAGGAATTCGCCAAGTTCGTGGCGGATTACGATCTGGAGTCCGTCTCCAAGCTCTCTGGCGTACCCAAGGACAAGCTCGAGAAGCTGGCACAGCTTTATGCCGATCCAAGCAAGAAGGTGGTCTCCTACTGGACCATGGGTTTCAACCAGCATACCCGTGGCGTCTGGGCCAACAACCTCTGCTACAACATCCACCTGCTGACCGGCAAGATCTCCGAGCCGGGTAATGGTCCTTTCTCACTGACCGGTCAGCCCTCTGCCTGTGGCACCGCCCGTGAAGTGGGTACCTTTGCTCACCGTCTGCCTGCCGACATGGTGGTGACCGAGCCCAAGCACCGCGCCATTGCCGAGCAGATCTGGAAACTGCCGGAGGGGACCATTCCCGACAAGGTGGGTTTCCACGCCGTGCTGCAAGACCGAATGCTCAAGGACGGCAAGCTCAATGCCTACTGGGTGATGTGTAACAACAACATGCAGGCCGGCCCCAACATGAATACCGATCGCCTGCCTGGCTATCGCGATCCGCGCAACTTCATCGTGGTCTCCGACCCGTACCCGACCGTCACTGCCCAGGCCGCTGACCTCATCCTGCCCACCGCCATGTGGGTGGAGAAAGAGGGAGCCTACGGCAACGCCGAGCGCCGTACCCAGTTCTGGCACCAGCAGGTGAAAGCGCCGGAAGGGGCCAAGTCCGACCTGTGGCAGCTGATGGAGTTCTCCAAGCGCTTCAAGGTCGAGGAAGTGTGGCCAGCTGAGCTGATTGCCAAGATGCCGGAAGTGAAGGGCAAAACCCTGTTCGACGTGCTCTATGCCAACGGTCAGGTCAACCAGTTCCCGAAAGAGCAGAGCAAAGGGCTGCTGAACGACGAAGCCGAGCACTTCGGTTTCTACGTCCAGAAGGGTCTGTTTGAGGAGTACGCCACCTTTGGTCGCGGCCATGGCCACGATCTGGCGCCGTTCGATCAGTACCACGAAGCGCGCGGTCTGCGCTGGCCGGTGGTGGATGGCAAAGAGACCCTGTGGCGATATCGCGAAGGGTTTGACCCCTATGTGAAAGCGGGCGAGGGGGTGCGTTTTTATGGCAAGCCCGATGGCAAGGCGGTCATCTTCGCCCTGCCGTTCGAGCCCGCCGCCGAGTCGCCGGATAAAGAGTACGACCTGTGGCTCTCCACCGGCCGCGTGCTGGAGCACTGGCACACCGGCACCATGACCCGTCGGGTGCCCGAGCTTTATCGTGCCTTCCCGGATGCGGTGCTCTTCATGCACCCGGACGATGCCAAGGCCCGTGGCGTGCGTCGTGGCGAAGAGGTGATCGTCTCCTCCCGCCGTGGCGAGGTGAAGACCCGGGTCGAGACCCGTGGTCGCAACCGTCCGCCGAAAGGACTGGTCTTCATGCCCTTCTTTGATGCGAGCCAGCTGGTCAACAAGCTGACCCTGGACGCCACCGATCCGCTCTCGAAAGAGACCGATTACAAGAAGTGCGCCGTCAAGGTGATGAAGGCTTAAGGCGGGGGAGTGCGAGATGAGTCGTAGTCGTCGCCAGTTTCTGGTCGACATGGCCAAGGGGGCCTGCGGTGTGGGCCTGCTTGGCGTGGGGCTTGGTGGCGTGGCCCGCCAGCAGGCACAAGCTGTGCCTGCCCAGGCGCTGCGTCCGCCCGCCGCCCTCGATGAAGCGGAGTTTCTCGGTGCCTGCGTGCGTTGCGGGCTCTGCGTTGAGGCCTGCCCCTACGACACCCTCAAGCTCGCCCGGCTGTTTGACCCTGTGACCACTGGCACCCCCTATTTCAAGGCGCGTGCCGTGCCCTGCGAGATGTGTGATGACATCCCTTGTGTGGTGGCCTGTCCGAGCGGGGCGCTGGATCAGCAGATGACCGACATCGATCAGGCCCGGATGGGGGTGGCAGTGCTCATCGATCACGAGACCTGTCTCAACTATCTGGGTCTGCGCTGCGATGTCTGTTATCGGGTCTGTCCGCTGATTGACAAGGCGATCACTCTTGAGCTGCAGCATAACCAGCGTACCGGCAAGCACGCCATGTTCCTGCCCACGGTACACAGCGATGTCTGTACCGGCTGTGGCAAGTGTGAGCACGCCTGCGTGCTGGAGAAGGCCGCCATCAAGGTGGTGCCACGCCAGCTTGCCAAAGGTGAGCTGGGTCATCACTACCGGCTCGGCTGGGAAGAGAAGGCCAAGGCGGGGAACAAGTCGATCATCGGCGACAGGCTCACCCTGCCCACCCGCAAACCGGAGGGACTATGAGTCGTTATCCGGGAGAGGAGGCTCGTATCAAGCTGGGGTGGTGGCGTTCCCACCGCTTCCTGTTGCTGCGTCGGCTCAGCCAGTTCAGCGTGCTCGGGCTGTTTTTGCTGGGGCCGCTGGCGGGCATCTGGATCCTCAAGGGCAACCTCTCCAGCTCCCTGTTGCTGGAGACGGTGCCGCTCACCGATCCCCTCACGCTGTTGCAGTCGCTGGCGGCGGGTCACTGGCCCATCACCACTCTCTGGCTGGGGGCTGCCATTGTGCTGGCCGGTTACTGGCTGGTCGGGGGGAGGGTGTTCTGCTCCTGGGTCTGTCCGGTCAACCTCATCACGGATGCCGCAGCTTGGCTCAGGGGGCGACTTGGCCTCAAGGGCAATGGCCAGTTCAGCCGTGCGACCCGCTACTGGCTGCTGGCCATGGTGCTGGTGGTGCCAGCGGTGGTCGGGGTGATGGCGTGGGAGTTGGTCAATCCTGTGTCCTTGGCCATGCGCGGTTTGCTGTTTGGCATGGGGGCGGGCTGGGCTCTGCTGGTGGCGCTGTTCCTGTTCGATCTTTTCGTGGTTGAGCGGGGCTGGTGTGGTCATCTCTGTCCAGTGGGGGCTTTCTATGCCCTGGTCAATCGGGTCGGATTTATCAAGATTTCTGCCAAGGGGCGCGAGCGGTGCAACAACTGCATGGATTGTTATGCGGTCTGCCCGGAGCGTCCCATCCTGCGCGGGCCTGTTCACGGTGCCAAGCGCGGTCACGGGCCCTTGATTGCGGCTCAGGAGTGTACCAACTGTGGCCGCTGCATTGATGTTTGCGCGGAACAAGTTTTTGAAATCACTGTAGGTTTTGCCGTCAAGGCAGAAAAAACGTCGGAGAAAAAATAATGAAAAAGCTGATTGGAGCAATGCTGGCCTGCCTGATGGCGGGATCCTTGATGGCAGCGGCCCCCGAGATCACCAACAGTACCGGTGGCCTCAAGTCCGAGCGGGGCGCCACCGATCTGGTGACCGATTCCACCGCCGCGCCGCTGAAAAACTTCCGCAAGGATGGCGCGCCCTACGACCGCCAGTACATGCATCAGCCGCCGCTGATCCCACACGACATTCGCAACTACGAAGTGGATACCAAGGTCAACAAGTGCCTGGCCTGCCACAGCTTCAAGAATGCCAGCGCCATGAAGGCACCCAAGATCAGCCCGACTCACTTCGAGACCCGCGATGGCATGACGCTGGGTGAAGTCTCCCCACGTCGTTACTTCTGCTTGCAGTGCCACGTGCCGCAAACAGATGCCAAGCCCTTGGTGGAGAATACCTTCAAGCCCGTTGAAGCGCTGAACTAAGGAGCCCATAGATGAAATTACCCGGTTTTGTGCAGCGTCTGTGGACCACCTTCAAGTCACCGTCGAAGGCGGCTCTCTGGGTCATTCTGCTGATGGGCTTCTTCGGCGGCGTGATTTTCTGGGGTGGTTTCAACACCGCCATGGAAGCGTCTAATACCGAGGCCTTCTGTACCAGCTGTCACGAGATGAAAGACAATGTGTTCGAGGAGTATCGCGATACCATCCACTACGCCAACCGCTCCGGTGTACGGGCCAGCTGCCCGGATTGCCACGTGCCCCATGAGTGGACCTACAAGATCATCCGCAAGGTGCAGGCTTCTAAGGAGCTTTGGGGCATGATCACCGGAAAGGTGGATACCCGCGAGAAGTTCGAGGCACACCGACGCGAGATGGCGGAGCGGGAGTGGCAGCGGATGAAGGAGAGCGATTCGCGCGAGTGCCGCAACTGCCACAACTTCGAGTACATGGACTTCTCCCTGCAAGGACAGCGTGCCGCCAAGATGCACTCTACCAATCTGGCCAGTGGTGAAAGTACCTGCATCGACTGTCACAAGGGGATTGCTCACCAGCTGCCCGACATGACCGGGGTGAAAGGATTCTGATCCTGCGACGACAGGCCGGGTTTGCCCGGCCTGCGTTTTGTTCATATATGGGACAAGCATCAGATTTGTGTGTCTTTTAAATCCCATATCTCGTGAAACCTTTGATAGAATCAGCCCGCCGTCACACGCTTGAGCAAGTTGGTCACCTCTGTCTGCATCAGTTTTTGCGCCCTGACAGCTGGCCTCTCATACCCCTTCTCTTCCTGCCTCGTTGACGGCCCATAGCCACAAGGAGCTGCCCGATGGGACAGAAACACAACGCATTTATTCCCCTCAAGATCGCCGTGCTGACGGTCTCCGACAGCCGCACCGCCGCCGATGACAGCTCGGGCGACTATCTGGTCTCGGCCCTTACCGACGCGGGCCATCAGCTGGCCGATCGGGCGCTCTGCCCCGACAACCTGTTTCGCATCCGCGCGCGGGTGAGCGAGTGGATCGCCGATGAGGGGGTGCAGGTGGTACTGATTAACGGCGGTACCGGCTTCAATGAACAGAACCGGGTACCGGAAGCGGTCGGTGTGCTGTTCGAACGCACCGTACAGGGTTTTGGCGAGATGTTCCGTCAACTCTCTTTTGCCGAGATTAAAGGCTCCGCCATGCAGAGCCGTGCGCTGGCGGGACTCGCCAATCGCACTCTGATCTGCTGTCTGCCCGGCTCCACCGGCGCTTGCCAGCTGGGTTGGGAGCAACTGATCCGCGATCAGCTCGATGCCCGCACCAAGCCGTGCAACTTTGTCTCCCACCTCTGAGAGCAAACGATGAACCAGACCGATCCCAAGCAGACCCAGCCCAACCTGACGCATCTGAACCAGAGCGGCGAAGCCCATATGGTGGATGTGACCGACAAGCAGGTGACCGAGCGCGAAGCCCGTGCCGAAGCGTTTGTTGCCATGGCCCCCGAGACGCTGGCGCTGATCCTGAGCGGCCAGCACCACAAGGGTGACGTGTTCGCCACCGCCCGTATCGCCGGCATCATGGCCGCCAAGAAGACCTCCGATCTTATCCCACTCTGCCATCCGCTGGCCTTGACCAAAGTCGAGGTGGAGATAGTGCCGCTGGCCGAGCAGAATCGGGTGCATATCCGCACCCTCTGCAAGCTCTCCGGCAAGACCGGGGTGGAGATGGAGGCGCTGACGGCGGCATCTGTTGCGGCGCTGACCATCTACGACATGTGCAAGGCGGTGCAAAAAGACATGGTGATCGAACAGGTGCGGCTGGTAGAGAAAAAGGGCGGCAAGTCCGGCCATTTTCAGCTGGGGTCAAATAGCGGGGAGCAAGCATGATCAAGGTACTATTTTTTGCGCAAGTAAGAGAGCTGGTGGCGTGTGACGAGCTGAACCTGCCGTGCGACTACGCCACCGCCGAACAACTGCGCGCAGCGCTCTGTGAGCGCGGCGACAAGTGGGCGCTGGCGCTGGAAGTAGGCAAGCTCTTGGTCGCGGTCAACCAGACCTTGGTGCCCCTCGATACCTCCATCAACGATGGCGATGAGGTGGCTTTCTTCCCACCGGTGACCGGAGGTTAAGGATGAGCGACGTAGCCATCACAGATCGCATTCTGGTGCAGCGGGAAGATTTCTCGCTGGCGGACGAATATGCCCGCCTCGCCACCCGCGCCGACAGTGGCGCCATCGTCACTTTTGTTGGCAAGGTGCGCGACTTCAATCAGGGGGAGGAGGTGAAGGGGCTGGCCCTCGAGCACTACCCTGGTATGACCGAGAAGGCGCTGGCCGATATCGTGCAGGAGGCCTGCCGCCGCTGGCCGCTGCAGGAGTGTACCCTCATTCATCGTATCGGCGAGCTGTGGCTTGGCGATCAAATCGTGCTGGTGGCGGTGAGCAGTGCCCACCGCGACGCAGCCTTTGATGCCTGCCACTTCATCATGGATTTCTTGAAAACCCGGGCGCCGTTCTGGAAAAAAGAGCTGACCGCCGAGGGTGTGCAACGCTGGGTCGAGGCCAAGGAGAGCGACAACGCCGCCGCTGCCCGCTGGCAAGCCTGACCTGTTCATCACGAGGGGCACAGGTTCAACGGGAACCACGGCCCCGCCAAGGGGCGCGGATGTGCGGGCCCCATCAGGAGAAAGGGAATGAAACCGCTGTTATCTGTTGTCATCGCCGGCGTCTGCGCCGCCACCTTGCATACCGGTGCCGTGCAGGCTGATGAAGTGAAGGTGGCTGTGGCTGCCAACTTCAAGGGAACCATCGAGCGTATTGGCAAGGAGTTTACCGCCAAGACCGGCCACACCCTGGCCATCTCGTCTGCCGCCACCGGAGTGCTCTACACCCAGATCAGTCACGGCGCGCCGTTCGATCTCTTCCTCTCCGCCGATGCGGCGACCCCCGAGAAGCTGGAAAAAGAGGGCAAGGGGAGCGATCGCTTCACCTACGCCATCGGCCAGCTGGGGCTGTGGAAGAAGGGGGGGCCGGCCCCTGACGAGGCGACCCTGCGTAGCTGGAAAGGCAACCTCGCCATCGCCAATGCCCGTACAGCTCCCTATGGTGCTGCCGCCATGGCGACCCTCACCCATCTCAAGATCGATCCCAAGCAGTACCGGTTGCTGACCGGCGCCAACATCGGCCAGACCTGGCAATTTGTCGACACCGGCAATGCCGAGCTGGGCTTTGTCGCCTGGGCCAATCTGGTGGAAGCGGGCAAGACCGGTGAAGCCTGGGCAGTGCCTGCGAGCTTCTATCCCCCCATCGAGCAGCAGGGGCTGGTATTGAAGAAAGGTGCCGCGGTCGAGGCACTGGTGGCCTGGCTCAAGGGGCCGGGTCAGGCGCAGATCAAGGCAGCTGGTTATGCCTTGCCCCAATAAGGGGATGGGCCTGATGCGATACCCTGAGTGGTCGGCCTTCGGGTCGGCCACTCTTTGCAATGAGGATGGAGACCATGCCGTTGGAGGCATTTATCAACCGGGAGGTCGGCAATGAGTGAAGGGGATCTGCTGGCGGTCTGGCTCACCCTAAAGCTTGCGGCCAGTACCACAGCGATTTTGCTGTTGCTGGCTCCGCCGCTGGCCTGGTGGCTGTCGCGCAGTCAGAATCGGCTGCGGCCGCTGGTGGAGGCGCTGGTGGCGCTGCCGCTGGTGCTGCCCCCCACAGTGCTGGGTTTTTATCTGCTACTCGCCTTCTCCCCTGAATATGGCTTCGGCGCCTGGTGGCGCGACACCTTTGGTACCCCTCTTGCCTTCAGCTTTCTCGGCCTGCTGTTTGCCTCCATCCTCTATTCGCTGCCGTTCGTAGTGCAGCCGCTCACCTCCGCCTTCGTCAACATGGGCAACAAGGAATTGGAGGCCGCCGCTACTTTGGGGCTCGGCCCGCTGGAGCGCTTCTTCCACATCATCTTGCCGATGACCCTGCCGAGCTTTGTGATGGCGGCGGCCCTCGGCTTTGCCCATACATTGGGGGAGTTTGGCGTGGTGCTGATGATTGGCGGCAATATCCCCGGCGAAACCCAGGTGCTCTCCATCGCCCTGTTTGATCATGTGGAGGCGATGGATTACCGACAAGCCCATTATCTGGCGGGCGGCCTGATGGCCTTCTCGCTGGTGATGCTGGTGCTGGTCTATGGTGTGTTGCAGCGCAGACAGCGGAGAGTGTTTGGATGAACCAGCCCGCCACTATGCCGCCTGTGAACGTGCCGCACCGCCATGCCCTGAACCTCCATGCCCGACGCGAGTTTGGCCCTTTTACCCTCGACTGCGCACTGACCCTCGAACTGGGGGGGATCCTCGGCCTGTTCGGCCCCTCCGGCTGCGGCAAGAGCACCCTGCTGCGCATCATCGCCGGGCTCGATCGCCAAAGCGGGGATCGCTTGCGGTGGCGCGATCGGGAGTATGCTCAACTGCTGCCCGAAGCGCGCCGGATCGGACTGGTATTTCAGGACTCGCGGCTCTTCCCCCATCTGACGGTGCTCGGCAATCTGCAACTGGCGGCCCGCAAGGGGCGAGGGCGCTGGCAGCCCGAAGCGCTGGCGGCTCGGCTCGGTTTTGTCGATCTGCTGGGGCAGCCTGCCCATGCCCTCTCTGGCGGTCAACGCCAGCGGGTAGCGCTGGGGCGGGCGCTGCTGGCCGAGCCTGATCTGCTGCTGCTCGATGAGCCTTTTTCTGCGCTCGATCGGCGCAGCCGCATCCATCAGGCCCATGTGCTCAAGGGCTTGCAGCAGGAGAGCGGTATCCCGATGATCTTCGTCAGCCACGCCATGGAGGAGGTGAGCCTGCTCTGCGATCAGCTGGTGTTGCTGGAAGGTGGCAGGGTGGAGGCGCAAGGTAGGCCGAGCGAGATTTTCGCCCGCACCGATCTCTCGCTCGCAAGCCGTGACGATGCCGGGGTGATGCTGAATGCCACCTTGGCCCACTATGATGACGGCGAGCAGATGGCGACCTTGCAACTCGGTGAGCAGCAGCTGCGGGTCACCATGACCCATGTTCCGGACGAGAGCGGCCCCTTGCAGATCAAGGTGGCGGGGCGCGATGTGGTGATCGCTACCGCCCCCATCGAGCACTCCAGTCTCTCCAACTGTCTCGTCACCCGTCTGCTGGCGGTGCGCGAGGTGCGCCCCGGCCAGACCCTGTTGCAGTTGGAGCTGGGTCAGCAGATACTGCTGGCCCGGATCACCAGCCGCTCCGCCAGGCGGCTGGCGCTGGTGCCGGAGCAGCAGATCTACGCTTATATCAAGGCGGTGAGTCTGGTCAGCGAGGGCTGAGCGGGATATATCTGGTTGAAGCATAAAAAACGAACAACAGGATGGTTCAGCGGATGAGTCGAGAGGCAGTGAACAGATGCGCCGCAATCAGGTGATGAAATCCAACGGTCTTGCCCTGCGCAGTGCGGGGGAGGGCCCTTTGTTGTTGCTGCTGCACGGGCTGGGTTCCTCCAGCCTCGACTGGCAGGCACAGATAGAGCATTTTTCCGAGCACTACCGGGTGGTGGCTCTGGACTTGCGCGGCCACGGCCAGAGCATGCAGGAGGGGCCGTTCGATGTGGCGACCCTGGCAGCCGATGTGGTGAACTGGCTCGACGAGCAGCCGGAGCCCGCTTGGGTTGTCGGATTGTCGCTCGGGGCCATGGTCGCGCTGGAGCTGGCGCTGCAACTGCCCCACAAGGTGCAGGGGCTGGTGCTGGTCAACGGTTTTAGCGAGTTTCTGCTGGAGACCCCCAAAGAGCAGGAGCGTTACGCCCAGCGCCTCAAGTGGCTGCGCTGGTTTGGCATGCGCCCGCTCGCCTGGTGGCTGGGACGCGAGCTCTTCCCGGGCCCGGATCTGGCACAGGTGCGCCACACCTTCCGGCTGCGTTTCGTGCGCAATAAAAAGAAAACCTACAAGGCGCTGCTGGAGGCGTTACCCGGCTGGTCGGTACGGGCCCGGCTCGGCTCCATCTGGCAGCCGGTGGCCATCATTTCCTCCAGTCACGACTACCTGCCGCTGGCCAAACGAGTAGAGCAGTTTGCCGCCTTGCCCAACGCCACC
Organism: Aeromonas sp. 604443; assembly: GCF_049170315.1. Classification (NCBI taxonomy): domain Bacteria; kingdom Pseudomonadati; phylum Pseudomonadota; class Gammaproteobacteria; order Aeromonadales; family Aeromonadaceae; genus Aeromonas; species Aeromonas sp. 604443. Next base: position 228,573 of record NZ_JAAKMI010000002.1, read on the forward strand.
ATCCACACCCCCAACGGCCACCACGCCTGGCCTGCGGAAGATCCCTCGGGCTTTAATCACCTGTTGCAAAGGATCCTCACGACCCATTGAGGAAGGGGTTGTTAGGTGCAGGTACCAAAAAGCCGAACCACAGGGTTCGGCTTTTTTGATCCCGTTTGCGTCAAGGGTGGGAGCAGACCGGGCAGTCGGGGCGCTTGGGCAGCTTCATCTCGCGGAAAGTGCCGCTCAGGCCGTCGATCATCAGCAGGCGGCCGCTGTAGCTTTTGCCCATGCCTGCCAAGAGCTTGATAGCTTCAAGCGCTTGCAGGCTGCCCACCAATCCCACCACGGGGGCGAGTACACCGGCTTCGACGCAGGTGAGGGCCTGCTCGCCAAACAGGGCGCTGAGGCAGGCGTAGCAGGGCTCATCTTCCTGCCAGGTGAAGCTGCAGAGCTGCCCCTCCAGCCGGATGGCGGCGCCGCTGACAAGTGGCACGCCATGCTGGCGTGCCTTTTGGTTGAGCAGGTTGCGAATGGCCAGGTTGTCGGTGCAGTCGAGCACCAGCTGATGTCGGGGCAGCTGGGTATCGAGCAGCGCCTCGTCGGCCACGGCAGCGTGGGTCTCCACCTTGAGCCAGGGATTGAGCGCGCGCAGCGACTGGGCTGCTGAGTCCACCTTGTAGTGACCGATGCGCTCATCGTTGTGCAACACCTGACGCTGCAGATTGGAGAGCTCCACCTTGTCGAAATCGACCAGGGTGAGTTGGCCAATCCCGGCCACCGCCAGATACTGGCTGGCGGCGCAGCCAAGGCCACCGGCACCGATCACCAGCACACGGGCCTGTTTGAGCGCCTCCTGCCCCTCGAAATCGAAGGACTTGAGGATGATCTGGCGGTTGTAGCGCAGCAGTTCGGCGTCGCTCAGGATCTCGCTCACAGCAGCAATCCCCCGAATGGCTCCACGGTGACCGTCTCGCCCACGGCGACGCGGCCCCGTTCCCGTTCAAGAACTATGTAGCAGTTGGCTTGCGACAGGGAGCTGAACACGGCGGAGTCCTGCGAGCCGGTGCTGCGCACCTCGATGCCGTTCGGTCCCTGACTCAGGATGCCGCGCTGGAAGTCGAGTCGGCCGGGGCTCTTTTTGAGTGGTTCGGCCGCAATGGCTTGCAGCTGAAGCGGGCGCTCGAAGCGTTGGCCCGCCAGCTTGGCCAGCGCCGGTTGCACCAGCTGATCGAAGGTGACCATGGCGGAGACCGGGTTGCCCGGCAGGCCGAAGAACCAGGCGCGGGGCAGGCGGCCAAAAGCAAACGGCTTGCCCGGCTTGATGGCCAGCTTCCAGAAGCCAATCTCGCCGAGCTCGTCCAGCAGCTGTTTGGTAAAATCCGCTTCCCCCACCGAGACGCCGCCGGTGGTGATGAGTACATCGGCCTCTTCGTCGGCGCGGATAAAGGCAGCGCGTAGCTGGGCCGGGTCGTCGGGGATAATGCCAAGGTCGAGGCAGTTGCAGCCCATGCGCGCCAGCATGGCCCGCACGCCGTAGCGGTTGGAGTCATAGATATCGCCGTGGGCCAGCGGGGTGCCGACCGGCTTGAGCTCGTCACCGGTGCTGAAGATGGCCACTTTCAGCGGGCGGCGCACTGCGACAGTGGCCACGCCAAGGGAGGCCAGCAGTGGCATCTCTCTTGGGGTGAGGCGAGTGCCGGCAGGCAGTACACAGGCGCCCTTGCCGATATCGCTGCCGGTGCGGCGGATATTCTGGCCCGGTTCGGGTTGTGCCAGAAAAGTGATCCGATCGCCGTCGGCCTGCGTTTCTTCCTGCATCACCACCGCATCGGTGCCTGGGGGGACCGGAGCACCGGTCATGATCCGCACGCAGTGGCCAGCGGGCCATTCTCCCTGATAGGGCTGACCGGCAAAGGCCTTGCCCGCCATGATGAGCTGGGTGCCACTGGCGAGATCCGCAAGGCGTACGGCATAACCGTCCATGGCAGAGTTGTCGAAGGGGGGCACGGCGAGGGGGGAGGCGATATCACAGGCCAGTACCCGGCCAAGGGCATCAGGCAGGGGCAACTGCTCGGTGTCGCAGCAGCAGGCAAGTTGTTCCAGCATCCCTTGCAGGGCATCGCTTAAGGGGAGTAGTCCGCTGGTATCAAATCCCATCGTCATGACCTCTTTCTATGATTGAAGGCGGGATTATCACAAAATTCCCCGGGGATGGGCAGGTTATCTCGAGGGAATCTCGGGGTAATCGGCGCAAAAACGGGGGTAGATGGCCATAAAGTATGAGGTGACGCACAAGTTGACTTGAATCTTGGCGGCAATGGCCGTTTACTATGCCGCCATAACAGATGGCCGTCACATCCTGTGTGGCTACCATTACAGCGATACCGTCGGCCCTGTGCGCCGCCATAACATAGGGGGATGCTCCTTGAGCAGCCCTCACAGTCCCTGAGCGTGGGAGAAAAGACAATGACAACCTTAAGTCCGGAAGCCTTGCTGGTCAGGGCTGCCCTCGAAGCCCAGGGACTGGAAACCCCCCTGGTTGCCAACGAGCTGAACAGTCAGCAGAAGCGGGAGAAGATCGAAGGCCATATGCGCTCCATCATGGAGACACTGGGGCTGGATTTGGCCGATGACAGTCTGGCCGAGACACCGCACCGCATCGCCAAGATGTACGTCAACGAGATCTTCTCCGGCCTCGATTATTCCACCTTCCCCAAGGTGACGGTGATCGAGAACAAGATGCAGGTGGACGAGATGATCATGGTGCGGGACATCAGCCTCACCAGCACCTGCGAACACCACTTCGTCACCATCGATGGCATGGCCCATGTGGCCTATATCCCTCGCGGCAAGGTGATTGGCCTGTCGAAAATCAACCGCATCGTGCAGTTCTTCGCCCGTCGTCCCCAGGTGCAGGAGCGGCTGACCCAGCAGATCCTGCTGGCGCTGCAGACCCTGCTCGGTACCAAGGACGTGGCTATCAGCATCAAGGCGACCCACTACTGCGTCAAGGCGCGGGGGGTGATGGACTCCACCTCCTACACCACCACCACCTCCCTCGGCGGGGTGTTCAAGACCCAGCCCGATACCCGGGCCGAATTTCTCGGTGGCCTGCGCGGATAAGATGGCGGTTGTTTTGTAACCGCCATGCTGAATAAACGAGACGCCAGCTGCCATTGCTGGCGTTTTTCATTGGTTCAGGATGAGAGTGGCGGTCTGCCACTGCTTGGCCCGCGTGGCTTGCCCTATGCAAACGTTATGCATTTTTTCGATTTATTCATCTGAGCGATATATTTAATCGAACACGAAAAAAACCTCGCTTTCACCTTACAAAAAGTAACCGGACAGACTCTTTCCGAACCGCCACGATCCGGTTACTCTAGCGCCCCCTCACGGCTCTCGCTGCCCCTCATGGAATTCAGAGATATTCATCAAGGTTGGATGGTGCGCCACTGAACAGGTGGCCAGATAGTTCATGTCAGGAGGGCGTGAACCGGACGAGTGCTACGAATTTAACGACCACCAGGATATCCCATGAATACCAGTACCATGACCATAGGTAAAAAACTCACCGCCGGCTTTGCCGTGCTCGGTTTGATGGTCGCCTTTATCGGCGGTTTTGCCCTTGTCCAGTTTGGCAACATGAATGATGTTGCCATCCGGTTTACCGACAGCATCTTGCCAGCGGTCAATCGCACCAGCGCGATCGGGGATTCTCTCGGTGAGTTGCGTCGTTATGAGCTGGGTTATTTCGTGGTGGCCGCCGAGCCGCTGAAAAGGGCTGAATATCGGAATATTGCCAGTCAACAGCTTAACTCGATCGCGCAGCAGCTGATTGCCCATGACAAGACGATCTGGCCTGAGGATGTGGCGGAGCGCCGTACCTTCGATACGGTGAAATCTGACTGGGATCGTTACGTCGCCCTGCACCAGCGAGTCACACAGCTGCAAGACAGCGATCAGCTTGCCGAAGCCCAACGCATCTTCCTTGAGGAGGGGGTTCCCCTTTACACCGCGCTGAGCAAGTCAGTGGCCTCCCTGATCCAGATTAACCATGGTTATGCGTCTGAATCCCGCAGTGACATTGTCGACTCTTATCAATCCGCCAATCTGAGTGTCACCATCGCGCTGGTGATTGGTCTGATCCTTGTGGTGGTGCTCTCCGTGGTACTGACCCGCCAGATCCGCGACCCGCTGATCATGCTGGCCCGTCAGGCCCAGCGTATTGCCAATGGCGATCTGGGTCAGGGCGAACTGCAGCAGTGGATCCGTGACAGCCACTTCAACCGCGATGAACTGGGTCAGCTGGGCTCCGCCATCAACCGGATGCAGGGCTCCCTCTCCGATCTGGTGAGCGAGATCGCCGGCTCCGTGAGCCAACTCAGCAGCGCAGTGGAGGAGGTGAGCGCCATCTCCAGCCAGTCCGCCAGCGGCATGGCCATCCAGCAGAACGAAGTCTCCCAGGTGGCGACCGCCATGAACGAGATGCAGTCCACCGTCAACGAAGTGGCCCGCAACACTACGGATGCCATGAGCGCCGCCAAGGATGCCTCCCGCACCTCTGCTGCCGGCAGCGAAGTGGTACGCAGCTCGATTACCAGCATCGAAGAGGTGTCGGTCAAGATTGAACAGGCGGGCATAGTGGTGCAGCAGCTGGAGGCCGACAGCGCCAACATCAGCGTGGTGCTGGATGTGATCCGCGATATCGCCGGTCAGACCAACCTGCTGGCCCTTAACGCCGCCATCGAAGCGGCCCGTGCCGGTGAGCAGGGTCGTGGTTTTGCGGTCGTTGCGGATGAAGTGCGTTCATTGGCCCAGCGTACCCAGGACTCCACCGCCGAGATCAGCAAGATGATCGAGCTCTTGCAGAGTCGCGCCGCCGAGGCGGGCAACGCCATGCAGCTGAGCCGTCACCAGATGCAGGAGAGTGTCGGTCTGGCACGGGATGCCGGTACCAGTATCGAGACCATCAACGGTGCTGTGGTGCGCATCACTGACATGAACACCCTGATCGCCACCGCCACCGAAGAGCAGAACGCGGTGACCGAAGAGCTCAACCGCAGCATCGTCAATATTCACAATGCCGCTGACGAGAATGCCCAGGGCGCTCATCAGATCGCCCAGGCTTGCGTCGAACTGAGCAAGCTGGCCAACACCCTGCACCATATGACCCAGCGCTTCACCCTCTAAGGGTTGATGCATGGATAACAACAAGGCCCCGCCAATTGGCGGGGCCTTGTTGTTTCTGGCGTTGTGGAAGGGCTCAGCTCAGGCCGACTATCTCGCCGTTCTCATCGATATCGATATGGCGATAGGCAGGCAGACTGCCCAGCCCCGGCATGGTCATGATGGGGCCCGCCAGCGCATAGACGAACCCGGCACCGGCGCAGAGCTTCACCTCGTCGATGGGCACCTCGAAATCGGTCGGCACCCCTTTGAGGGCTGGGTCGTGGCTGATGGAGAGCGGCGTCTTGGCCACGCAGATGGGCAAGTGATCCCACCCTTCGGCGGAGAGCTGGGCCAGCTGCTGGCGGGCTTTGTCGGAGAGCTGCACTCCGCGGCCGCCGTAGCCGCACTCCACCAGGGTCGCCAGTTTGGCGTCGAGGCTCGCCTCGTCGGGGTAGAGCAGTTTCACCTTACCTGGTTGCTCGCAGGCGGTGACCACGGCGCGGGCCAGCTCGCTGGCGCCGGCACCACCCTGGGTGAAGGCGTTGGAGATGGCCGCGCCACAGGCACCGGCTTGCTGCGCTTCATGGGCCAGCAGCGCCAGTTCGGCCTCGCTGTCGGTGGGGAAGCGGTTGATGGCGACCACCACCGGCCCCCCGTAGCGCCGGGCGTTCCGGATATGCCAGGCGAGGTTGGCGCAGCCCTGCTTGAGGGTTGGCAGATCTTCCCCTTGCAGGCTGGCTGGCAGCGGCTGGCCCGGGCGGATATCGAGCAGGCCGCTGTTGGCCTTGAGGCCGCGCACCGTGGCCACCAGCACCACGCAGGCGGGGGTAATACCTGATTGGCGGCTCTTGATGTTGAAGAATTTCTCCAGCCCCATGTCGGAGCCAAAACCTGCCTCGGTCACCACATAGTCGGTCAGGCCAAGGGCGATACGATCGGCGATCACCGAGGAGTTGCCGTGGGCGATGTTGGCAAAGGGGCCGGCGTGCACCAGCACCGGCGTCTGCTCGGTGGTCTGCATCAGGGTCGGTTGCAGCGCATCTTTGAGCAGCACCGTCATGGCGCCCGCTACTTCCAGCTGTTCGGCAGTGATGGGCTTGCCGTGAATATCGCGGGCCAGCTGGATGCGGCCGATACGCTGGCGCAGGTCTTTCAGATCGCTCGCCAGCGCCAGAATGGCCATCAGCTCGGAGGCGGCGGTGATTACGAAGCGATCGCTGCGCTCCACACCATCGGCAGCGCCCCCCTGTCCAATCGTGAGGTGGCGCAGTGCGCGGTCATTCATGTCGAGGGTGCGTGGCCAGAGGATGTTGTCAGCATCGATATCGAGCCGCGGGAGGCCGGTTTTGGCGGTGAACTCGGCACCCAGTTTCTGTTCGTGGAACAGGCGGGCATCGAGGGCTGCTGCCGCCAGATTGTGGGCCGCCGTCAGGGCGTGAAAATCGCCAGTGAGGTGGAGGTTCATCTCCTCCATCGGCACCACCTGGGCGTGGCCGCCACCGGCAGCGCCCCCCTTGACCCCGAATACCGGCCCGAGGCTCGGCTGGCGGATAGTGGCGATGCTGGGCTGGCCGATATGGTTGAGCCCCATGGAGAGGCCAAGGGTAGTCACCGTTTTCCCTTCACCGAGCGGGGTCGGGGTGATGGCGCTCACTAGTACCAGCTTGCCGCTCTGCTTGGGCTGAGACTTGAGCAGGTCGAGGCTGAGCTTGCCTTTGTAGTGGCCATGAGGGCTGAGCAGGTGCTGGGGGATGGCGAGGCGTTCGGCCAGCGCGTGGATTGAGAGACGGGGGGACTGGCGGGAGATCTCGATATCGCTTAGCATCAGCACCTCGTTGGCATATCGGGGTAAAATATGCGGCGCAGTCTAGTGGAATATAACGGGTAATCCAATGACGAAAACGATTTTATTTGGTGATGGTGAGGTTCGTCAGAATCCTGTTCTGCTGGATCTCAACGCACTCTATCATCCCCCCAAGCAGCCGATGACGGCGCTGGGGATTGTCAGCGCGCTGGTGCCGTTGTTCGGTTTCGGCTGGCAGGCGATGACCCAGGACCCCGAAACCCAGCTGCGCCACGAGATCCGCAAACGGGTCAACAAGCACAAGACAGACGAGGCAAACCTCATTTTGATCCTGCAGCTGGCCACCATGTTTGACTGCCCCGAGATTGAAGTGGCGCTCCCCTATGCTCTCAGTGAGCAGCAGTTGTCGGTGATCCGCACCCGACTGCCACGCTGGCAGTTGAGTCTCGAGCAGGAGCGTCTGCTAGCCAAGCTCACTCCTGTTGCCGCATCCACCGCCGCACCTGGCCAGCGCTAGGTTTCAAGCCGGACCAGCAGGCCGTATCCTCTGCTCTGGCAATCATCACGGCTTATCCCACTGTTGCGGGGCGAGATAGCGCTCCTGCACGAACTCGATAAAGCAGCGCACCTTGGCCGAGACGAAGCGGCGGTGCGGATAGACCGCATAAAGTCCCACCTCTCCCTTGTCCCACTCTGGCAGCAGGCTGACCAGTTGCCCTGACCGCAGGGCCTCCCCCACGATAAAGGTGGGCTGCAATATGATGCCCTGATCATCACAAGCGGCGCGGGTCAGCGCCACCCCGTTGTTGGCCCGCAGCGGCCCCTGTGGCCGGATGCTCTGCTGCTCGCTTCCCCGTTTGAAGTGCCACTCCGGCTGGGTCAGGGTGTAGATCAGACAGTCGTGCTGCTTGAGATCCTCGGGTTTTCCCGGTCTGCCCTTGCGTGCCAGATAGGCGGGGCTGGCGCAAAGCTCGACCCGAATGGTGGCAAGCTGGCGCGCCACCAGCGAGGAGTCGCTGAGGTGGCCGATCCGCAGCGCCAGATCGAACCCCTCTTCCACCAGTGCTACCCGCCGGTCGCTGTACTCGATATCGAGTTTGAGGTCGGGAAAGCGCTGGCGAAACAGCGGCAGGGCGGGGGAGAGGTGCAGATAGCCAAAATCCATCGGCACCGAGAGCTTGAGGGTACCGTTCGGCTGCTGGTTGTGGTGGGTCAGCTGGCTGTGGGTCTCTTCCAACTCCGCCAGCAGGGCGAGGGAGCGCTGGTAGTAGAACTGGCCCGCTTCGGTGGGATTGACCTGACGGGTGGTGCGCGACAGCAGCCGGGTGGCGAGGGACTCCTCCAGCTGCTGCATTAGCTTGGAGGCCATGGCGACCGAGATGCCGAGCTGGTTGGCGGCCTTGGTAAAGCTCTGGCACTCCACCACCTTGATAAAGGTACGCATGGCGGCGATCTGGTCCATTTTCCATCCTCAGTAAATAATGAATTTAATAAATCACTGATTATTCATCTTCAGAACGAGGTTAGCATTTTAACCACTGATGTGAACCCCAAGATGAAGGAACGAACGGATGAAAATGACCAAGGCTCTGCTGGCCTCCTGCCTGTTTATGGTTACCCCTCTGATGGCGGCGGATTACGATGTGGATGCGGCGCACACCACGGTGCAGTTCAAGGTGGGTCACCTGGGCTTCTCCGAGCTGGTGGGTCGCTTCAACACCTTCAGCGGCACCTTCAGCATGGATGACGCCAACCCGGCGGCCGCCAAGGCGAGCTTTGAAGTGGATGCCGCCAGCGTCGACTCCAATCACGAGGCCCGCGACAAGCACCTGCGCAGTCCGGACTTCCTCGACGTGAAGCAGTATCCCAAGATGACCTTCGTCAGCTCCGCTTACGAGGGCACCAAGGATAAAGGCGTGCTGAAAGGGACCCTGACTCTGCACGGTGTCTCCAAGGAAGTGGCCTTCGATCTGGTCAAGATCGGTGAGGGCAAGGATCCCTGGGGCGGCTACCGCAGCGGCTTCAACGCCTCCACCACCATCAAGCGCAGTGACTTTGGCGTGAGCTACATGCTGCCCGGCATTCCGGACGAGATGAACATCAACCTGTTTGTCGAAGGCGTGCGCAAGTAATGGGCGCGGAACTTCTGCTGCAAACCCTGGCGGCTCCTCTGGGAGCCGCTTTGCTATCGTGGCGCTGGCCGCGACTGGGTTATCTGTGGGGCGCGCTGGCGCTCTGGCTGGTGGGCTCATTGCTCGGCGGTCTCTATGGTATTCCGGCCAAGGCGTGGCAGTGGCTGCCGCTGACCCTGCTGGTGCCCGCCATTGCGGCTCAGGTGAACGATCTGCGCGGTTCACTGCTGCTCTTTGCGGTGTTCAGTGCGCTGGTGTGGTGGCAGGGATTGGCCTCGGTACTGGCGAGCGAACCCGGGATCTTGCTGGCGCTACTGCCCGCCATCCTCTGGTTTGGCTGGAGCACCTTGCGCTGTGACAGCCGCGAAGGGCTCGGGTTTGCCCTCGGCTTTATCTGGTTGGCACTGGTGATCGGCATCGATGGCAGTCTGCTGATTGCCCAGCTGGCCGGTGCGCTGGCCGCTTTCGCCGGTTTTCGCGCCCTGCTTGCCACCTTTGTTGACATCAAGGTAGCACCCGCCGGTCTGGCGCTGGCCCTCGCCTTCGTCCAGATGCTGGCCTGGCAATATGTGGAGGTGCCGCTGGTGGTGTTGCTGCCGGTCTGGTTGCTGCCGCTGCTGGAGTGGGCGTTACGTGACAAACCCTGGCCAGTGCGTTGGAGTGGGCTGATCCTGCTCGCTGCCGCGGGAACCGGGCTCAGCCTATGGTGGGTCTGGCCTGCTGCTTCTTTGTACTGATACTTGTGTGGAAAATGGTCAAATGGCGCCATTTTTGCATACCTGCTCATACTCTTGGCAGATAATGATTGAGCCCCCTATGTGTTTCAGATAAAAAGGATTTTCATTTTATTTGGACACACACAGAACCCGGCCGCGCCGGGTTCTGTTTGCCTGCTTTGCGGCACATAAGGAGGCCACAGTTGCGCAGTCAAGGATCTGAGCATCTGTTTTTTCGCCATTTCACCGGACAGGGACGTATCGATGGTCTCTGCATTCTGCTGGTCACTCACCTGCTTCCCGATCGCCCCCGTTTTATCGACGCTCTCGGTCAGATTGGACGGATTGGTGCCATTTTGCCCAAACCGAAATCGGTACACGGCCCGACCCTGGAGTGGGTATCCCAGCACTATCCGGTGCTGCCCCTCAACCGACGCTGGACCAATGAACCCGACAGCCTCATCCAGCAGATTGCGCCGCTGGTGGCCCCCCACGAGCGGTTGCTGATCCTCGATATTGGCGGTTACTTTGCCAAAACCCAGGTGATCTTGAGTGAATACTTCGGCCCCCGTTTCCTCGGGGTGGTGGAGATGACCGAGAACGGCCATCAACGCTATGAGCAGGAGGTGCTGGCGACCCCGGTGGTGTCGGTGGCACGCAGTCCCCTCAAGCAGGCCGAGGATATCCAGATTGGTTTGAGCGTGGTCTACTCCGCGGAGTCGCTGGCTCGTAATCTCAACCGTACTTTCAACGTCTGCGAAGCCGTGCTGTTTGGCTATGGCAAGGTGGGGCGCAGCATCGCCCGCGACCTGCGCTGTCGCAATCTTCATCTCGGGCTGGTGGAAACAGATGTGCTGCGACAGGTCGAAGCGCTCTCTCACGGTTTTCGCTTGATCACCAAGGCTGAAGCCTTGAGCCGCGCCGAGCTGGTGATCTGCTCTACCGGCAACGGCTCGCTGGATTTGGCGGATCTGCAGGCGCTGCGCCCCGGCACCATGGTCGCCTCGGTCACCTCGGCCGATGACGAGTTTGCCTTCTCGCTGGCCCAGTTGCCGTGGCCGAGCGAAGAGGTGTGCCCCCATGTGCTGGCCCTCAACCGGCCGGATGGTACCCAGATCTACCTGCTCAACCGGGGTGAGGCGGTCAACTTCGTCCATGGCGCCGTGATTGGCGAATATGTCTATCTGGTGCTGGCGGAGATCATGGAAGGGATCCGGATGCTGGCGGCAGGCCCTCTTGCTCCCGGCCTGTTCGAGCTGCCAGAATCGGCGATGCGTACCATTGCCCGCCATTGGCTGGCCGATTTTCATGGGGTTGATCAGCGCTGATTTGACCGAACCGGGATTGGCCATTGGGTGGCGGTACGCCACTTCCCGCCATTGGCCGCTTTTTTTATGGAGTCACTCATGACCGAGTCTGAAACCCTGATCAGCAAACCCCGCATCGAAATCCGCTACTGCACCCTCTGTCGCTGGATGCTGCGCGCCGCCTGGCTGGCGCAGGAGCTGCTTTCCACCTTTGACAGCGATCTGGGGGAGGTGGCGCTGGTGCCGGCCTGCAAGGGGGAGTTCCGCATTCTGGTGAACGGGGTGCAGGTGTGGGATCGGGTGGTCGATGACGGCTTCCCCGAGGCCAAGGAGATCAAGCAGCGGGTGCGCGATGTTATCGCCCCTGAGCGGGATCTCGGCCACTCGGATCGCAAGGCGGCCGAGTAACGCCAGATGGGCCGAGCGCCTCGAAAAGGTGCTGAGCATGAGAGCGAAAGGAGAGGGAGGCGATGGCCTCTCTCTCCTTTTTTGCCTTTGGCTGTTTGCCTGGCGCCTGCAGGGCTATGAGCGCGGCTCGGCCAGATGACTGCCGATATAGCGGGCCCGCTTGTGGGGCTTGATGCGGCTCACATCGACCCACACCAGCCCGTCGATGCAGTGGTTGAAGTCGGGGTCGATACCAAAGTCCATAAATTGCACCCCGCCCGGCTCGCACAGCTCGGAGTACTGCTTGTAGAGGGTGGGGATGGCGCAGCCCAGATTGTCGAGACGGGCCTTGAGTGCTTTGAGATCGGCGCCGTAATCCACCCCTTCGAACAGAGGCTGCGTCTCGGGGTAGGGACGGCGGGAGGGGGCCAGCGCCAGCTCGGGGGCAAAGTGCTGGCGGTAGAAGCTCACCAGCAGATCCTTGGCCGCCGGCGGCAGGCTGCCGGAGAGCGACACCGGGCCAAACAGGTAGCGGTAGCGGGGATAGCGGGCCAGATAGGCACCGATGCCGAACCAGAGATAATCGAGCCCCCGCTTGCCCCAGTAGGCGGGCTCGATAAAGCTGCGGCCAAGCTCGATGGCCTGCTCCAGCCGGGGCAGCAACTTATCCTCAAAGCCGAACAGGGTGTGGCTGTAGAGGCCATCCTTCCCCTTGCTGGCCAGCAGCTCCGCCACCGGGGCAAAGCGGTAGGCGCCGATAATGTCGAGTCGGGCCGGATCCCAGAGGATCAGGTGGTGATAGTCGTTGTCAAAGCCATCGAGATCCCGCCGCTTGCCGGAGCCTTCCCCCACAGCGCGAAAGGCGATCTCCCGCAGTCGCCCCAGCTCGCGCAGGATCACCGAGTGGCTCAGTTCGTGGCGGCGGTAGAGGTAGATCCCCTGACCATCCGGGGTGGTGCCGAGCTGTTCGCAGCTTTCGATGGCCTGTTTGAGCTGGCGGCGATCCCCCGGCAGGGCGATGGGGGCCTCGGTCTGCAGCCGTCCCGCCTTGCCACGGCCAATCCGGTAGAGGTGGTTGCGCACCAGCCGCGCCGCCGTCTTGGCGGGCAGCTCCTGAAAACTGCCGAGCGGAATGCGCGCTCCTATGGTCACCGGCAGGGTCTGCCCCTGCTGGCGAAACAGCTGGCGCACCAGCAACAGGGCGGAGGCGGGCTTGTTGAGCCAGGAGGCGAGATAGAACCAGAGGCTGTTGCGCCCTCCCAGATGGATGGGCACCAGCGGGGTGCGGGTGCGCTGGGCCAGCTTGATAAAGCCTGCCTGCCAGGGGCCATCTTTCACCCCCTTGAGGCCAAGCCGCGAGACTTCGCCTGCGGGGAAGATCACCAGTGCCCCTTCATGGGCGAGGTGTTCGTTCATGGCGAGGATGGCCTGTCGATCGGTCTTGCCCTCCATATTGTCCACCGGCAATAGCAGAGGGCGCAGCGGCGCGAGCTGGGCCAGCAGCTGGTTGGCGACGATCTTCACATCGGGGCGGATGCGGCCGAGCAGTTGCAGCAGCGCCAGTCCATCCAGCGAGCCGATGGGGTGGTTGGCGACTAGAATGACCCGGCCGCTGGCGGGAATATGCTCCAGCTGCGCCTCGCTGACCCGATAGTCGAAATCGAGCTGGGTCAGCGCCTGCTCGACAAAGTCGAGGCCGCGCAGGTGCGGGTAGCGGGCGGCAAAGTCGGCAAAGGCACGTTCGTTGAGCAGCCAGCCCAGCAGCCGCTTGAACAACGGGGTGAGCAGGGGGTAGCCAAGCAGGCGGGGGAAGTGCTGGGTCAGCAGGGTATCGATAGTGAACATCTGGAGGGCTCCGGCGATCCGTTGCTCCCAGCATGATGTGGCACTGTTCCCGCGACATGTCAGCGGGATGACAGTTTGATGGCAGCGGCAGCCAGTAGCTCCTGAGCGACCCTCCCCGGTTTACCTTTCTTGATGGGTGATGGCCAGATAGCAAGGGAGGGCCGGTTGACCGGCTCCCCCCTTTTGCCCTGGTAATGATAGCGACCCGATTAACCGCGCCAGGCTGCGGTGAGGCGCACCAGCTCCACCAGGGTGGCGACCGATTTCTCCATGGACTGCAGCGGGATGAACTCGTGCTTGCCGTGGAAGTTGTGGCCACCGGTGAAGAGGTTGGGGCAGGGCAGGCCCATAAAGGAGAGACGGGCGCCATCGGTACCGCCGCGAATGGGCTTGATCTTCGGCACCACGTCGGCGGCCTCCATGGCGGCCTTGGCCAGCTCGACGATATGCATGTGCGGCTCGATCTGGCTGCGCATGTTGCGATAGCTGTCGGTCAGGGTCAGCTCGATGCGGGCCTTGGGATACTCGGCCAGCAGGGCTGCCACCCGGTTCTGCATCTCGGCTTTGCGTGCGGCGAAGTGCTCGTCGTCGAAGTCACGGATGATGTAGTGGAGGGTGCTCTCCTCCACGGTGCCGCTCATCTGGGCCAGATGGAAGAAGCCCTCATACCCTTCGGTGCACTCCGGGGTCTCGTCGGCAGGCATGGCGGCGTGGAAGCGGGCGGCCAGGGTCTGGCTGTTGATCATGCTCCCCTTGGCGGTGCCGGGGTGGACGTTATTGCCGATAAAACGCACCGTAGCGCTGGCGGCGTTGAAGTTTTCATACTCCAGCTCGCCCAGTTCGCCGCCATCCACGGTATAGGCCCACCTGGCCGGGAATCTCTCCAGCGGGAACAGGTTGGCGCCGCGGCCAATCTCTTCATCCGGGGTAAAGCCGACCCAGATATCGCCGCGCGGGATCTCGGGGTGGGCCTGCAGGTGGTCGATGGTGGTGAGGATCTCGGCGATGCCCGCCTTGTCGTCGGCACCAAGCAGGGTGGTGCCGTCGGTGGTGATGAGATCCTGACCCAGGTAGTTTTTCAGGAAGCGGTAGTCACGAATGGCGAGCACCTCGTCACCCTTGCCAAGGCAGATGTCGCCGCCCTGATAGTTTTCGATGATTTGCGGTACTACGTGCTCCGCCTCGTAGTCGGCGGTGTCCATGTGGGCAATCAGGCCGATAGCGGGGGCGTCCGGCTGGTTGCCCGGCAGGCAGCCGGTGAGGTAGCCGTGCTCATCCAGGGTGACCCGGGTTAGCCCCAGCGCCTTCATCTCTTCTTGCAGGGCACGGGCAAAGATCAGTTGGCCTTCGCTGCTGGGGCAGGCTGGATTGGTCTCATCGGAGCGGGTATGAAAAGTTACGTAACGCAGAAAACGCTCAAGCAGGGTATCCATTAGTCAGCCTCTAACCGATTGTGAGCGGTCATTGTGGCCAATCCGTGCGGGGCACTCATTGCGTCAGCGCAGGTTTTTCCCATTTTTTGACGCAAGGGAAGAGCGGCGAATGTGCGGCGCGCGGGGCAACGTCCGGGAGGGAGATCGCATAAATGTGACATTTATTGCGATATTTAGGCGCTGGCGGTGGTGGCCAAATTCCCCTCAGCGACCGTACAGCAAGGCGTCAGCCCAATCATGGCGTTTTCACACACTTTTCAAGGGGAAACCGGGCTGTCGCATAACCTGCGCCATCCCAGAGCCCGCCTGCCCGCCAGCAAGATTTGATCGACTTATTAAAAGGGGATTTTGAACACTATTTTTTATTGTCACTGCCCGCGGTAAGTGTGTACACTCCGCGCCGATCCAAGGGCAACCCTGAAGCAGGCAGAGCCGCCAGAAACCCGACCGATCATACGCCTATAGGGCGAGGCACGCAGAAACGACAGACACTGCTGGGGAATGGTTTCTTTAATACCGGTTAGGCTCCGGTATCAGGGAGAACAACAGACTCTCATCCTTCATTTGACCGAGTGGGCCACCGGCTCATCATCTTCCCTTGTCATGGGCGGTCACTGACGGTGAGGTGGGCTGTGGTTGTTGTCGTCTATCAACACGCATGCGTGCTGGCGCCTTCGCTTCTCTTCCTTGGAATCCTCTCCTTCTGTCGGGATCGCTGCCGAATGATGAACTGACGGCGTGGCTGATGTCGTCTGTCATCAAAGTACCGCGGCGCTACGGCATAGTGGCACCGCATACCGTTGAGCTTGATGTAAAGCCACCAGCCCCACATCAAGACTCGTTACTTCCCCAAGATCCACCAGGCAGCCTCTGGCTTGCCGCGATGTGCAAAGGGTTGGGTTGGGTGGCTGCGTCTCGTGATGGCAGCGCTCGCCGTACTCTGCACTAGATGGTCTGGATGTGATTGAGGGTAACGAAGGCGACTTTGGGTCGCTCATTTGCGAGGCATAGCCCATGACTAACTGGTCCAGCAAGGACTCCTTGAAGGTCTACAACGTTCCCTACTGGGGTGCGGGTTTTTTCAATATCAATGACGCCGGTCATGTGACCGTCGCCCCCGACAAATCACGCCCTGACGCGCATATCGTGCTCTCTGACGCCATCGAACAGTTGCGTCAGTCCGGGCTGACCACCCCCGTGTTGCTGCGCTTCCCCGACATTCTCAAGAGTCGGGTCGATGCGCTGTTCAACGCCTTTGGTCAGGCCATCGAGAAGTCTGGCTATGAAGGGGACTACCTCTGCGTTTACCCGATCAAGGTAAACCAGCAGCGTCGTGTCATCGAGACCATCAGCCAGTCCTACAGCGACAAGCCCCGGCTTGGCCTGGAAGCTGGTTCCAAACCGGAACTGCTGGCCGTGCTGTCCCATCACCATGAGCAAGGCTCGGTGATCGTCTGCAACGGTTACAAAGACCGCGAATATATCCGCCACGCCCTCTTGGGCAACCTGATGGGCCACAAGGTCTACATCGTGGTGGAGAAGCCCTCCGAACTGGAAATGGTGCTGGACGAGTCAGCTCGTCTCAACATCAAGCCCAACATCGGGGTGCGTGCCAAGCTCGCTTCCACCGGCTCCGGCATGTGGGAATCGAGTGGCGGCTCCATGTCCAAATTTGGTCTCTCCGCCTCCCAGATCCTGGCGCTGATCGAGCGTCTGCGCGGGTTGGGCAAGCTGGATTGCCTGCAACTGCTGCACTTCCATCTGGGCTCCCAGATCGCCAATATCCGCGACATTCAGGGCGGCATCCGCGAGTGCGGCCGTTTCTACGCTGAACTGCGTCGCCTCGGTGCCAACATCGAAGTCGTGGACGTCGGTGGTGGCCTGGGGGTGGACTACGAGGGAACCCGTTCCCAGAGCCACTGCTCCGCCAACTACAGCCTCTCCGAGTACGCCAATAACGTGGTATGGGGCATCGGCGATGTCTGCCGCGAGTTCGATCTGCCGCACCCGACCATCATCAGCGAGTCCGGCCGTGCCCTGACTGCCCACCACGCCGTGCTGGTCACCAATATCATTGGTGCCGAAGGTGTGGAGATGAACGACATCAGCGCGCCGGACGAAGATGCGCCGACCATTCTGCAGAACATGTGGAAAGGCTGGCTGGATCTGCGCAGCGAAGATCCCTCCCTGCTGGAGATCTTCCATGACTCGGTAGCCGATCTGGGTGACGTGAATACCCAGTACACCATGGGCCTCTTGAACCTTGAACAGCGTGCCTGGGCCGAGATGCTGCACCAGAACACCTGTCTGGCACTCAAAGAGATGCTCAACCCGGTCAACCGCAACCACCGTGCGCTGGCTGACGAGCTGAGTGAAAAGCTGGCGGACAAGTGCTTTGCCAACTTCTCCCTGTTCCAGTCCCTGCCGGATGCCTGGGGTATCGGTCAGGTATTCCCGGTGATGCCGCTGGCTGGTCTCGATCGTCCGCTTAGCCGTCGCGGTATCCTGATGGATATCACCTGTGACTCCGACGGTCAGGTCGAGCACTATGTCGACGGTCTGGGGGTCGAGAGCACCCTGCCAATGCCGGTCTACGGCGAGAACGAAGAGTGCCACGTCGGCTTCTTCCTGGTCGGTGCCTATCAGGAGATCCTCGGCGATCTGCACAACCTGTTCGGTGACACCCACTGCGCGGAAGTGTGGCTGGACGAAGAGGGCAAGATGGACATTCGCAACGTGGTGCGTGGCGACACCGTCGACCAGCTGCTGCGTTACGTCAACATCGACCCGTCCGTGATCCGCGAAAACTACCAGCGGATCGCCGCTCACCCGGCGCTGGACGATGCCACTCGCAAAGCCCTGCTCGACGAGCTGGAGCTGGGCCTGCAAGGCTACGCCTATCTGGAAGACGAATAAGCCTTCTGTTTGCCCCTCGCTTTTGAGGGAAAATCAAAAACGGCGCCTGCGGGCGCCGTTTTTGTTACCGGGGGCCATCCGGCGATATGACGGTGCGCTCGGTCCATCTTCATTTGGATAACCTATGATGGCTCGGGGCATCCGCAAGCCACAGATCTGGCAGATATCTATCCCTTTCAGCCGCTTCCATTGATCTGCATCAAGCGTGAACCTCGGTGGTTATTTTACGGTCAGGAGTGATGTTGATGGAATGTAACAAAAGGATGTGCATATGGAACTGAAAAGGGACCCGAGATGCTATACCGACGTCTGCATCAATGGTAAGTGGTATCACTACGACCACTGCAGCACCAACGTCTACATGCTGATGGGGGGCGCTGCCCCGAGCCTTCAGCTGGCCTATGAGCCGAGCAGCGAAGAGGAGCTGATCGAGATGCTCCAGCAGCTGGGGTGCTTCTGACTTACCGAATTGATGTCTTGCCATATGGCCATCGGGCGCGTTGCCACGATGGCCACCATTCTTCACCGCTGTACCTTATCTCGGCGGTTTTTATTGCCCAATAACCCCTTGCCAATCTCCAGCATGGCGATGGCCGCGGCATAGCTGCTATCAGACTTGCCTATCTCGTCCGCTACATAGAGAAAGTTGGATTTGTACTTCTCGACGGCCTCCCGTGGACTGGTCGCGTCAATAAAGTCCTCCTCCACCTCGAATCCTTGGGTCAGCAGTGCCGCCTTTTCACTCAGAAAAGTCGGAGATGCCATGTCGATAAAGGTGTATTGCTGCCGATTGGACGCCGGAATGGTAAAAAACTGGTATCTGGCCATGGGTAAATCCTCGCTTGAAGCGGGTGATAGATGACGTGACGCTGGTTTTAATCTGTGGCTCGCAGGCGGCTTCGTTTCCCTCGACGTCGCAGACAGTGCGTGTCGGGAATGCCGCATTTTGTTTTCGTTCGAGACTACTTTGTTGGCGTTTGCCCGGCAAGTGGGTCGCAGAGATTTTCTGGATGATCCGAACAACCGAGATATTGTGGGCAGGGGCGAGACCGGGATAATGCCGGGCTCACGTTGAGCCCGGCTTGTCAGCGCTCTGTTACAGCACGAAGCTCTGTACCATGGCGCGCAGCTGTTCGGTGAGCTGGTGGATCTGGCGGGCGGCATCGCGGGCGGCGTTGGCCACTTGCAGCGCCTCGTCACTGCCATCGGAGATGCGCACCACGTTGCGTTCGATCTCGTTGACCACGGCGCCCTGCTGCTCGATGGCGCTGGCGATGATGGCGTTGGTATCGACCATCCGATCCACCTTCTCGGTGATGGCGCCGAAGGCCTGTTTTGCCTCCTGCGCCAGCCCGACCCCCTCCTGTGCTTCATGGCTGGCCGCTGACATGGCGGTGACCGAGGCGCGGGCACCGGATTGCAGCTGTTCAATCATCTGCTGGATCTCGACGGTAGCCCCCTGGGTGCGGTTGGCAAGAGACCGCACCTCGTCGGCCACCACCGCAAAGCCGCGACCCTGCTCACCGGCCCGGGCCGCTTCGATGGCAGCGTTGAGGGCCAGCAGGTTGGTCTGCTCGGCGATGCTGCGGATCACGCTGATGACGCCGCCAATCTGGCTGCACTGCTGTTCCAGCTGGCCTATGGTGTCGGCGGTACGCAGCACCTCGCGGTTGATATGGTCGATTGCCTTGATGGTGCGTTCCACCACATCCTCGCCCTGACCGACCACGTTCTGCGCCTCCTGGGTCATGCGGGCGGCTTGCAGGGCGTTGCCCGCCATGTCTTGTGAGGTGGCGGCCAGCTCCTTGATGGCGGTAGCGACCTGATGGGTCTCCCCTTGCTGATCGGCAATGACCTCCTGCGAGCGGCAGGTGCGTGCTTCGATCTCGGTAGCGCTCTCCACTACTGTGACGCCATTTTCCCGCACTCGCAACATCAGGGTGCGCAGGGTCTCCAGGGTCACGTTGTAATCCCGGCTGATGGCGGCCAGCTCGTCCTGACCGACGATTTCGATATGCTGGCTGAGATCCTGGGCGTTGACCCGGGCGGCAATATCACGCACCCGCCCTACGGTGTCGCGCAGGGAGAGATAGGCGCCGATCATCAGGTAGAGGTAGAGCAGCAAGCTGGCGGTCAGCGGCGCTGTGACCCACCAGAAGTGGCGTTGGTTGGCGGTCAGCCGCTGATGCAGGTCGGCCTCCAGCCGCTGGCGTACCTGGCCTGCCAGCGCGGTGATAGCCTCGTCCATCTTATCCCCCAGTGCCTGCACCTCCTTGGTGGAGAGCTGCACCAGCTGATCCTTCATCATCTTGTTTTCCATGGTCTCGACCCCCTGACGCACCAGCTGTATCAGAGCATCGGTCTGCTGACCCAGCTCGGCGCGGTAGGCCGGTTCAATCTGGTAGAGCAGAGTCAGATCGGCCTCCAGTTCCTGCAGAGTGGCGCTGATCAGGTCGAGACGAAAACGCAGGCCGCTGTAGCCCTCTGCCTGAAACAGGCCGAAATCGGCGATGGTGGCGGCGCGATCCCGCACCTGAGCCAGCAGGTCGCGCAGCTGCGGCAACCGCTCGCTGGCGAGGATCACCATGTAGTAGGTACCGAGCGCCGGATCCTGGATCAGGCTGCTACTGGCGGTAATGTGCTTGTAGAGGTGGCGCACCTCGGTCAGCAGCTTGTCGTGGCGCAGGTTGCTCTGCTCCACTTCCAGCTTGCCCGCTTCACTCTGCAGGGCGGCCCAGCCCTGCTGGATCACCTCAAAGGAGGGGTTGTTCTGGCGGGTGTCGGCAAAGGCTTGCAGGCTCTGATCAACGGCTTGTGCGGCTGCCTTGACCTGATCATCACCGACCGGATCCACCTCATGGGCGTGACGGGTCACCAGATTGCGATGGGTGAGCAGGGCTTGCTCGATAGCGGGCACGGGGGCGAGATTGACCACTCCCGCCAGCTCGCGGTTGGCCTGGACGTTGTCATCCTGCAGCCGCCCCAGCAGATTGGTCATGCTGTACGCCAGTGGCAGCAGCATCAGGCAGGACCAGAGCAGAAATTTGTATTTGAAAGAGAGCTGATTGCCCAGCCGGATGGCGGGGTTGAAAATCCATTTCATGTTAAGCCTCGATACCTGAGTGCGGGCGTGAGTCGTGTTGCCTGAATAGTACTCCGAGCGGCCTCTCTTGGGTGATGGCCGGTTGCAAGTTGTGATCCCCTTGGCTTTTTACTTCCGGGCGGGGGCGCCGTCAGCCGAGCCAATAGAAAACGGGCCACCCGAAGGTGACCCGTGGTCGATAAGGGGATATCCGCCTGCAACCTTCAGTTGAACGCCAGGAAGGGCGAGACGCAGAGCAGCAGGCCGGTGACGATGATGATGTAGAGGGAGGTGCCCTTGTACTTGTGCAGCGCCGGTACCTGATAGACCAGATAGGCCGGGATGAGGCAACCCACCATGCCGAAGATGGGGCTGCAGATGGAGGTGAAACTCAGTACCGGTGCGTTGAGCACGATGGCCCCCCAGGAGAGCATGACGGTAAACACCATGATGCCCTTACCCACCAATCCTTTGTTGATGCGGTTTTCTGGCATGACGCGGCGCAGCAGGTTCATCGCCAGACCCTGACAGGCTTCACGGAAACCGAGGTAAACGCCGAAGTAGGCGGTCATTACCGCAAAGATGTTGAGGGTGAGGCTCAGGAGCTTGAGGGTCTGGCCGGGCATCCCCTGGGCTACCATCGCCAGCGCGGAGATGTTCTCCTCGGAGGCTTTAACCGCCTGATCGT
The DNA here is from genome assembly GCF_049170315.1 of Aeromonas sp. 604443. NCBI lineage: Bacteria > Pseudomonadati > Pseudomonadota > Gammaproteobacteria > Aeromonadales > Aeromonadaceae > Aeromonas > Aeromonas sp. 604443. Next base: position 250,034 of record NZ_JAAKMI010000002.1, read on the forward strand.
GGCCCATGGCCAGAGTGAAGGAGACCGCGTAGAAGAACACCACCACGAACAGGATGCCGAAGGCGATATTCATGGCGCGCATCGCCTTGAAGCGGGCCACTTCCAGCGACTTTTCCCGCGAGCGGTAGGAGATCACCATGGGGCTCAGGCTCTGGATAAAGAGGATGGAGGTGAGGGTAAAGGGCAGCATGATGATGGCATCCTTCATCCAGTCACCGGCGGCGGGCATGGCGGTGATGTTGGCCGCATCCCACTTGTCCACCATCATCAGGCCGAGCACGGCCACCACGCTGATCTTGGTCAGCACCATAAAGGTGGAGATCTTGAACAGCAGGTTTTCGCCGCGCGACGCCAGTGCCACCAGACCGCAGATCAGCACCAGACCGTAGAGCGGGTTTTCGGAGAGCAGGCCGTCGGTGACGCCGAAGCTCTGCAGGAAGGAGGCGCTGTCATTGGTGATGGCGGTGGAGTAGACGAAGACCCAGATCACCAGCATCACGAAGTAGAGCGCGCCGAGCAGCACACCCCAGTTCTTGCCAAGGTAGCCGGTGATGACGCTGGGGTAATCCTTGCACTCCGGCGAGGTGGCCAGGGTGTTGATAAAGAGGCGCTGGAACATATACATGGCGGGGTAGCCGATCACCGCCGAAAGCAGAAAGACCCACAAGCCCATCAGACCCACCTGTACCGGCAGGAAGACGATCCCTGCGCCGATGGCCATGCCGATGCTCATGATGATCCAGCCCCAGTCGGTGCTGTCGAAGCGAACCGCTTCTTTCCATTCCAGCGTGCCCATCACGGGGCTGGCGAGTGTAGTGCTATGCGCGTCCATTAAAACCTTCTTTTTTGTAGGGATGTGGGAAAGCGGCGCAAATATAGTTGAATGAAACTGTCATAAACAATGCCCATAAGAGTACTTTTGTTCAAATCAGGATGGTGATCACGGTTTATATTGAGGCCGAAAGGTGCCTTTAAACGCCATTTTTGTATCTTTTTGTTGAATGGATAAAATAAAAAGCAAATAATGTTGAGCGGAATGAGATTCATGATTGCAAAAAAAATTGCACAAACAGGAGTGGCTATATGAAACGCATCATCACAGCAGCAGCGGCACCTGACGCTATCGGTCCCTACAGCCACGGCACTGCCTATGGCGACCTTATCTTTACCTCCGGTCAGTTGCCGGTCTGCAAGCTGCAGGGTGGTGTGGTGGAAGGGGGCATTGCCGCCCAGACCCGCCAGTCACTGGAAAACCTGAAATCCGTGCTGGAAGCCGCTGGCGGCTCGCTGGATACCGTGCTCAAAACCACCTGCTACCTCGCCGAGATCAGCGATTTTGCCGCGTTCAACGAGGTCTATAAAGCCTATTTCCAGAAAGATTGTCCGGCGCGCAGCTGCTTCGCAGTGAAGGATCTGCCGATGGGCGTCAAGGTTGAAGTGGAAGCGATCGCCCATATCGCTCGTTAATGCTGATAAAAAGGTTCAAGTGATGAAACAAGCGTGGCAGCAGTATCTGCAGATTATTCAACAGGTTGTCAAACCAGCGCTGGGTTGTACCGAGCCAATCGCCGCCGCCTATGCCGCGGCTGTCGCCGTCCGGCAACTGGGCTGTGAGCCCGGTCGCCTCGAGGTTGCGGTGTCGGACAATCTCTATAAAAACTCGATGGGTGTCTATGTGCCGGGCACCGGCAAGATCGGTCTGGCCATTGCGGCCGCGGCCGGTGCCATCGGCGGCAACGCCGATGCCGGGCTGGAGGTGCTGGCCGCGATCCAGCCAGCACAGGTGGATCGTGCCCAGCAGCTGATCGATGCCGGCAAGGTGCAGGTGAGCCGCACCGCCGCCCCCGAGTTTATCTTCTGCCGCGTGACAGTTTATGGCACTGATGACAAGGGTGAAGAACACAGCGCCGAAGTGACCCTCTGCGGCGGTCATACCCGCATCGTCGAGCAGCGCCGCGATGGCGAGGTGACCTTCACCGCTGATCAGAGCCAGGGCGGTGCCACCGGTTCCATCTGCGATGGGGTAGATATCAGCATCGCCGCCATCTACGAGTTCGCCACCCAGGTGGAGTTCGAGCAGATCAGGTTCATCCTCAAAGCCTCCGAACTCAACGGCAAGCTCTCCGCCGAGGGGATGAACAACCCCTATGGTCTCGAGATCGGGCGCACCATGCAGCAGAACATCGATGCCGGTCTCATCGGCGAGGATGTGATGAACCGCATCGTGATGATGACGGCGGCTGCCTCCGATGCTCGCATGGGGGGCGCGACCCTGCCAGCCATGAGCAACTTCGGCAGCGGCAACCAGGGCATTGCCGCCACCATTCCGGTGATGGTGATTGCCGAGCGCTTTGCGGCCAGCGAAGAGCAGCTGGCTCGCGCCCTCATCATGAGCCATCTGGGCGCCATCTATATCAAGTCCCACTATCCGCCGCTGTCGGCCTTCTGTGGCAATACCGTGACCAGCGCGGCCGCCTCCATGGCCATGGTTTATTTGGCAGGCGGCAGCTTCGAGCAATCCTGCTTCGCCATCCAGAACGTGCTGAGCGACAGTGCCGGTATGGTATGTGACGGGGCGAAAGCCTCCTGCGCCATGAAGGTGAGTACCTCCTCCGGTGCGGCGGTGCGCGGCTTCCTGATGGCCCTCAACAGCCACTCGGTGTCGGGGCAGGGGATCGTCGCCGGTGACGTGGATCAGACCATCCGCAACGTCGGCCAGATGGTGAAGGAGGGCATGTCTGCCACAGACAGCACCATTATTGATATCATGTCCGCCTGATGTCCCTGTTGGTTGCTGCCCGGCGTCCATTGTCCGGCAGCAACCCTTGCAAGAAGGTCCCATTGTGAAGCTGCAAGAGTTGAGTCCGAGCGATTTTGAGATCCTCAAGTCGATGGAGAACATTGTGGACGGCATCGCCGCCATGTATGGTCAGCACACCGAAGTGCTGCTCCACAGTCTGGATGCGCGCAATCCCTCGATCGTCAAGATTGCCAACGGCCATATCACCGGCCGCAGTGTCGGCGCCCCCATCACCAACCTGGCGATGATGAAGCTCAAGAGCGGGCAGGATATCTCCAGTCCCTACATGACCAAGTGCGCCACCGGCAAGACGCTGCGCTCCATTACTACCGTGATCCGCAACGGGGAGCACAGGGCCATCGGGTTGCTCTGTATCAACAGCGACATGGATGCCCCGTTGCAATCCGTGCTGCGCACCATGATGCCGGAGTGCATGCATCCCCACGAGAGCCATGCCACCCCGGAGGTGTTCGCCCGCAACATCGACGAAGCGCTCAACAGCACCATTGACACCGTCAGTGCCGAGGTGCGCGGCAACGAGGCGGTGCCCCCGTCCCAGAAGACACGGGTCATCGTCAACCAGCTGCACGACATGGGGATCTTCGAGTTAAAAGACAGTGCCCAGATCGCCGCGCGCCAGCTCGGGATCTCGGTCCACTCCATCTACCGCTATCTGCGGGAGATCAAGAAGGGTTGAGCCGGTTCACTCTGGCCAAATTGACAGCAAACGGGTCGGCACTGACCCGTTTTTTACGCCCGCTTTAGCCTCTCTGTTTGGGCCATCCTTCGGGCTCATCTGCTATCATCGTCCCCCTTATTTTTCTATCTATCTGAACGTGCTGGAGAAACCATGTCCCGACTCATCTATCTGCTGCGCCACGGCCAGACCCGATTCAATGCCGAGCAGCGTCTGCAGGGGCGCTGCAACTCCGATCTGACCGACAAGGGCGAGGCGCAAGCCATCGCCATGGGGCGGCGCCTTGCCGCCGAACTGGCGGATCCCGCCCGCTGGACCGTCTATGCCAGCCCGCTCGGTCGCGCCCGTCAGACTGCACTGCTGGTGTGCGAGCAGTTGGGGCTGACGGCGGATCGCATTGTCTGGGACGATCGCTTGATGGAGCTGGGGATGGGGGAGTGGGAGAGCTGCCAGATCCCGGCGTTGCGGCTCGCTCATCCCGAGCTCGATACCGGCAAGGGGGACTGGTATCTGCAGGCTCCGGGGGCCGAGAGCTTCGAGAGCATTCAGCGCCGGGCACACCAGTGGTTGCAGGATCCTGCCATTGCCGAGCGGGCCATCGTTATCTCCCACGGCCTGCTTGGTGCCATGCTGCGTGGTGTCTATGCCGATCTCGACTATGAGGCGACCTGGTCACAGGAGTTGCCACAAGATGCCTTCTATAAGCTGCAGGATGGTCATATCACCCGCATTGCCTGCTAATTGCCGTGAGGTGGCACCATGGCATGGACCATGATTGCCACCTTCGGATGCCCATTTTTGCCGCAGTTCAACACATCAGAGCACCTTATCGCGGCAAGATGAGGTATCTTATGCCCCGATTTCATCCATTAAACGGATCCGAGACCCCATATGATCATCAAACCCAAGGTTCGCGGCTTTATCTGCACCACCACTCATCCGGTCGGTTGTGAAGCCAATGTTCGTCGCCAGATCGCTTATACCAAGGCCAAGGGCACCATCGAGAATGGTCCCAAGAAGGTGCTGGTGATCGGCGCTTCCACCGGTTATGGCCTGGCCTCCCGGATTGCGGCTGCCTTCGGTAGCGGCGCCGCCACCCTCGGCGTCTTCTTTGAAAAAGCGGGCACCGAGTCCAAGACCGGTACCGCCGGCTGGTACAACTCTGCCGCCTTCGACAAGGCAGCCAAAGAGGCGGGCCTCTACGCCAAGAGCGTCAACGGCGATGCCTTCTCCAACGAGTGCCGCGCCAAGGTGATCGAGCTTATCAAGCAGGATCTGGGTCAGATTGATCTGGTGGTCTACTCCCTGGCCTCTCCGGTGCGCAAGATGCCGGAAACCGGCGAAGTGGTGCGCTCTGCCCTCAAACCGATCGGTGAGGTCTACACCACAACCGCCATCGATACCAACAAGGATCAGATCATCACCGCTACCGTCGAGCCGGCGAACGAGGAAGAGATCCAGAACACCATCACAGTGATGGGCGGTCAGGATTGGGAGCTGTGGATGGCTGCCCTGCGTGATGCCGGCGTGCTGGCTGACGGCGCCAAGTCCGTGGCCTACTCCTACATCGGCACCGATCTGACCTGGCCAATCTACTGGCACGGTACTCTGGGCCGCGCCAAGGAAGATCTGGACCGCGCCGCTGCCTCCATCCGTGGCGATCTGGCTGCCAAGGGCGGCACTGCTCACGTGGCCGTGCTCAAATCCGTGGTGACCCAGGCTTCTTCCGCCATTCCGGTGATGCCGCTCTATATCTCCATGGCTTTCAAGATCATGAAGGAGAAGGGCATTCACGAGGGCTGTATGGAGCAGGTGGATCGCATGATGCGCACCCGTCTCTACGCGTCCGACATGGCGCTGGACGATAAGGCTCGCATCCGCATGGATGACTGGGAACTGCGTGAAGATGTGCAGCAGACCTGCCGCGACCTGTGGCCATCCATCACCAGCGAAAACCTCTCCGAATTGACTGATTACACCGGCTACAAGCAGGAGTTCCTGCGCCTGTTCGGTTTTGGTCTGGACGAGGTCGATTACGATGCGGATGTGAATCCGGATGTGAAATTCGACGTGGTCGAACTCTGAGTCTGACTCAAGTGAAAACAGGGCCCCGCGGGGCCCTGTTTTTTTGGCAAACATTCCGCTAATTTGCGGAATTTTATTATCAGCGATCACCTTTTCCCATATCAAACCCGCTAGTCTTGCGCTGATCGGATCACAGACGGCATTGCCGAGGTACGGAAGCTATGACCACTCCAAATGAAGCGCCCAAAAAGCGCCAACTCCCCACTGTCTATACCCTGCTTTTTATCATCATCGCCCTGATGGCCGCCCTCACCTGGGTGCTGCCGGCGGGCAAATACAACTATGTGACTGCCAAGACCCAGCAGCCGGTGGCGGCCGCGGCCGTGGCTGACTACAGCGGCGATGAGCGACTGTTGCCGGTGCCCGGCAGCTACACCGAGTTGCCCTCTCATCCGCAGGGGGTATTCGAGGTGCTCAAGGCCCCTATTCAGGGCTTTCACAAGGCGGCTGACGTGGCGCTGTTCGTGCTCATCATCGGTGGTTTTCTCGCGGTGACCATGCAGAGCGGGGCACTGGATGCCGGGGTGGGAGCCATCGTGCGCGGCTTTGCCGGGCGTGAGCGGCTGCTAATTCCTGTGTTGATCGCCTTGTTTGCCCTCGGCGGCTCCACCTTCGGCATGGCGGAGGAGACGGTAGCCTTCTGGGCGCTGATCGTGCCGGTGATGATCGCGGCGGGCTTCGATCGCATGGTGGCGGCGGGGATTATCCTGCTCGGCTCCGGGGTCGGGGTGCTCGCCTCCACCGTCAACCCGTTTGCCACCGGCATTGCTTCCGGTTTTGCCGGTATCCCCATCGGCGAGGGGATCGGTTTGCGGGTCATCCAGTGGCTGCTGCTGGTGATCTTTGCCTCCTGGTACGTGATGCGTTATGCCAAGCAGGTGCAGCAGGACAAGTCCCGCTCCGTGCTGGCCGACATCGCCTATGACGACGAGTTCTCCCAGATGAAGAGCGGCAACCTCGCCTTCACCGGCAAGCAGAAGCTCACCATGCTGGTCTTCTTCGGCACCTTCCTGCTGATGATCTATGCGGTGGTGCCCTGGTCCGATTTGGGGATCGACGTGCTGCCCACCTTTGGCTGGTGGTTTGACGAGCTCTCGACCCTGTTCTTCAGTGCCTCCATCCTGATTGCGCTGATCAACCGGATGCCGGAGTCCAACTATGTGGCGACTTTCCTGAGCGGCGCTCGGGATCTCATCGGGGTGGCACTGGTGGTTGCGGTGGCGCGCGGCATCTATGTGGTGATGGAGCAGGGCGTCATCATCGACACTATTTTGCATTGGGCTGAAGGGCTGGTGAGCGGACTCTCCTCGTCGGTCTTCATCCTGATGGCCTATCTGGTGCACATCATCCTGAGCTTCTTCATCCCCTCCACCTCGGGGCTGGCGACCGTCTCCATGCCGCTGATGGGGCCGCTGGCGGACTTCTCCGGCATCTCCCGGGATCTGGTGATCACTGCCTATCAGTCCGCCTCCGGCTGGATCAACCTGTTTGCCCCCACCGCCGCTCATCTGGTGGCCGGTCTGGCGCTCGCCAAGATCCCCTACGATCGCTTCGTGCGTTGGGTGCTGCCCTTTATCATCGGCGTAGCCCTCATCACCATGGCGGTGCTGGTAGCCGGTGCCCTGCTGCACGGCTGATGGCACGGATAAAACCACAGATAACAAAAAGGCTCCCGCGGGAGCCTTTTTCATGAGCCTTGCTTACTGCTTGTAGCCCTTGAGGAAGCGGGCGAGGCGGCCGATGGCATCCTCCAGCTCCTCTTCGCGGGGCAGGAACACCAGCCGGAAGTGATCCGGCGCGGGCCAGTTGAAGCCGGTGCCCTGTACCAGCAGCAGCTTCTCCTGTTGCAGCAGGTCGAACACCATCTTCTGATCGTCGCGGATGTCATACACCTTGGGATCAAGGCGCGGGAACATGTAGAGCGCCCCCTTGGGTTTGACGCAGGAGACCCCGGGGATCTCGTTCAAGAGCTCCCACGCCTTGTCCCGCTGCTTGCGCAGGCGGCCGCCCGGCAGGATCAGCTCGTTGATGCTCTGATAGCCGCCGAGTGCAGTCTGGATGGCGTGCTGCATCGGCACGTTGGCACACAGCCGCATGGAGGCCAGCATCTCCAGCCCTTCGATATAACCGCGGGCACGGCCCTTGGGACCGGTGATGACCATCCAGCCCTGACGGAAGCCGCAGGCACGGTAGGCCTTGGAGAGGCCGTTGAAGGTCACCACCATCACATCGTCGCACAGGGTGCAGACGCTGGTGTGGGAGATATCGTCGTAGAGGATCTTGTCGTAGATCTCGTCGGCGAAGATGATGAGGTTGTGCTGGCGGGCGATCTCGATCACCTCCAGCAGGAACTCGCTGCCGTAGACAGCACCGGTCGGGTTGTTGGGGTTGATCAGCACTAGGCCGCGGGTGCGCGGGGTGATGCGGGCGCGGATGTCGTCGAGGTCCGGATACCAGTCAGCCCCTTCGTCGCAGCGATAGTGCACCGCATGGCCACCGGAGAGAGTGACGGCAGCAGTCCAGAGCGGGTAGTCGGGGGAGGGTACCAGCATCTCGTCGCCGTTGTTGAGCAGCGCCTGCATCGCCATCACGATCAGCTCGCTGGCGCCGTTGCCGATATAGATGTCATCGATATCGACCTTGCGCATCCCTTTTTGCTGGTAGTACTGCATCACCGCCTTGCGGGCAGAGAAGAGCCCCTTGGAGTCGCAGTAGCCCTGGCTCAGCGGCATGTTGAGGATCACATCCTTGATGATCTCTTCCGGCGCATCAAAGCCGAACGGGGCCGGGTTGCCGATGTTGAGCTTGAGAATGCGGTGGCCTTCGTCTTCGAGACGGCGAGCCTCTTTATGCACCGGGCCGCGGATGTCATAGCAGACATCATCGAGCTTGTGCGACTTGTCGATTGTGAACATGGTGACAGTGATTCCTTCCCCACAGGGACGCGTTGGCGAAAAAGGCGGTTTTTAGTATCAAATATCTTTTCCCCTATTCTTCACAGAATTGAATGCTAGAACAATCTTCTTTTTAGTAGATATTCCTGATTTTTAGCCCCAAAACAGAGTTATTAAAAGGTTAAATTCAGCACGATCGTTTGTGCTTGGCAAGGTTCACCAGTGAAAGATGGGGGAGTGATTAACAAAGCTACTCTACTGTGTTGAAATCTTCACGCTCTCTGGCACGATTGGCTTGTGTAAAAAAGCCTCTTCATCGTCATTTCCGACGAGAAAAAGCTGATACAACTGGCACTGGCCAGCGCATATTTCCCCTTTCCCGTCCTGTTCTATCTGCAGAGGTATCCCATGCATGCACCCACACCCGGTCGCTATCGTCACTTCAAGGGGGGCTACTATCAGGTGCTGACCCTGGCCAGCCATACCGAGACAGGCGAGCAGCTGGTGATCTATCAGTCGGAACAGGATGGCGCCGTCTATGCCCGTCCAGTCGCCATGTTCATGGAGTGGATTGAGCATCAGGGTCAGGTGGTCAGCCGTTTTTCGCCGATCAAGTGATCCGCTGGTGTGGCCCTGAATTGTTGATCAACAAATAGACAGAACAGGCCTTTGGAGTCATAAGTTGTCGCATGAGGCTCCTTGTTGGCAACAGCCTCTGTGTGGCTTGCTACTGATAAATATCTCTATTAATCAACCAATTGTGACTTGAGTCACGTTTTCTGGCGACTGGTAACCGGGTTCGCATCGGCTATTGCTGCTCCCATAATGCTGCGCGTGTTAACGCATGGCCCCTTTGCGGGCCTTTTTATCTCATCTTATCGGGAGACATACAGTGAAACCTGTTGCAGCAGAGTTTTTGGGAACCTTCTGGCTGGTATTGGGAGGTTGTGGCAGTGCCGTGCTGGCTGCAGCCTTCCCCCATGTGGGGATCGGCCTCTTGGGCGTATCGCTGGCATTCGGCCTGACCGTGCTGACCATGGCCTATGCCATCGGCCATATCTCCGGTTGCCATCTCAACCCGGCCGTCACCATCGGTCTGTGGGCGGGTGGTCGTTTTCCGGCATCCGGTGTACTGCCTTATATCGTGGCGCAAGTGCTGGGTGGCATTGCCGCCGCTGCCGTGCTTTACGTGATTGCCAGCGGTCAGGCCGGTTTTGATCTCTCCGCCGGCTTTGCCTCCAACGGCTACGGTGAGCACTCTCCGGGCGGCTACAGCATGATGGCGGCACTGGTGTGCGAAGCTGTGATGACCGGCTTCTTCCTGTTCGTCATCATGGGCGCTACCGACAGCCGTGCGCCAGCTGTGCTTGCTCCGGTTGCCATCGGCCTGTGCCTGACCCTGATCCATCTGGTGAGCATTCCGGTGACCAATACCTCGGTCAACCCGGCCCGCAGTACCGGCGTTGCGCTGTTTGTCGGTGACTGGGCGGTCAGCCAGCTGTGGTTGTTCTGGGTTGCCCCGATTGTCGGTGCCATTCTGGGTGCGCTGGCTTATCGCCTGGTGGCGACAGAGCAGAAGTAATCATTTGCGAAACAAAGTGTGGTATCGACACGCCTGAGGGCGTGTTTTTTGTTTCTGGAGGAGTGAGATAAGAGAACTCACCAAGCCAAACGTCAGAGTCCCTTGGCCTGCAGCATCTCTTTGTAGCGCTGATGGAGCAACTGGACGCGCTCCACATAAGCGCGCGTTTCCGCATAGGGTGGGATGCCGCCATGTTTTTGTACGGCGCCCGCCCCGGCGTTGTAGGCCGCGGTCGCCAGCGCAATGTTGCCGTCATACTGCTTGAGCAGTCCCGCTAGGTATTTCACCCCGCCGAAAATATTCTGTTCCGCCAGCAGGGCATTGCCGACCCCCAGCTCCCGCGCCGTGGCAGGCATTAGCTGGGTCAGCCCCATCGCCCCCTTGCGGGAGACCGCCAGTGGATTGAAAGCCGATTCGGCGTGAATGAGCGCTCGGATCAGCGCAGGCTCAACCTGATAGGTCTTTGCTGCTGCCTTGATGGTGCTGGCATAGTCATAGAGAAACAGTCCTGTGGTCTGCCAGTTGACGCTGGATTTGGGGTCGCAGGCGAAGCAGTCGTTGAATAGCAGCAGTTCGTAATGGCCCTGTTCGGGCGCCATATCGGAGTAACGTACTACCCCGTTTTGCTGCACCGATTTATAGACCTGGATCTGCTTCTTGCCGCCAGCGGCGGTTGCCGCCGTTTGAGCGGTTTCGGGTTGTGGGGCGGGCGCAGCATGATTGACCGGGCGCAAGGGAGAGGGGGCTGCGGTCAGGAAGACCACCTCCGCGGGAGGGGGCGTCTGGCTCCATCCACTCAAGGGGATCAACACCATCTGGCCTGCCAGCATCCATGCTTTCAACCGTCACACTCCTTCCCTGGATCATCATGTTGAGTAAAGCACCATGGCGAGTGCAGAACAAGCGTACAAACAGGGAGTTGTGAAGTGGAGGGGGGATTTGACCGAGGGACGGGGGGATGCCAGAGTATGGCCAGGAGAGGCGCCAAAAGGTGGAATTTTCCGGTAGCCAATGGTCATAAGCGTCTTAGGGAAGTGCTCCAGCATGCTCGCTTTTTTGTTAATAAAAGGCATGCTATCTTGCTGGTGTAAGCTGGTCTGGCTAGTTAGTTTCAATCTATCTTATCTACTGATTATAAAGGAATTTTTTGTGTCAGGAATGCTGGCGATGGAACTCATCTTCGAGGAGTACTGTGACGCCGATCTCTCTCTCATCAAGGATTATTACGAGACGACTTTTTCCCACTATGTGCCGGATCTGGCAGAGCGGGTCTTTGTCGTACGTGATGCTCACTGGCTGGTGGGGGCGGTTCGGTTGCGGGACGAGGAGGAGTTTTATCATCTGTGCGGCTTTCGTCTGTTGCCTCACTACCAGTCGCTGGGATTGGGTTCACGGCTGTTGCAGCACGCCTGTCACGGTCTGGAGGACAAACCGGTAGTCTGTCAGGTACTGCCTTTCGAGAAACCCTTCTATCTCAAGGCCGGTTTTGCCGATATCTCCCTCAACCAATTGAGCGGGTCACTCTTCTCCCTTTATGAGCAACAGCAGCAGCAGGGTTATCAGGTGGAGCTGCTGGTACGGGATACCAGCCAGCCCCTCCTGAATTGAGCGGGCTAGCGGGGTCTGGTCAGCAGGTGGATTTTGCCCGGTGACAGCTCCAGCCCCAGCAGGTTTTCTTTCAGCCAGGCTTGTTGCGGATCCTTGTCATCCAGTCGGTAAACCGGTTTGCTCTCAAGACGCTTCTCCATGCTCTGCAGCAGCATACCGAGCATCATGCCGAACTTTCTCTCTGCCGCCTCCGGTTCCAGTTTGTACTCCACCAGTTTCATGTTGTCGAGAAACAGCGCGCTCTGGCTCTTGTCATAGCGGGGTCTTGCCTCATAGGTCATCTGCAGGCGGGCGTCATATTCGGTATTGTCGGGCAGGGCGATCTTGAGCTTGCCCTTGCCATAGACTCGGGCGGTGTCTGGCTGTTGACGGCCAATCTGGACATCGCTCTGCTCCAGCTTCACATGGGCCTTTATGATGCCGGGCAGCTCCAGCTGTTTGTCGACTTGCACCTGGGATTGCAGGTACTGATTGATCTGCTGCTCATTGATGTCATATGAGCCTTGACCTAGCATGGCCAGGCTGAGCAGCATGGATTGCAGAATCATGGGGGCAACCTGATAGAATGGATTTGCCTTACAGCATACCATTCCTGACTGGCAGGATCTGCCGACCACTGTTTGTTGATGAAAAGGAGTTACCGTTGCTAAACGGTCTGGAACATGATCTCCACCTGCTGTTCTCCCGCTTTCTGGGCTGGCTGCTACTGCTTTTTCATACCGTTATCGTCGCGGGTGTGTCGTTTCGGGTAGTGATGAAACGCCGCCCCATCGGGGTGTCGCTGGCCTGGCTGGCGCTGATCTACGCCATTCCGTTTGCCGGCGTCGGCTTTTACTTGCTGTTTGGTGAAATCAAGTTGGGGCGCCGCCGCGCCGAGCGGGCACAGGCCATGTATCGCCCTTACGCTATCTGGATTCGTCAGTTGGCCCGCCTTTTCCCCCAGCATTGCTGCGAGGTGGGGGAAAAGGCCCAACCATTGCACGATCTGATCCAGGGGCGGTTGGCCATGCCCATGCTCTCCGGTAACCGGATGACTCTGCTCAGCCAACCCGACCAGATCCTGCATGAGATTGCTCAGGATATTCGCCGCTCGACGCTCTCATGCTATCTGGAGTTCTATATCTGGCACCCCGGCGGTGATGCCGACGAGGTGTGTGAAGCACTGATGGAAGTCGCGCTGCGCGGCGTGGATTGTCGTTTGTTGCTCGATTCGGTGGGCAGCAAGCACTTCTTCCGCTCCGGGTGGCCGAAAAAGCTGCGCAAGGCGGGGGTCAAGCTGGTGGAGGTGCTGCCGGTCGGCGCCTGGCGCATTCCGTTCCAGCGGCAGGATTTGCGAATGCACCGCAAGTTGGTGGTGATCGATGACAAGGTCGGCTATACCGGCTCCATGAACATGGTGGATCCCCGTTTTTTCAAGCAGGATGCCGGGGTTGGCCAGTGGGTCGACATCATGATCCGGGTGCAGGGACCCATGGTGCCGCTGATGTGGTCGATCTTCGTCTGGGACTGGGAGGTGGAGACCGGCGAGCGGCTGCTCGACAGTCTGCAGCATGAGCCGGAAGCCTGGCCCCAGACCAACTACCGCGCCCAGTTGATCCCGTCAGGCCCTTTCGTCGGCGGTGACTGTATTCAGCAGAGCCTGCTGCTGGCCATCTACCAGGCGCGCAGCCATCTGGTGCTGACGACCCCCTATTTTGTCCCGGACGATCCGTTGGCAGCCGCACTCAGTTCGGCAGCGGCCCGTGGGGTGCAGGTGCAGCTGGTATTGCCGGCCCGTAACGACTCCATTATGGCCAACTATGCCTGCAATGCTTTTATGGAGGAGCTGCTGGAAGCGGGAGTGGAGATCTATCGCTATGATGCCGGCCTGCTCCATACCAAGAGCGTGCTGGTGGATGACGACTTTGCCCTGGTGGGGACGGTTAATCTCGACCGGCGCAGCCTCTGGCTCAACTTCGAGGTGACCTTGCTGGTGGACAACCCCTCGTTCGTGGCCCAGATGACCCGGCTAGTACAGGGGTACATGGCGGAAGCCACCCCCATGACCCTGGCCAGGTGGCAAGCGCGCCCCTGGTACAAGAAGGCGATGGAGAACATCTTCTATCTCTTCAGCCCCTTGCTGTGATGTTGTGGCGAGCCGCAAGAAAGTGGACTCGCCATCTGATTGGACTTGCCTAGCCCCGAGTCCGCCCCGTAGAGTGCAGTGACAACTCCCTGGAGACACATGGATATATGAAAAAGATAGTGGCCCTCGCCGTGGGTGCGGCACTGGTAGGTGGTGGTCTGGCTGCGTGCTGGTACACGGGCAACAGCTTCGACAACATCATGGCGGAGCAGATCGCCAAGGTGGAGAAAGAGAGCGGGCTCGACATGCAGTGGCAGCCGGGCAGCAGCAACCTCTTCACCCGTGACGGGATCCTGAAGGTCGTGGTGACGCCGGAGGAGCTGGCTGCCATTGACAGCGAGCTGGAGGGTAGTCAGCCCATCGAGCTGCAACTGGTGGTCAAGAGCCAGATCCTGCCGCTCTACATCAAGAGCCACTTCCTGCTCGATACCCATAATGGCACGCTAGCACCGGTCTTTACCGCACTGGGTATGGAGCAGTGGGAACTCGGTCTGGAGTCGGTCACCAGTCTCTGGACCCAGGGTAACAGCAGCCGTTTCTGGGCCAATGAATTCAAGATCAAACAGGGGCTGGACGAGTTCAGTTTCCTGCCCCTGAGCGGTGAGTTCCACGGCAATCTGGAGGGGAATGGTCACCTCACTATGACCTGGCAGGGGATGACGGTCCATGAAGAGCAGAGCAAGATGGACTTGGTGCTGGCCGACCTGAAAGGGAGTGCCGACATTGCCGAGATCAGCGGTGTGATCCTCTCGCCCCAGAGCGAGATGACCCTTTCGGCCCTCACGGTGCAACTGCCTGACAGCGTCAAGGTCGCCCTGCAGGGGATGACAACCGAGACTCAGCTGACTGGTGATGATGCCCAGACCCTCTCCAGCAGCTATCAGATGAAAATTGCCAAGCTGGATCTGGAGAACGAGACCGACACCCTGGCGGTGACCGACAGCAAGTTGGCGCTCAACCTCAACGGTCTGGATCTGGAAGGGTATCAGGGGCTGCAGGCCGCCGGTGGCAAGGGGGTTGAAGATGCCGCCATCCAGCAGGCGCTGGATAAGATGCTCAAACGTGGCGCGACCCTTGAACTGGCCGATCTCAGCGCCAAGCTCAACGGTGAGGCGGTGACCATGAAGGGGGACGTGAAGCTGGCCTCCACTTCGCTGGAGCAGCTGTTCAACAGCGACGCGGGAATGCAGGCCCTCTCCGGCGTGCTGCATGCCAGCCTCAGCGACAAGCTGGGCAAGGCGGTGCCGCAACTGGCCCCCATGCTCGATCAGCTGACCCAGATGGGTTATCTGAAGGCCGACAAGCAAGCGCTGACCTCCGAGCTGAAGCTGGAGAAGGGCGCGGTGACGGTAAACGATCTGCCGCTCTGACACTCGGCGCAGAAACAACAACGGCTCCCGCGGGAGCCGTTGTTGTTTCTGGCGTTTGCATATGGGCCGTGTGGGCGAATTACTTGAAGACCACCGTCTTGTTGCCGTAGACGAACACCCGCTCGTTCAGTACCAGCTCCAGCGCGCGGCTCAGCACCGATTTCTCCACATCCCGACCCGCCTTGGCCATGTCGTCCGCACTGAAGGCATGACCGACGTGGATCACGTCCTGTTCGACGATGGGGCCTTCATCCAGATCGTCGGTCACGAAGTGGGCGGTGGCGCCGATCAGCTTGACGCCGCGATCAAACGCCTGCCGGTAGGGGCGGGCACCGATGAAGGCGGGTAGGAAGGAGTGATGGATGTTGAGGATCTTGCGCGGGTAGGCCTCGACGAAGCTCGGGGTCAGCACCCGCATGTACTTGGCCAGGATCACATAGTCAGGCTCATAGCTGTCGATGATGGCGCGAACCTGCTCCTCATGCTCTGTCCGGCTCAGACCCTCGTGACTGACGGTGTGGAACGGGATATCGAACTTGCCGGTGAGCTCGGCCAGGGTGTCGTAGTTGCCGATCACCGCGACGATATCCATATCCAGCGCGCCCGCGTAGTTCTTCATCAGAATATCGCCGAGGCAGTGGGTCTCTTTGGTCACCAGGATGACGATGCGCTTCTTGCCCGCCTTGACCAGACGGCGCTGGGCACCGGTGGGCAGGGCATCATCGAGGTCGGCCAGCAGGGTCTCGTCGTTGAAGCGTCCCTCCAGCTCGGTACGCATGAAGAAGCGGCCATTCTCGTGATCCACAAACTCATCGTTCTTGATGATGTTGAGCTGGTGCTTGTAGCAGATGTTGGTGATCTTGGCGATGAGCCCTTTGGCATCCGGGCAATCCGTGAGCAGTATTTTCTTTTCCATCTCTGTCATTTTCCGTTTGTGGTGTTGGCGCTGCTGTCTGCGCCGGCAGCGTTGTTCAGGCTCTCTTTTCGGGCCCTGTTTTTTTGTTTCGGGAACTATGCCATAAACCGATCCGCGCCATAAAGAAATTCGCCAGTCATGGTCTTTCGTGCTGGCGAGCGGGCCGCAGAGCGGGATCCCGGGCGCAATGTTGAAACGCTTTTCAGCCTGCGGGGGATTTTGGCTGGTATCTGCAACCGTTTTTCTTTAGGCTGTCTGCGCTTATTCTCAGGGCGGGGTGCAATTCCCCACCGGCGGTATCCCGATTGACTCGGGGAGCCCGCGAGCGCCCGACTTGGCTGATTGCCGGGTCGGGGTCAGCAGATCCGGTGAGATGCCGGAGCCGACGGTCATAGTCCGGATGAAAGAGGATAAGACAGACCTTGCCGTGTTGGCCCTTGTGGGCTGGCCGCTGCATGCCCGTCTCTGTCTGCCTTTCCATGCCCTGATTCTGGTCCTTGTCTTGTTTAGGAGTTTTACCATGAATCAGTCTCTACTCAGTGAATTCGGTGATCCCGTTGCCCGTGTCGAAGCGGCTCTGTCTGCCTTGCGTGCCGGAGGCGGCGTGCTGGTGGCCGACGATGAAGATCGGGAGAACGAGGGCGACCTCATTTTCGCCGCCGAATCCATGACCAATGAACAGATGGCGATGATGATCCGCGAGTGCTCCGGCATCGTCTGCCTCTGCCTGCCCGACGAGCGGGTTCGCCAGCTCGAACTGCCGATGATGGTGGAGGCCAACTCCAGCCACTACCAGACCGCCTTTACCGTGACCATCGAAGCGGCGCAGGGGGTCACGACCGGTGTCTCGGCGGCTGATCGCATCACCACCATCCGCGCGGCTATCGCTGACGGCGCCAAACCGGGTGATCTGCATCGCCCGGGTCATGTTTTCCCGCTGCGGGCGCGAACCGGTGGGGTGCTTACCCGCCGTGGTCATACCGAAGCGACGGTCGATCTGATGCAGCTGGCTGGCCTCAAACCGTTTGGTGTGTTGTGTGAATTGACCAAAGAAGATGGCTCGATGGCGCGTCTGCCAGACCTGGTTGCGTTCGGTCGCAAGCACCAAATGCCGGTGCTGACCATCGAGGATCTGGTGCAATATCGTCAATTGTTGTCAGAACGTACAGCCTGAGCCTCATACGAAATTGTAATAAGGCAAAAATTTGGTTAACCTTTGTCCGTGCCCCCACCACACGACACTCATTTTTTAGACGAATCTGGACAAAAACTGTTCATTCAAAAAAAAATGAGGGTTTTAATGCATTTATCTGTGGTGGGGACTATGCAAAGTAGGATTTTTTTGTGCCATAATCACGCCGCTTGCTAAACGTCTGGCGAGTTCAAGGGAGCTTTAAAAATGAAAAAATTGTTGTTGGTAGGTGTTGTTGGTCTGTCCGCTCTGCTGGGCGGTTGTGCAAACACCAGCGAACTGGAAACTTCCGTTCAGAATCTGTCTAACAAAGTTGACCAACTGGCTCAAGATGTTAGCGCAGTTCGTGCTGATCAGTCCAAAATCGCTGCTGATGTTGCCGAAGCCAAGCAAGAAGCTATGCGTGCTAACCAGCGCATCGACAACATGGCTACTTCCTACAAGAAGTAATCCATGCGAAAAAAATGGCGCAGTTTTGCGCCATTTTTTTTTGCCTGAAATTCACCGTATCTCCACTATTCCCACAGCACCTTATTCCCACAGTACCTTCTTCGTACTTGACCCATGAGGTCATGCCGGTCTCCCGGCACTCCCCCATCATTACCAGCCAGTTCGATTCCGATCAGTAGAGCAGACTATAGAGTTTGCGACGGTAGCTCTGCGCCTGTGGTGTGTTACCCATAGTGGCGAGAATATCGAGATAGGTCTTTCTGGCTTCGCCGAATGCCAAGTCCCGTTTGAGGATCGCCAGCAGCAGTTCCAATGCCTCTTCCTGACGGCCGGCCTGGTTGTATTGCACAGCAAGTTCTTGTGCCAGACCAAAATCATCAGGCTGTTCTGCATGACGGGCTTCCAGCGCGCGCAGTTCCGGGCTGTCTGCCGCTTGCAGGGCCAGCGCCAGTCGTGAGCTCAGGGTATGGAAGTGACTTTCCTGTGCCACCATCGGGATGGTGCCGAGGCGCTCCTGCGCTTCATCCAGCAGGTTGAGGTCGAGCGCGGCCTGAATGAGCCACAGGCTGATGTCGTGACGTTCAGGGGCCAGCTGGTGTGCCTTGGTCAGATGGGCATAGGCGATGCTGGGCTGCTCGTCAGCCAGTGCCTGTTGCCCCTTGGCCAGCAACTCTTCCTCTTCTTTGGGGGTGAAGGCGGCGAAATACTGGCGCAGGGTGGCTTCATCCTGCGGCCCTTCGATGATCCCCTGTTCGTCAGGGCGACCCTGATGGAACAGCACCAATGCGGGTAGGGCGCGCAGGCCGAGCTGGCTGGCGAGCGGTTGCAACTGGGGATCGTTCATATCCACCTTGGCCAGGGTGACCTGCTCATTAGCGGGCCCAACCAGTGATTCGATCAGCGGTGTCATCCCGTGACACTCCGGCATCTGCGGAGCATGGAAATAGATGACGACCGGCTTCTTCATGGAGGCATCGATCAGTTCAGCGTGAAAATTCTGGGGAGTAATGTCGACGATCATGAGTTGGACTCTTCAGAAAGGGTGTTGAGTAACATGGGGTTGAGTGACTGGCAATTCAAGCGCTCATCAAGCCGGTAAAAGGTCACGGGGGTTGCCGCCGCGAGACTGAGCCAGCCGCTGGCAAAGGGCCAATCCTGTACCTGATAAGGGGTGTCATCGAGCCGGTTGTCGAGTCGCCACCCTTCCTCCGGGAGAAACCGCACCTTCTCCAGTCCCGCCGCTATGCCGCCACCGTGGGCTTTCAGTACCGCTTCCTTGCGTGACCAGAGCCGGTAGAAGGCACTCTCCTGCTCTGGAGCAGGCAGCGCGCAGAGCCACTCATATTCACTCTGTGCATAAAACCGGCGGGCCAGGGGGAGGGGGTGATGCCGCCGTTTGCCCAGTTCGATATCCACCCCAAGCTGCCCCTGCGGGCAGAGCGCCAACACCAGCCAGCTGCCACTGTGGCTTAGATTGAACTGCCAAGCATCATCATGCAGTTGGGGCTTGCCGTGGGGGCCGTTGCAAAATTGCAGGCTGGCGGCAGGGCGTTGCAGCCTCTCGGACAACAGCTGGCGCAGCAGGGCGCGGCTCACCAGATATTCCTGACGCCGTTCAGGATGGGTCATGGTTTGCCAGATATGCAGCTCATCGGTTGACAGCCATTCAGGCAATTGAGCAAGCAGTGCCTGGCATACCCTGGCTGGTTTTAACAAAAAAAGATCGGTTTCGATCATGATTTTTCACTTTAAAAAGGTGCTGAAGCAGGGATAAAAGCCAGTTATCTATGAGGCCAAAGGTCCTTTTTGCGATTGTATATTGTTTGGGCATGATCACATTAATTATGAAAAATCGTGCATTTCCTTGCAAAAATGTGAGCTTGATAGGGATTTTCACTTGCCTCGATAGAATTCTTGGATATAGTCGGGTGCTGTTGCCTTATAAATTGCCCTTTGGGGCCGTATTTTAACAAGATTTACTATTTTGCGGGGATAAAGGATTGCGCTACCTGATGCTACTGCTGGTCGCGCTCGGAATGGCGGGTTGTGCTTCGGCACCCCAACCCGAGGTCGCGAGCAAGATCGAAGTTTCCATGATGGAACCCGTTATTGAACCGGAAGCTTCGCAGACACCCGATGTGAATGAAATCCTGACAGTATACAAAGAGTGGCGCGGTACCCCTTACCGCTACGGTGGTACAACCGAACGTGGTATCGATTGTTCCGCCTTCGCCCGTGAAGTGTTTCGCAATGCGGTCGGTATTGAACTTCCCCGCGATACCCGCTCTCAAGTTCACGAAGGGACGCGCGTTTCCAAGCAGGATCTGGTCGAAGGTGATCTGGTCTTCTTCAAAATCAATCGTCGTCTCAACCACGTTGGTATCTATGTCGGGAATGGCGAATTCATTCACGCCTCGACTCGAGCCGGTGTGACCCGCTCCAAGCTGGACAGCCAATACTGGCGCAGCAAGTTCTGGCAAGCTCGCCGGATCGATATCTGAGTCAGGCTGGACAAACGGCTCGCAGTACGGACTGTTTTTCCAACCTCACTTGAACCGGGCTCGATAGCCCGGTTTTTTATTGCCCTCGTTTAGACTTTCCCGAGTCAAATCACTATAGTGTGGGCCCGTTTTCTTCGGCAGGCTCAGCATGAAACCCCGCATCCCATCAGCTGGTGGCCCCAAGTCGGGCGACCGTAAATCCGGACTTCACTCCCGTAATCGCCATGAGGCGGGTTACGACTTTGAGGCGCTCTGCCTGCGAACTCCCGAGTTGGCCGTCCACATATTTATCAATGACTACGGTACCCGCACCATCGATTTTGCCAATCCCGATGCAGTGAAGTCCCTCAATCGCGCCCTGCTGGCCCATCACTACGGGATTGCCCACTGGGACTTGCCTACCGGTTACCTCTGCCCGCCTATCCCGGGACGGGTGGACTACCTGCACTGGGCGGCCGATCTGTTGGCCGAGAGCGCAGGCCAGCTCCCTACCGGCAAGGGGGTGAGAGTGCTGGATATCGGGGTGGGGGCAAACTGCATCTATCCGCTGCTAGGCTGCCGCGAATATGGCTGGCGTTTTGTCGGATCGGATATCGATCCGGTCTCGGTCAAGGCGGCCACCCTGCTGGCCAAGAGCAACGGGCTCGGCAATCAGATTGAGTGTCGCCTGCAGGGAAACCCCAACCATGTGTTTCGCGGCATCATAGGGCCAAAGGAGCGCTTTGCCCTGACGCTGTGCAATCCGCCGTTCCATGCGTCGCTGGAAGAGGCGAGCAAGGGGACGGAGCGCAAGCTGCGCAATCTGGGCAAGGAGGTGACAGGCGCTCCTGTGCTTAATTTTGGCGGCCAGAAGGCCGAGCTCTGGTGCGAAGGGGGCGAGGCGGCGTTTCTGGCCAACATGATTGCCCAGAGCAAGGAGTTTGCCACTCAGTGCCTCTGGTTCAGCTCGCTGGTGTCGAAAAAAGAGAATCTGCCGGGGGCGAAAAAGGCGTTGAGCCGGGTGGGGGCGCGTCAGGTACGGGTGATCGACATGGCGCAGGGCAACAAGGTGAGCCGGATCCTCGCCTGGTCCTTTCTGGATGAAGAGGGATTGCGTCGCGGCTGGTCGAGCGCGCGCTGAGTCCCCACCACAAGGCCCGATGAGGGCCTTTTTTCATGATGAGCCCCGCGAATTTCCCCTGCTGGCGGCATCTTTGGCAATCGATTTCCTCATTGGCAGATCGTGCTGGTTTACATGGTGTAAGTAGTTACTTCCGCCTTGGTACAGGTGTACGCCGAGATTTTTTTGCACTTACAGCTGAAACTTTAATAAAATAGGACTGGTTAGACCTCTTTACAGGCAATGAATCACATAGGGATCGAAACATGAAAGTTGTCGATTTTCTGAAGCGCAAGCGCGAAATTTTGGCGCAGCACCCCTTTGAGCTCAAGGATTGGCTCTCACCGGCGATCCGCGACTACTGGCGTGAGTTTCAGCAAAAGGCACATCTTCACCCTTTGCTGGGTCGTGTACTGGACTTGCAAACCGAGACCCAGAGCGAGCAGCAACAGGATGCAGCAACCGTGGCACGGGTGGCCAACGGTCAGCCTGCCGTGGCTCAGGAACCCGCTGTGGAGCTGGGAGCCGAGGCTGCCGAGCTCTATGCCGCCCTGCAGGCTCGCATTGGTGAAGAGACCCATGTGGGCGAGTGGCTGCACGTCAGCCAGCAGATGATCGATCAGTTTGCTGCCGTGACCGGGGATCATCAGTGGATCCACACCGATCCGGAGCGCGCGGCCGCCGAGTCGCCTTTCAAGACCACCATCGCCCACGGCTTCCTGACCCTGGCGCTGCTGCCGCAGTTGACCGGCTCGGTCGATGAGGCCACCCCCGAGTTCCCGACCGCCCGCATGGTGGTGAACTTCGGGCTGGATCAGGTACGTTTCCCGTACCCCATCAAGGTGGACAGCAACATCCGCGCCCGCACCAAGCTGGCCCGGGTCACCCCCATCAAGGGTGGGCTGGAGCTGCTCAAAGAGATCAAGGTGGAGATCGAAGGGATCCGTCGCCCGGGTTGCGTCATCGAGTCGGTGACCCGCATCTACTTCTGAGCACCCTCATCGGCATGAATGGTGAAACGGGCCCGCTGTCGTGTGCAACGAACAGCGGGCCCGTTTTTTTGCCTGTTTGTTGCAAGGTCTGAGGCGTCAGCCATCGCGCGCCGACCCCAGCTTGATATGACTCACAAAACGGTGCGCCGTGCAGTTAGCCAGCTCTCATTTTGGCGAGTTGGCCGCGTGAGGCGATAGCATGTTATGCCACTATTGGCTTCTTACTCCCGATCCTGGAGACAATAGTGCCCATCAATAACAAGATTATTCTGCCACTGCTGCTGAGCCTCGCCATCCTGCTGATCCCGACCCACTGGATCCCGCTGGAGGGGATCACCGTCATCGAGCAGCGGGTCGTGGCTATTTTCGTGCTGGCCGCCCTCTGCTGGATCCTGGAGCCCATCCCTATCTTCGCCACCTCGGTGCTGATCATCGTGCTGGAGCTGCTGTTGCTCTCCGACAAGGGGCTCTGGTTCATGACTGCCGACAAGGCCGAACCGGGGTTTGGTGAGCTGCTCAAGTCCACCGAGGTGATGGCGACCTTTGCCTCGCCGGTCATCATGCTGTTTCTCGGCGGTTTTTTCCTCGCCATTGCGGCGACCAAATACCATCTGGACGTCAATCTGGCGCGGGTGTTGCTGCGCCCGTTTGGTCAGGATCCCCGGATCGTCATGCTGGGGCTGATGTTGATCACCGCCACCTTCTCCATGTTTATGAGCAATACCGCCACCACCGCCATGATGCTGGCCATCCTTACCCCTGTGCTGGCGGCATTTCCCGACAAGGACCCGGCCAAAGTCGGCTTTGTGCTGGCCATTCCGCTGGCGGCCAACCTCGGCGGGATCGGCACTCCCATCGGTACTCCGCCCAACGCAGTGGCCCTCAAATACCTGACCGGCGAGCATGCCATCTCGTTCGGTCAGTGGATGGGATTTGCGGTGCCCTTTGTGGTGTTGCTGTTGCTGCTTGGCTGGTTCCTGCTGGGGCGCTTCTTCCCGAGTTCCCTCAAGCGGATGGATCTCAAGATTGAGGGGCGCTTTATGCAGACCCCCCGCGCCTGGGTGGTCTACCTCACCTTTATCACCACCATAGTACTCTGGCTGCTGGGGGATCTGCACGGCATGAGCTCCTACGTGGTCGCCATGATCCCGGTGGCAGTGTTCCTGACCACCGGCATCATCACCAAGGACGATCTGCACAAGATCTCCCTCGATGTGCTCTGGCTGGTCTCGGGTGGTATCGCGCTGGGGCTGGCGCTGGAGGACTCCGGGTTGGCCGAGCGGCTCATCACCCACATTCCGTTCCACGAATACTCCACGCTGGCGGTGCTGATTGGTGCCTGTCTGCTGGCAGTGGTGATGGCCAACTTCATGTCCAACACCGCAACCGCCAATCTGTTGCTGCCACTGGTGGCGGCACTGGCGGTCAGCATGCCGGAGCTGGCCGAGTGGGGCGGCAGCCACACCTTGATCCTGGCGGTCACCATTTCGGTTTCGCTCGGGATGTCGCTGCCCATCAGTACCCCGCCCAATGCGCTGGCCCACGCCACCGGTCTGGTGGAGAGTCACCAGATGGTGCGCATCGGCGTCATCATGGGGTTGGTCGGCACCCTGCTGGCGATGGTATGGATCTACCAGATTGCCGCCTGGGGGCTGATCTAGCGAGCCTGTCTGCCTAAAGCAAAGAGGAGCCGAATTGGCTCCTCTTTGCGTGTTGGGGATCCGGGGCTAGAAACTGACGCCAAGGCTGAGCAGGTGTCTTAATTCGCTCTCGCGGGGTTCCGGGCTGCCTGTGTCGACAAGGATGTCAGCATCTTCCCAATTCAGCTCACTCGACCAGGAGAGGCGCAGATGGTCATTGAAGTAGTAGCGCAACCCTATGCTGCCTTTCAGGTCCTGATTACGGGTGACATAGGGGGAGGGTTGTGCCAGATATTTCAGATAGCGCCCCTGGCTGAACAGTTCCATTTTCTCCTGCCAGAGGGAGAAAGGTTGGCGATAATCCCAGTTCAGGCCAGCGAAGGGGTAGTCTATGACCCGTTCACCCAGAAAAACGCCGGTGATCTTGCTATCTTCACGGAAGTAGAGCCGACTTAGCCCCCCTTGGGCCATCAGCTCCAGTCGGCGGCGCTTGTCGTTCCAAAAGCGATAGCCAGGCCCCGAGCCATAGTCCATGTAGAGATAGCGATCTTTATCCAGCATGTCATATTCGGCATCGAGTGAGGTACGCAAGAACCACTGCTGGTTGAAGAAGTAGTCCAGCGTAGGGTTGAGCTGATAATCATGGCTGTCGGTGACGTTGTCAGCGGTCTCATAGGTGTATTCACCGGAGAAGCTGTAACGCCAGTCCAGATTGGCCAGCTCGCTTTTCCACTTGAGGTTGACGTTGTTGGTCTGCTTGTCATTCTGTTTGAGTTTGACATTGAGATCGCCGCTGCCGGTCCAGAGCCAGGCGTTGCGTTCATCCTGGTCATCCTCGAACAGCTTGAGCCCACCCTTTGCCGTCGCCTTGGGTTTGTCCTCTTTATCGATACGCCAGCGTTTGATGGCCTCTCGCTGGACGGTGACTGCGCCGCTGTAGGGAAGGGCGATGCGCACCGACTGTTCGGTCACCTCCTCGATGTTGCCGGTCAGACGATCGCCATTGTTCATCCAGAGAATGTCCTTGGCCCACAAGGAGTGACAGACCAACAGGAGCAGGAGGGGCAGGAATTTCATGAGGTAAGGTGACTCCGGTGCGACTCGGGCGCTGGTGACTTAACCACTGACAAGTTGGCTGCTGATGGGGCGGGGCAGGCCATTTTTGCTCTCCAGCGCCGCCGTCACCTCATCCTGCATCACGT
Organism: Aeromonas sp. 604443; assembly: GCF_049170315.1. Lineage (NCBI taxonomy): Bacteria > Pseudomonadati > Pseudomonadota > Gammaproteobacteria > Aeromonadales > Aeromonadaceae > Aeromonas > Aeromonas sp. 604443. The sequence continues at coordinate 275,187 of NZ_JAAKMI010000002.1, forward strand.
CAGGTGCACTGATAAAGCTCTCTATGGCCGGAGATAGCACCAGCGGGGCGCCATTTTCAAGCTCCTCTTCGGTGCGGGAGAGCGGGGAGTGCACCTCCAGCCAGCGCCTACCATCCGGTTCGATGGCGACCTTGACCGGTTGATTGATGACCCGCACCGGCGTGCCGATCGGCACAATCTTGAACAGGGCCTCAATATCGTCAGGTCGCAGCCGGATGCAGCCTGCACTTACCCGCAGGCCAACGCCAAAATCCTTGTTGGTGCCGTGGATCAGGTAGTCGCGCTTGCCATAGCCAAGGCGCATGGCGAACTTGCCGAGGGGATTCTCCGGGCCGGGGGGCACCACGGCGGGCAGGGTGATCCCTTTTTGCTCCAGCCAGGATTTGCGCACCATGGGGCCGGGAACCCAGGTCGGGTTGGGATTCTTCTCGATGACGGTGGTGGTCATCTCGGGTGTTTCGCGGCCGATATCGCCAATCCCGATGGGCAGCACGATGACCTCGTTCTTCCCTTTGGGGAAGTAGTAGAGGCGCAGTTCGGGCAGATTGATGACGATCCCCTCGCGCGGCACATCAGGCAGCAGCATCTGGGTGGGCAGCGTCAAGCGGGTGCCCGGCTTGGGTAAATAGGGGTCTACACCCGGATTTGCTTCAAGCAGCGCCAAAAATCCAATTTGTGTATTTTTGCCAACCAGCTCCAGATGTTCATTCTGCTGGATGATGTAATCCTCCAGCTCACCGATTAGGCGACTCCCGGCAGGTGGCAGCGGGTAGCGTTTGGCCTCTGCCGGCGTGGCGCAGAGCAGGATCGCTGCCAGCAGCAGGGAAAGGGCGGGCGTTATGGAGAGGGGTATGAGTTTCGGCAATCGCATAAGGAGATCCATCAGTTCAATCGGGGCGGAACATCATCAACACAGCCGCCAGGATGGCGCGATTGTTCCTCAATCAGCCCATGATTACCAGCTTGCCGCGCACCCGCAATGATTTGGGGATACATAGGAAACCAGCCAAAATCGGCATCACCCATAAATTTGAGTGCCAAGCAGGAAAAAGAGGCGCCTCATGGCAATGGGGGAATATCACGACGTGGATAATGGCCGGGTGTGCGAGCGGGTGGATACAGAGCCATACAAGAGTGGCCTCGCAACGCAGGCCGTGCGTGAAGCATTGTGAGCCTGCTCTCAGATAGCTGATTCAGCCATTTGATATATAAGAAATTTATGTTGCATCCTCGGCCCAGCTTGGGTAAAACTCTCTCCCCACGGAGAGATGCCGGAGTGGCCGAACGGGATTGACTCGAAATCAATTGTGGCAGCAATGCCACCCAGGGTTCGAATCCCTGTCTCTCCGCCACATACCAAGCCCAAGCAATTAGATTGCTTGGGCTTTTTCGTTTCGTGTGATGCCTGATATGCCATCTGATGTTGGCTGGCTTGAAGCGTCCCCTCTATCGACCACCTGTTAGTCGACTCGAGCCCATATCGAGATGTCTTATCGTCGTGCAATAGGGGCCCCCTTTTACTTGCCCGATCGCCTATCGGTTGCAAGGTTGGCCCCAACGGCTTGCTCGCCAGTCATGATGGCGACACAATGGAGTCCCTTTGGCTGGCCGCTCGCAGCTGGGGCTCGTGGCCGAATGGCCAGCGATAGTATGAGCGCGCCCGAGTGTTATGGGCCGGTGACAACGGGAAACATGGCGAGAACAGGAGCAAAAGAGGATGAGGGAAGGGCTTGAATGGTGCTGGCTCAATGAACCGGCCGAATGGCACAAAACAAGCGACGGCTTGCTGGTGGTAACGGACAAGCAGACCGATTTTTGGCGCAGCACCTGGTATGGTTTCGAGCGCCACAGTGGGCATCTCTATGGCTGTGAGGTCGAGGGTGAATTTACCTTTCAGGTCTGTGTCGAAGGGGAGTTCACCACCCTCTACGATCAGGCGGGGTTGATGTTGCTGCAAGACGAGGCGCACTGGCTCAAAGCGGGGATAGAGTACAACGATGCCCAACCGATGATCGGCAGCGTGCTCACCAATCTGCGATCTGACAGGGCCACCGGTATTTTCAGCGGCAATCCGCGCCGTTTCTGGCTGCGCCTGACCCGGCTGGCCGATTGTCTGCGTCTGCAATACTCCACCGATGGCGAGGTGTGGCCACTGCTGCGGCTCGCTCCGTTCCCGCCTGGCGAGCGCTGCTTTATCGGAGTGATGTGCTGCACCCCCGAGCGACAGGGGTTGGCGGTGCGTTTTTCGGATCTGCGCCTCACGCGGCCCCTTGGCAAGGCACTGCATGATTTGAGCTAGCCAGCCCATGGCTGGCATTGCGTGTCAACCGGCAGAGTGAACAATGCCATCGGCCCGCAGCGTCAGTTGCAGGGTCTATCGAGCGGGAGGGCCGTTACCCTCCCGCTTTTTTATGCCGGTAGGTCGGGAATGGCGGGTGGCTGTGATGGGCAAGCCTTGGCAAGCAACGTCGAAAAGCATGCGGTATGCGATGTAGCGACAACAAGTTGCCGGAACTGGGATCTCGATCGGGGCAACAGGACTTTTGTCCTGCAAGGGGCGAGGGGGCGGGGGCTAGGATGCCCTCATCCACACGAGTCAAACTGGAGCACAACAACAATGACCGCTCATATCAATGCCAACCCGGGCGATTTCGCCGAGACCGTCATCATGCCGGGAGACCCGCTGCGGGCCCGCTATATCGCCGAGACCTTTCTGACCGACGCGCGCGAGGTGACCAATGTGCGCAACATGCTGGGCTACACCGGCTACTACAACGGCCAGCGCATCTCGGTGATGGGCCACGGCATGGGGATCCCCTCCATGGTGCTCTACGCCCACGAGCTGGTGAATGACTTCGGCGTCAAGCGCATCATCCGCATCGGCAGTCTGGGGGCGACCCAGCGCCACGTGCAGATGCGTGACGTCATTCTGGCGCAGGCGGCGGGCACCGACTCCCCGACCAACGCCAAGCGCAGCGCCGGTTACCAGATGGCCACCTCGGCCGACTTCGCCCTGCTGCACAAGGCGTTTACCAAGGCGCAGGAGAAGGCCATTCCGGTCAAGGTGGGCAATATCTTCACCGGCGATCTCTATTACGATCCGGACGAAAACCTCATTCCGGCTCTGGAGAAGTTCGGCGTGCTCGGCATCGACATGGAGGTGGCCGGTCTCTACGGGCTGGCCCATCAGCAGGGGATCGAGGCGCTCGCCATCCTGACTGTCTCCGACCACTGCCTGACCGGTGAAGAGACTACCGCAGAAGAGCGGCAACTCTCCTTCAACCAGATGATCGAGCTGGCGCTGCACACCGCGCTGTAAGCGCCGCAGTCCGCCCACCCCTGCACGCACCCTGACCCCAAGAGAGATCCAATATGAACAATAAGCTCTCCCTCACTGCCATCAGCTTCCTGGCCAACTTTGTGATGGCCGGTTTTGCGACCCAGTTCGGCATGCTGATCGACCCCATCGCCGCCAAGTTCGGCGCCGACGTCAATCATGTGGCCTCCATCTTCTCCCTGCTCAACGGCGGGGCGCTGGCGGGCACCATTGCCGCCTTCTTCCTTATCGAGAAGGTGGGGCTCAAGCGGATGACCCTGCTCTGCTACGGCCTGATCGCGCTGGCGGCAGCTTCGCTCCATCTGACCGGCTCGCTCTATGTGGTGATGGCTGCCATGACGGTGATCGGCCTTTGTGGCGGGGTGGGACTCTGCATTGCAGGGACGCTGGTGGTGAGCGTCTGGCAGGCGCGGATGCAGAGCACCATGCTGGTGGTGCAGGATGCCACCTTCAACGTGGCCGGGGTGGTCTTCCCGCTTATCACCACCTACACCCTGACTCACGCCATGGCGTGGAGCTGGAGCTATCTGGCGGTGGGCGTGGTGGCGCTGGCGACCATGCTGGTGGCGGTGCTGACCAACTTCCGCAGCTGCGAGGCGGGTGGCGAGAGCGCAGGCAACGAGCACTCGGAGTGGAACCTCGGCATCATCAGCGGCGGGTTGGGGCTCTTTCTCGGCATGCTGGCGCTCTACACCTTCCTCACCTGGGCGCCCATGTTCGTGAAGAACAAGTTCGGCATCCCCTTCGAGGAGGCGGGCAATATCATCACCCAATACTGGACGGCTGCCCTGCTCGGCGCACTGGTCTCCACCGCCATCGTGACCCGCATTGCGATCCGAACCTTCCTGCTGGTGATCATCACCCTGGCGATGGGGATGACGGCGCTCATCGTCACCACCGATAACCTGAGCCAGTTGCCATACCTCACCTATGGTTACGGCTTTGTCTGCGCGGCGCTCTACAACGCCTTTATCGCCTACGGGGTGTCGTTTGTGCGCCAGGCGTCGAGCAAGAACGTCTCCTACATCCTCATCAGCGGCAGCGCGGGGGCCATGTTCAGCCCGGCCATCAGCGCCATGTTCGAGCAGGTGATCGGCTTGCAGGCGGTGATGTACGCCATCCCGCTTATCTACGCCGTGATCCTCGCCATGCTGGTAGCCTCGCTGCGCATGGCCCGGCCTCAGCCCTGTCTCGCCTGAGCGGGGGAGTAAACAGCAAGAGGGGCGGTATAAACCGCCCCTCTTTTTTGTTGCTGTTCCGCTTGTTGCTGCTCAGTCGGCAACTGAGGCCTGCGACTTATGGCTGCTCCAGAAAGGCCTTGAGCCCCGCCAGATCGCGGATCTGCAATCCCTCTTCGCCGCGCTCCACCAGTCCCTTCTCCATCAGCTCTTTCACCGCCCGCCGGTAGACCCGGTCGGTCGTGCCGAAGCGTTCCGCCTCCTGATACCCCTTGCGAAAGCCGCTCACCGGGTTGTGGTGGCAGTGGCTGTGATAGAGGTCGAGGGCGATGTTGTAGCTGATGGGGTAGAGCATGCGGCAGGTGAAGATATCCACCGTGTCCTGATAGTCGATGGCAATGGCGGTGGCAAAGAAGAGCGCCACCTTGGGGTGGGCGACCAGCGCCTGCTCCAGCTGCTCGCCGTCGATGCGGGCCACTTCCAGCGGCTCCTCGGCGATGATGTCGAGCTGGCAGCGGTAGCCGGTGAAGAACTCCATCTCGCCAAACAGCTGGTTGTCGCACTCCAGGGTGCCGAGCTGAAAGCGGCGGCCATTCATGGCGGTGTGGCCCATGGCGATGCGGCCGCCCGGTACCAGCACCAGATCCCGCAATAGCTCCCCCTGACGCATCAGGGGCTCCCCCTCGGGGATCAGATGCTGCTCCGTGATGCAGGATTGCACTACCTGCACGATAAGATCATGACTGGCCTGCCAGTGGGGCTGAAAGCGTCCCTTGAGAAGGGGTTTGAGTTGCATGGGATTTCGAGTCGTCGCCAAACAGAAACGACTATTACACACCCTTGCATACGGATATGCCAGTTTTGTACCGCAAAGTGGGGCTTACTTGGTGTAGAAGTGCAATCTGGAAGCATAAAAAAGCGCCCGAAGGCGCTTTTTCATTGAGCGGTGGTCAGCAAGGGTTAGCTAATCAGGCTGGCCCACAGGTCATATTCGTCGGATTCATCGATCCGCACCTTGACCATGTCGCCGGGCTTGAGGCCGGTTTCACCGTTCAGGTAGACCAGACCGTCGATCTCGGGGGCATCGGCGGCGGAGCGGCCAGTGGCACCCTCTTCGTCCACTTCGTCGATCAGCACCAGCATCTCCTTGCCGACCTTGCGGGCGAGCTTGCGGATGGAAACCTGCTGTTGCAGCTCCATAAAGCGCTGGAAGCGCTCTTCCTGCACGTCTTCCGGCACCGGATCCGGCAGCTCGTTGGCCAGCGCTCCTTCGACCGGGCTGTATTTGAAGCAGCCGACCCGATCCAGCTCTGCCTTGTCGATAAAGTCCAGCAGCATCTGGAAATCTTCCTCGGTCTCGCCCGGGAAGCCGACGATAAAGGTGGAGCGCAGGGTGATCTGTGGGCAGATCTCGCGCCACTTCTGGATCCGCTCCAGGGTGCGCTCGACGGTACCCGGGCGCTTCATCAGTTTCAGGATGCGCGGGCTGGCGTGCTGCAACGGAATATCGAGGTAGGGCAGTACCTTGCCATCGCGCATCAGCGGGATGACGTCATCCACGTGCGGGTAGGGGTAGACGTAGTGCAGACGCACCCAGATGTCGAGCTTGGCCAGCTCTTCGCACAGGGCGACCATGCTGGTCTTGACCGGCATGCCGTCGTAGAAACCGGTGCGGTGCTTCACATCGACACCGTAGGCGGAGGTGTCCTGGGAGATCACCAGCAGCTCCTTCACTCCGGCCTCTTTCAGACGCTTGGCTTCGGCCAGCACGTCGCCGATGGGGCGGCTCACCAAATCCCCGCGCATGGAGGGGATGATGCAGAAGGTGCAGCGGTGGTTGCACCCTTCGGAAATCTTCAGATAGGCGTAGTGGCGCGGGGTCAGCTTGACGCCGTGGGCCGGTACCAGACTGGTGAAGGGGTTGTGCTGCGGCTTTTCCACATATTTGTGGACGTGACCCAGCACCTCTTCATAAGCGTGGGGGCCGGTGATCTCGAGCACCTTGGGGTGGATCTCGCGGATCTGGTTCTCTTTGGCGCCAAGGCAGCCGGTGACGATCACCTTGCCGTTCTCGGCCAGCGCTTCGCCGATCGCTTCCAGCGATTCTTGCACCGCGCTGTCGATAAAGCCGCAGGTGTTGACGACGACCAGCTCGGCATCGTCATAGCTGGGCACCACATCGTACCCTTCGGTACGCAGCTGGGTCAGGATGCGTTCTGAATCGACCAGGTTTTTGGGGCAACCCAAGGAGACGAATCCTACTTTGGGGGCCTGTTTTGTGTTGGACATCGCTCAATCACTCTTAGGTGGCTCTTCTTTAAGGGCGCGGATTTTACCGGAATGGTTAACCAAAAACTATACAGCCAGCATGGCAGAACCTAACAATATCTCCGAGTGGGCAGGATTGGGCCGTGCGAATAGCGGCTGATGGTGGAGCCCTGACTGGCGCGCAGTCCCTGCTGCACAGGTTTGTGGCTGGCAATATGCATTGCTGACTTATTAGTCAATTTCGCGGTCTGTGGCTGGGAACCCTGTCACGGGTGCCCCTATACTCCCATCATGGTGATCCGGTGGAGAAGGCAATGGAAAGTTCATTTGGCGAAAGAATGCAGAATCTGCACGCTACGCTACGCGAGCGTTTTGACAAGCTGAGTCGGGTGGCCATTGCGATTTACGATCCCCATACCGATCAGCTCAAGACCTTCGCCCACAGCACCGAGGGGCCCTCGCCGCTGGTGCAGTATGAGGTGAAGCTGAGCGATGTTCCCTCCTTGCGCTATCTGGCGGAGCACAAGCACCCCCGGGTGCTTGGCAATCTCGATGCCCTGCGTGGTTCCGCGTCGGAACACAGCCGCAAGCTGCTGGAGGCGGGCTATGCCTCCAGCTATACCGAGCCGCTGTTGTTCAACAGCAAGCTGTTTGGTTTTCTGTTTTGCGATGCCATGGAGCCGGGCTATTTCGATGAGTCGATCCAAAGCGAGCTGTCGGCCTATGCCCAGATGTTGTCCGCCATCATTGCGGTGGAGTTCTTCTCTATTCAGACCCTCGGCGGCGCGCTGACCACGGCACGGGAGTTCAGTCGCTATCGGGATGAGGAGACCGCCAACCATCTGCATCGGATGTCGGCCTACTCCCGACTGATCGCCAAGACGCTGGCCCCGACTTGCGGGCTGAGCGACGAGGAGGTGGAGTTTGTCTACCTCTTCTCCGAGCTGCACGACATCGGCAAGATCGCGGTGCCGGATGCCATTTTACTCAAGCCGGGCAAGCTGACCCCGGAAGAGTTCGAGATCATGAAGGTTCACACCAGCAAGGGGCGAGAGATGATCAGCCTGATGATCAATGAGTTTGGCCTCGATGGCATTCACCACACCGATATGCTGACCAACATCATCGCAGGCCATCATGAGCGTTTTGATGGCACCGGTTATCCGCTGGGCCTGGCGGGGGAGGCGATCCCGCTGGCGGCGCGTATCGTGACGGTGGCTGATGTTTTTGATGCCCTGACCAGCGAGCGCCCCTACAAGCAGGCCTGGCCGTTCGAGACGGCGTTTGCCTATCTGGAGGAGCATGCCGGCAGCCAGTTTGATCCCACCTGTGTCGCTGCGGCCCTGCACAACAAGGCCGAGTTTTATGCCATCTATCAGCAGTATCAGGATCCCGCCAGTTCATCAGGTGTGGCGGCCAGTGGCGCAGAGCCGGGTTGAGCGCGTGTGATGAGCGTAAGGGGGAAAGAGGCGGTTCAAGCATGACGAGGAATAAATAGAGAGGGGGCACCAGCAGGTGCCCCCTCTCTTTTATGCTCTTCTCGATTTCACGCGCCCTTATTTTGCCGACCTTGTATCTGCGGCTATGGCGTTTGCGCTCAGGTTACTTTTTGGGAGTCGGTTCGCTGATTTGATAGAGGTGATCCGTGCAAGCGCTGGAGCAGCCACAGGGGCGCACCTCTTTATCTTCCCGCTTCTGGGCAAGCTGGTATTGGCGCCACCAGATGATGGTGCCCATGGCCAGGATCAGTACGAACGAGGCGAGCAGGCTCAACAACCAGATGGACATGATCTCTTCTCCCTGATGGTGATGACATGCACGGCGATGGCATCAGTGATGATGGCAGCAACCGCCCTGCTGGTTGGCGCCTTCACTGCCGTGGCAACAAGTATGGCCTTGTCGTGAGCTCTCTGCCTGATTGCCACTACTGGCGCAACAGTGATCGGAGCCACTGTTGCAACCACCGTGACAATGGGGGTGGCCTGCGCCGACGGGCTGGATGGCATGGATAGTCGCCTTGCTCTGATGACGACGAGACGGACGGCCCTGACTTGCCTCGGTAAGAGGTTGCAAATTGGTGGGGGCTAACAGCGCGGGCAGCGGCAGGCGGGCAGAGCGACACTGCAGCACCCGGATATTGACCGCCAGCAGGCGCCCCAGCATTCGCTCGCCGATATTGCGCACCACCACCTGACCCACTTGATGATGGGCGAGGGCGTCGAGAAGCGCTTGCTTGCCGTGGCAGCCTTCGGCTGCGGCCGGATTGGGCAGGGTGGCGATAACGTTCCCTTCGGGGTTAAGAATTTGCAGCTGCTCGGCACGGGTAAAGTGGCCAGCCAGCAGCCCCTGACTCAGCATCAGGGCGCTGTTGCTGGGGTTGGCGGTCATGGTTGTGACAGCATTCATGTCGGCTCTTCTCCACTGGTTGGGTGGTCGGGCTCGGCGGGTTGCATCATCAATGCCTTGCCCAGACTCAGACACTCCACCACCTTGTAGCGCCCTTTTTTCAGGATATTGGCCAGGGTCTGGCGGGAAACCCCCATCACCAGGGCGGCCTCCTGCTGCTGCATTCCTTGAAGGTCGACGAGGCGCAGTGCCTCGAACTCGTCAGGGGCCAGCGTGACCTGTTCCAGCTGATGCATGGGGCGGCCATTGGGTTTGAAGCAGCTGTTGGCGGGGCGGCCACAGATCTGGCGCGCAATCTTGGGTCTTGGCATGGTGGCTCCTAATTGGCATAAGCCATTTATACGCTCATATGTGGCATATGCCAATAATTTTGTCGGGTGTAGAGAGCTGAGCCAGTGCTGTTTACGGCAGAGAGGGGTAAAGAGGGGGAGGGGGAATACGTACAAAAGCAGTGAAGGTGGCAGAAACGACGCAGGCCCGAACATGGTTCGGGCCTGCGGTTTTTGCAGAGGATGGTCGGGCTATCCCGGCGAGCTTACGCCTGTTCGGCCTCGGCCACTGGAGCTGCGCTCTCGCTACCGTTGGCGAAGCGATCCGCCCACAGGGCGATCACGCCGTCACCAGTGACGTTGCAGGCGGTGCCGAAGCTGTCTTGCGCCAGATAGAGGGCGATCATCAGGGCGATGGAGGCTTCACCAAACCCCAGCATGGAGGTGAGCAGGCCCAGCGCCGACATCACGCCACCACCCGGCGCGCCCGGTGCGGCGATCATGATCACCCCCAGCATCATGATGAAGGGGAGCATGGTCTCGATGCCCGGAATGGCCAGATGCTCGGAGAGGAACATCACCGCGGTGGCACAGGTGACCAGGGTAATGGTGGAGCCACAGAGGTGAATGGTGGCGCACAGGGGTACGGTAAAGTTGGCGATACCGTCGCTCACCCCGTTGTTCTTGCTCGATTGCAGGGCGACCGGAATGGTGGCGGCGCTCGACATGGTCCCCAGCGCGGTGAAGTAGGCGGGCAGCATGTTCTTGATGAGCTGGGCCGGTGAGCGGCCAAGGGCCAGACCGGTGCCGACGAACAGCACGGAGAGCCAGATCCAGTGCATCAGGATCGCCATCACCAGCACCACGCCGAAAGTTTTCAGGGTGGCGAATACTGTGCCTTCTACCGTCATCTCGACAAAGACGCCGGCGATGTAGAACGGCAGCAGCGGAATGATCACCTTGGCCAGCAGGCGGTCGATGATGTCACGACCCTGATCGGCTACCCGGCGCAGATCGGTGGCCTGGGTGGCGCTGATGCCGATGCCGAACACGAAGGCGGCGGCCAGTGCCGACATCACGCCAAACAGCGGCGGGATCTCCAGATTGACGTAGGAGGCGAGCTTGATGGCCGTGGCCGTGGTGGGCTCGGCGGCGGTGGTGAACTGCGGGATCAGGTGGCTAGCCACGGTAAAGGCGAACAGCCCCGCCAGAATGGTGGAGCAGTAGGAGAGGGCCACGGTTTTGCCCAGCAGCTTGCCGGAGTTTTTCGGCAGGCTGGCGATGCCGCTCATGATAAAGAACAGAATGATGAGCGGAATGGTGAAGGTGATCAGCTGACCTATCACTGTCTTGGCCGTAAACAGCACGCGCGCCACCCACTCAGGGGCGTAGAGACCGAGCAAGAGACCGGCAAGGATGCCAGCAATGAGTTTCAGGACAAGTTTCATAAGGAAATCCGGAGTTGGTTGTATTGTCTGTTTTGTTATTAAATTTTGATATTAATCACACTTTTTAACACGTAAGCCGTGTTATGTCTGCCTTTTCTGCGTTAATGCCGAGTTAAATATTGTCGAAAGCCAAGATCACCGACTAGCTGTCGGCTTGGCGTTGAATGGGAAAATCCGTGATGAATTAGCCCGTTAGGTGGCTTGATGATCGCCACGCAGCAACATGACGTACTGGATGGCGTTTTGACTTGAGGAATCTGACGTACTGGCTGATACGGCTTCCATCGGCGCCAGTTGCAGCGCTATCCCGGATGTGGTGACCAGTTGCTGTAGCTGAGCGTCAGTTATCTTGCCGCTTGGCTGCAGGGGGAAGCAGAGCGTAGCGCCCGCTTTGAGCAGGGTCGCCAGCTGTTGCAACTGGGGGACAAGGGTGGCCGCGTCACCATCAAGCGGGCGGCTCAGCCAGATGCCATCGTAAGGGAGCACCGAGTGCATCTTCGCCAGCGGGCAGACCCGCACCGCTTGCCCAGATTGCTGCGAGGCGACTTTGGCGTCGGCCAGTACCGCTTCACAGGCGGTGACCACATACCCTTCTGCACGCAGCCAGCAGAGATCCTCCCCCGTACCGCACTGACCATTAAGCAGGTGAGCACCGGGTTTGAGGCTCGCCACAAAGGCAGCCCGAGCGCGGGCGTGCTGGTCGTTAAATGGCCGGGAAGCGGGGATGGCGTCAGAGTGTGGCACAGGGGTTACCTCAAGCAGGGGGCGCACAGGGTAACAAATCGGGGCCTGACTGCCAAAGCGCGCGGTCAGGCCCCGATTTGGATGTGAGGAAGTTGCCGGAGCCGGTTAGCGGCCGCAGGCAGGCCCGTGGGGCTGGGCCAGCATGGTGAACATGCTCTCTATCATAAAGGCTGATTCGCCCTGCAGGTCTATCCGCCCCGGAAAGTGGAGCCAGTTGATGATGTAGCCATCCAGAGTGCAGTGGAGCAGGGTGGCGGCGCGCTGCAGGTTGAGGTCGGCGGGTAGTTGGCCCCGCCGTACCGCGTTGGCCAGGGTGGTCTCCAGGTCCCGGAAAAAGTTGGCTGACTCGCTGCGGATATGCTCGCGCAGGGAAATGGCTTCCCCCTCCAGCGATTCGAGATTGAACAGGATGGTGAACATCTGCCGCTGGGCTGGATTGTGAATGAAGCTGTGGAGCACCCCTTCGAAGAAGAGGCGCAGTTGCCTCAGCGGATCCGGCTCATCTGGATTGAGGCAGGCATCGAGCTGGTGGGCGAGGGGGCTGCAGAGCTCCTGCCAGAGCGAAATGAAGAGTTCATCCTTGTTCTTGAAATGCCAATAGATGGCCCCGCGGGTCAGGTCTGCCGCCCTGGCGATGTCGGTCAGGCTGGTCTTGGCCAGGCCCTGAGAGCAGAACAGATCCAGCGCCGTGCTCATGATGTGGCAGCGGGTTTGCTGCGCCTCTTCTTTGGTTCGTCTGGCCATCGAAATTTGTGCCTCATGCAAGCAAAAAGTCACTTACATACATTTATGAATGTATGTATATTGCCTCATCTTTCGACTATTTACCAACAGGGCCCATGCGGCCCTGATTGTTCATTGACTGGCAAAGGCTCAGGTGTTTCATGCATAAACATATTCTTGCTCGTTCTGTTGGTCTTGCCTTCTTGGCTACAGGCTTGCTGGCAGGTTGTGGTGACAAGGGGGGCGCACCCCAGGGACAGGGCGGCATGCCCCCCGCGGCGGTCAACGTGGTGACCCTGCAGAGCGGTCCGCTGATGTTGACCACCGAGTTGACTGGCCGCAGCGCCCCGTTGCGGGTGGCTGAAGTGCGTCCGCAGGTGAGCGGCATCATCCTCAAGCGCCTCTTTACCGAGGGAAGCGATGTGAAGGCGGGCGATCTGCTCTATCAGATCGACCCGGCTGTCTATCAGGCGGCGGTTGCCAGCGCCAAGGCCAATCTGGCCAAGGCCGAGGCTAACGAGCAGAGTGCCCGCCTCAAGGCGCAGCGCTATCAGGAGCTGCTCAAAGTCAAATCCATCAGCCGTCAGGACTATGACGACGCCGATGCCAGCTGGAAGCAGGCCAAAGCGGAGATCATGGCGAGCAAGGCGGCCCTGCGCACTGCCGAGATCAATCTCGGTTACACCCGCATCACTGCCCCCATCAGTGGCCGCATCGGTAAATCCGCGGTGACCGAGGGGGCGCTGGTGACCGCCCAGCAGGCTGACAGCCTGACCGCCATTCAGCAGCTCGATCCCATGTATGTGGATGTGCGTCAGTCCACTGCCGATCTGCTGCGCCTCAAGCGACTGGTCGCCGAGGGTAAGCTGACCCAGGACGAGCAGAAGGGAGCCAAGGTGACCTTCCAGCTGGAAGATGGCAGTACCTATGGCGAAGAGGGCTCGCTGCAGTTCTCCGATGTGACCGTGGATGAGACCTCCGGCATGGTGACCCTGCGGGTGATTGTGCCCAACCCTCACCAACTGCTACTGCCCGGCATGTTTATGCGCGCCACCCTGCAAGAGGGTGAGCGGGCGCAAGGGCTGCTGGTGCCGCAAACTGCCGTGACTCGCACCCCCAACGGCGGCGCCACCGTGATGATGGTAACCGCTGACAACAAGGTGGAGCTGCGCAACGTGCAGCTGAGCCGGGTCGTCGGCAGCAACTGGGTGGTGGAGTCAGGGCTCACCTCCGGCGAGCGTGTGATCGTGGCTGGCTTGCAGAAAGTACGACCGGGCGCCGTGGTCAATCCCGCCGAGCAGGGTGCTGATGCTCCGTCTGCTCAAGCTGCGCCCAACACCCCGGCCAACAAGTAGGATGGAGTAGTCGCTTCATGGCTCGATTTTTTATAGACAGACCCATTTTTGCCTGGGTGATCGCGCTGGTGATCATGCTGGCGGGCAGCCTGGCCATCATCAAATTGCCGGTCGCCCAGTATCCGAGCATTGCGCCGCCCGCTGTCGGTATTTCCGCCAGCTATCCGGGCGCATCCGCCAAAACGGTGGAAGACTCGGTGACCCAGATCATCGAACAGAACATGACCGGGCTGGATCACCTGCTCTACATGTCCTCCCAGTCTGACTCCGCGGGGCGGGTGTCGGTGACCCTCACCTTCCAGCCGGGGACCGATCCCGATATTGCCCAGGTGCAGGTGCAGAACAAGCTGCAGCAGGCGATGTCGCTGCTGCCGCAAGAGGTTCAGCAGCAGGGGATCCGGGTACAGAAGACCTCCAGCAGCTTCCTGATGGTCGCGGCCTTCATCTCCAGCGATGGCTCGATGAACAACGACGATCTGGCGGACTATGTGGTCTCCAATATCAAGGAGCCTCTGAGTCGTCTGGACGGGGTTGGGGATATCACCTTGTTCGGCAGCCAGTACTCCATGCGGGTCTGGCTGGATCCCAACAAGCTCAACCGGGTGCAGATGACCCCGGGGGATGTACAGGCGGCCATCAAGGCGCAGAACGCCCAGGTCGCGTTTGGCAAGCTGGGTGGCACACCATCGGTGGAAGATCAGCAGTTCACCGCCACCATCATGGGGCAGACCCGTCTCTCTACCGTGGAGCAGTTCAACGATATCCTGCTGCGGGTGAATCAGGATGGCTCCAAGGTACGGCTGAAAGATGTGGCCCGGGTCGAGCTGGCGGGTGAAAGCTATGACGCCGATGCGCTCTACAACGGCCAGTCTACCGCCGCGGTCGCCATCAAGCTGGCTACCGGCGCCAACGCGCTGGATACAGCCGAGAAGGTGCGTGCCAAGCTCAATGAGCTGTCGGATTACTTCCCGGCCAACATGGAGATCGTCTACCCCTACGACACCACGCCGTTTGTGAAGATCTCCATCGAGGAGGTGGTGCAGACCCTGATCGAGGCGATCTTCCTGGTGTTCTGCGTCATGTATCTGTTCCTGCAGAACTTCCGCGCCACCCTGATCCCGACCATTGCGGTGCCTGTGGTGCTGCTCGGTACCTTCGGGGTGATGGCGGCGTTCGGTTTCTCCATCAACACCCTCACCATGTTCGGTATGGTGCTGGCCATCGGCCTGCTGGTGGATGACGCCATCGTGGTGGTGGAGAACGTGGAGCGGCTGATGAGCGAGGAGGATCTCTCCCCGCTGGAAGCGACCCGCAAGTCGATGACCCAGATCACCGGCGCGCTGGTGGGGATCGCGTTGGTGCTCTCCGCCGTGTTCGTGCCGATGGCCTTTTTCGGCGGCTCGACTGGCGCCATCTATCGCCAGTTCTCGCTGACCATCGTCTCGGCCATGGTGCTGTCGGTGCTGGTGGCGTTGATCCTGACACCGGCGCTCTGTGCCACCCTGCTCAAGCCGATGAAACATGGCGAGTTTGGGGCCAAGCGCGGCTTCTTTGGCTGGTTCAACCGCGCCTTTGATGCCGGTACCAATCGCTATCAGAGCGGTGTGCGCAAGGTGATCAAGCAGGGTGTGCGCTACAGCCTGATCTACGGCGCCATGCTGGCGGTACTGGCAGTGCTCTTTATGCGGATGCCCACCTCTTTTCTGCCGGAAGAGGATCAGGGGGTCATCATGTCCATGGTTCAACTGCCGGTGGGGGCGACCAAGCAGCGCACCGAGGTGGTGCTGGCGGACATGCGCGATTACTTCCTGAAAAACGAGAAGGATAACGTTGACTCCGTATTGACCGTATCCGGCTTCAGCTTCGCCGGTAGTGGCCAGAACGCGGGTATGGCCTTTATCAAGCTCAAGGACTGGAGCGAGCGCAAGAGCCCGGATCGCAGCGCCAATGCCATCATCGGCCGCGCCATGGGCTATCTGTTCAGCATCAAGGAGGCGCAAGTGTTCGCCTTTAACCTGCCTCCGATCCCGGAGTTGGGTACGGCGACCGGTTTTGACTTCTTCCTGCAGGATCGCGGCGGTATCGGTCACGACAAGCTGATGGCGGCGCGTAACCAGCTGCTCGGTATGGCGGCGCAGGATCCCACTTTGGTGCGGGTACGCCCGAACGGGATGGAAGACACCCCCCAGCTCGATATCAAGATCGACTACGAGAAGGCGCTGGCGCAGGGGCTATCCATCGCGGATATCAACAACACCCTGGCTACCGCTTGGGGTTCTTCCTACGTCAATGACTTCGTCGATCGTGGCCGGATCAAGAAGGTCTACATGCAGGCAGATGCCCCCTTCCGGATGAACCCGGAAGATCTGAAACTCTGGTATGTGCGCAACAGTGCCGGTCAGATGGTGCCCTTCTCCGCCTTTGCCAGTACCGAGTGGAGCTTCGGCTCGCCGCGTCTGGAGCGTTACAACGGCGTGCCGGCGATGGAGATCGTCGGTGAGGCGGCGCCCGGCAAGAGTACCGGTGATGCTATGGCCGCCATCGAGCAGATGGTGAAACAGTTGCCGGAAGGGGTGGGCATCGAGTGGACCGGGCTCTCCTTCCAGGAGCGCCAGGCCGGTTCACAGGCGCCCGCGCTCTACGCCATCTCCTTGCTGGTGGTGTTCCTCTGTCTGGCGGCCCTCTACGAGAGCTGGAGCATTCCGTTCTCGGTGATGCTGGTGGTGCCGCTCGGGGTACTGGGGGCCATTGTGGCTGCTACCCTGCGCGGGCTGGAGAACGACGTCTACTTCCAGGTCGGCCTGCTCACCACCATAGGCCTGTCGGCTAAGAACGCGATCTTGATCGTGGAATTTGCCAAAGAGCTCTACGACAAAGGGATGGGCTTGGGTGAAGCCGTGGTGGAGGCGGCGCGCCTGCGTCTGCGTCCGATCCTGATGACCTCGCTCGCCTTTATCCTCGGGGTGCTGCCGCTGGTGATCAGCTCCGGCGCCGGTGCCAGCAGCCGTAATGCAATCGGTACCGGCGTAATGGGGGGGATGATCAGCGCCACCGTGCTGGCCATCTTCTTCGTCCCGCTCTTCTTCGTGCTGGTGATGCGTTACTTCACTAGCCACAAGAGTAAAGAGGCGCGCATGGTTGCAGCAGTTGAGTCAAAAGGTGACTGAGCAAAGTAACCCCTGAAGTTCTGGGTGGCAGATCACAATAAGACAAATACATCAGGTATGACTGAGTAATAAATAGAGCGACTTGGAAAGTCGCTCTATTTTTTTTCCGTAAAAACGGTAACTTAAGCGTAATTATTAAGTTAATACTGCTTCTTTTCGAGAAATTATGTCGCCGTGAGGTGGTTTTCTATCGACTCCTTTTCAGAGGTGAGGGGCAAGTCAGTTTCTGCTGTGCAGCTCGGCTGGAAACAAGATAGAATCTGCGTCTTATGGGGTTGGATAGGTAGTGTCCGCTCTTTCTTGGTCTTGGGCCATAAAGCTGTGCTACACACCATCAAGACAGCAAAATGCTGGAGGACATGATGACCAACAGCAGACCTAATTTGGTTAAAAGCAGCAAACTGGGGGCTGTAACCCAAGGGCGGTAGCCTTGAGATTATTCAGCGATTTGCACAAATAATGTTCATTTATTGTTTTGCTGCTGTTGGCGCTGGTTAAATTGCAGTCTATTGGGTGTTTCAATAACGCATCAGTGGATAGCCAGCCTCTCTCTGATGTCATATCAACGCCTCGCAAGAGATACATATTTATGAAAATCCTCGTGACCGGTGGTGCCGGCTTTATCGGCTCTGCCGTGGTGCGCCATATTATCCGTGATACCCAAGATTCAGTTATCAATCTCGATAAACTCACCTATGCCGGCAATCTGGAATCCTTGGCCGATGTATCGTCAAGCGAGCGTTATGTGTTTGAGCAGGTGGATATTTGCAATCGCGCCGAGCTGGATCGGGTGTTTGCCTTGCACCAGCCGGATGCCGTGATGCATCTGGCCGCCGAGAGCCATGTTGACCGCTCCATTACAGGGCCGGCTGACTTTATCGAGACCAATATCGTCGGCACCTATATGTTGCTGGAAGCGGCTCGCGCTTACTGGAACGGTCTGGACGAGGTACGCAAGGCGGTCTTCCGCTTCCACCATATCTCCACCGACGAGGTGTATGGTGATCTGCCTCATCCGGATGAAGTGGCTGCCGGTGAACCATTGCCGCTCTTTACCGAGACCACCCCCTACGCCCCCAGCAGCCCCTATTCTGCCTCCAAGGCTTCCAGCGACCATCTGGTGCGCGCTTGGCGCCGTACTTACGGCCTGCCGACCATGGTCACCAACTGCTCCAACAACTACGGCCCGTACCACTTCCCCGAGAAGCTGATCCCGCTGGTCATTCTTAACGCGCTGGATGGCAAGCCGTTACCTGTCTATGGCAAGGGCGACCAGGTCCGTGACTGGCTCTACGTGGAAGATCACGCGCGTGCGCTCTACAAGGTAGCGACCACAGGCGTGGTCGGTGAGACCTACAACATCGGCGGTCATAACGAGAAGCAGAATCTGGAGGTGGTCCACACCATCTGCGATCTGCTGGACGAGATGGTGCCAAAATCGGGCTCTTATCGTGAGCAAATCACCTATGTGGCGGATCGCCCCGGCCACGATCGCCGTTATGCCATCGATGCGACCAAGATGAGCGCCGAGCTGGATTGGCACCCGCAAGAGACCTTTGAATCCGGTATTCGCAAAACTGTACAGTGGTATCTGGATAACCAGCAGTGGGTCAGCAACGTCAAGAGCGGTGCCTACCAGTCCTGGATTGAGCAACACTATTCCTCGATTGAACAGAATGATGGGGAGCGTGCCTGATGCATATTCTGCTGTTTGGCAAAAACGGCCAGGTAGGCTGGGAGCTGCAACGCGCACTGGCGCCGCTGGGGCGCATCACTGCCGTTGATTTTGACTCCACCGATTATTGCGGCGATTTCAGAAACCCGGCAGGGGTGGCCGACACTGTACGTCTGGTCAAGCCGGATGTGATTGTCAACGCTGCGGCCCACACCGCAGTCGACAAGGCGGAGAGCGAGCGTGAATTTGCCGAGCTGCTCAACGCGACCAGCGTGGCAGCGATAGCCAAAGAAGCGGAAGCATTGGGTGCCTGGTTGGTGCATTACTCCACCGACTATGTATTTGATGGCAGCGGTGAGCGCCCCTGGGTGGAAACCGATGCAACCGCCCCGCTCAACGTCTATGGCGAAACCAAGCTTGCGGGTGAGCAAGGGGCCGCACTTTGTTCCCGTCACCTGATCTTCCGCACCAGCTGGGTTTACGCCGCCCGCGGAGCCAATTTTGCCAAGACCATGCTGCGCTTTGGCAAAGAGCGTAGCGAGATGTCAGTGATCAATGACCAGTTTGGCGCTCCGACCGGCGCCGAGTTGCTGGCCGATTGCACCGCCCATGCTCTCCGCGTGGCGCAGCGCAAACCCGAGGTCGCCGGGCTGTACCATCTGATTGCCTCCGGTACCACCACCTGGTTTGACTACGCCCAGCTGGTGTTTGCCAAAGCCAGAGAGGCTGGCGTTGAACTGGCGGTGACACAACTCAATGCGGTGCCGACCAGCGCCTTCCCTACCCCGGCCAAACGCCCCCATAACTCCCGCATGGATACCGGCAAATTCCAGCGCACCTTCGATCTGGTGCTGCCGGAGTGGACAGTCGGTGTGGAGCGGATGTTGACCGAGATCCTTGGCAAGTAAATTACTGGCCAGGGATGTAGTGACTGCCTCCCTGGCTGGCAGGGATAAAACGGAAAGGTGGCCTAAAGCCATGCTTCCTCTATATAAGAAACAAGCATCATGACCAAACGTAAAGGCATTATTCTGGCCGGCGGCTCAGGCACCCGTCTCTATCCGGTAACCATGGCAGTGAGCAAGCAGCTGTTGCCTATCTATGACAAGCCGATGATCTACTATCCTCTCAGCACCCTGATGCTGGCGGGAATTCGCGATATTTTGATCATCAGCACGCCGCAAGATACCCCCCGTTTTGAGCAATTGCTAGGTGATGGCAGTCAGTGGGGCCTGAGTTTGCAATACAAGGTTCAACCAAGCCCGGACGGGTTGGCACAAGCCTTTATTCTGGGTGCAGAGTTTATCGGTTCAGACCCCTGTGCACTGGTGTTGGGGGACAACATCTTCTACGGCCACGACTTGCAGAAACAGTTGGAGGCGGCAGTGGCCAAAGAGAGCGGTGCTACCGTCTTTGCCTACCATGTGCATGATCCCGAGCGTTATGGGGTGGTTGAATTTGATAAAGAGGGCACCGCGATCTCTCTGGAGGAGAAGCCACTGGAGCCCAAGAGCAACTATGCGGTAACCGGCCTCTATTTCTACGACAACAGCGTGGTCAAGATCGCCAAGAGTCTGACGCCGTCGCCCCGTGGCGAGCTGGAGATAACCGATGTAAACCGTATCTACCTGGAACAAGGTAATCTGTCGGTGGCCATGATGGGCCGTGGTTATGCTTGGCTTGATACCGGTACCCACGAGAGCATGATTGAAGCGAGCAACTTTATTCAGACCATCGAGACCCGTCAGGGGTTGAAAGTCGCTTGTCCTGAAGAGATCGCCTATCGCAAGAAATTCATTGATGCAGAGCAAGTAAAAACGTTGGCGACACCACTTGCGAAAAATGCTTATGGACAATACCTGTTAAAGATGGTTTCGAAAGTATGAGTTGG
Organism: Aeromonas sp. 604443; assembly: GCF_049170315.1. Taxonomy (NCBI): domain Bacteria; kingdom Pseudomonadati; phylum Pseudomonadota; class Gammaproteobacteria; order Aeromonadales; family Aeromonadaceae; genus Aeromonas; species Aeromonas sp. 604443. The sequence continues at coordinate 295,648 of NZ_JAAKMI010000002.1, forward strand.
AGTTAAGGGTATGCACCCGTTCCTGCAAAATAAACTAAATAAAATATGGATATGAAGATGAATGTAATCGAGACCACGATACCTGATGTACTTATTTTTGAGCCAAAAATATTTGGTGATGAGCGTGGCTTTTTCTTTGAGAGTTTCAACCATAAACTGTTCGAAGAAGCAGTAGGATACCCTGTTACTTTTGTTCAAGATAATCATTCTAAATCCTCGAAAAACGTGTTGCGTGGACTGCATTATCAATCATCACCACACGCCCAGGGAAAGCTGGTGCGATGTGTTGTGGGAGAAGTATTTGATGTAGCAGTGGATATTCGTGAAAATTCGCCGACCTTTGGAAAATGGGTCGGTGTTCATCTATCAGCTGAGAATAAGCGGCAATTGTGGATTCCGAAAGGGTTCGCCCATGGTTTTATAACTAGAACAGAAACAGCAGAAGTTTTATATAAAGCAACCAATTATTATAGACCTGATTTTGAACATACAATATGTTGGAATGACCAGCAACTAGGAATAGAGTGGGAGAGTGATATGCTCCCTATATTATCTCTTAAAGATAAAAATGCAAAGCCATTTATGGCAGCTAAATATTTCTGAAAATCATATCAACACATTAAATACATTATGGTGTATCTATGACTGTCTTAATTCCTGCTATTATGTGTGGTGGAAGCGGTTCAAGATTATGGCCTGTTTCACGTGAACAACATCCCAAGCCATTCATTAAACTATCGGATAATCAAAGTTTTTTACAAAAAGCATTTTTACGTGGAGCAAAATTATCAGATGTCAGTGAAGTATTAACTATTACTAATCGAGACCTTTATTTCAAAACACTAGATTCATTTAAAGAAGTTAATAGTAATGAAATTCAGACTTCATTTATTCTTGAACCTTATGGCCGTAACACTGCAGCAGCAGTAGCATCTGCAGCAATTTATGCTCGCGATACATATGGCGATGATGCGGTCTTGTTGGTCTTGGCTGCTGATCACTTGATCACAGAGCAAGTTGCATTCGATGATGCTGTTTCCTGCGCTATTGAATTAGCAAAAGCAGGACGGTTAGTCACATTTGGTATTAAACCCACAATACCTGAAACAGGTTATGGTTACATTGAAGCTCTTGGTACAGAGGTTTTGCGCTTTGTTGAAAAGCCAACATTGGATAAGGCAATTGAGTACGTTGAAAGCGGTCGCTTCTTCTGGAATTCAGGTATGTTTTGCTTTAAAGCAAGTACAATGATTGCAGAGATGGACTTGCATTGTCCGGAAGTATTGATAGCAACAAAAGCTTGCCTTGACAAGTCCGATTCGGTTCAAAGTAAAAAGGTCAAGCATATTGATCTGGACCCTGACACATTTATCCATGTTCCAGACATCTCGATAGATTATGCCGTGATGGAAAAATCAGGAAATGTTTCAGTAGTTCCATGTGACATAGGCTGGAGTGATATTGGGTCTTGGGCTGCAATAAGTGAACTACATCAAGCTGATGACGATGGAAACACCGTTCAGGGGCATGCAATTTTACATGCTACCTCAAATTGTTATATTTCGAGCGAGGATCGGGTTATTGGTGCTGTAGGTGTAGAAAACCTAGTAATTGTTGATACTGCTGATGCTCTATTGGTCGCTCACAAAGAAAGTAGTCAGGATGTAAAATTAATTTATAATCACCTTAAGACGATAAATAATGATGCATATAAAATACATCGTACAGTCTATTGTCCATGGGGACGTTATACGTTACTTGAGGTGGGAGAGCGTTTTAAAATAAAAAGACTTGAAGTTAAACCTGGGGCTAGCTTAACGATGCAAATGCATCATCATAGAAATGAACACTGGGTGGTATTATCTGGTGTTGCAGAGGTTTTCTATGAAGATCAAATTGCCTTGCTAACTGCTAACCAATCTACATATATTCCTGCTGGGCATCGTCACCAATTAAAAAATCCAGGTCTCATCGATTTAGTTATGCTAGAGGTGCAAACGGGTGAATATTTAGGTGAAGATGACATCATTGATTATTGAAAAGGAATTTAATTTAGGGGGCATCATGAATCTTACCTGTTTTAAAGCTTACGATATTCGCGGCAAACTGGGTGATGAGCTGAACACTGAGATTGCATACCGTATTGGCCGTGCAACTGCACAGTATCTAAATGCAACGACAATTGCTGTTGGAGGCGATGTTAGGCTCACGAGCGAAAGCCTAAAGCAAGCACTTGCAAGAGGGATTCTTGATGCCGGTTGTGATGTCATCGACTTAGGGACTACGGGGACTGAAGAAACCTATTTTGCAGCATTTACGTTAGACATTGATGGTGCTATAGAAGTGACGGCCAGTCATAATCCTATGGATTACAATGGCATGAAACTGGTTGGTCGTGATGCTTGTCCAATTAGTGGTGATAGTGGTTTGAATGATATTCGAGCATTGGCTGAAAAGGGTGACTTCATTGCATCCTCCCGGCAAGGAACATTGATTAAAAAATCGATACTAGATGCTTATGTCGATCATTTGCTGACGTATATAAAGCCGCATCAATTACGTCCACTCAAGCTAGTTGTGAATGCCGGTAACGGGGCGGCAGGGCATGTGCTTGATGTTATCGAGCGACGTTTCAATACCCTCAATGTTCCTGTTGAGTTTATAAAAATTCATCATGAGGAAGATGGTAACTTTCCCAATGGTATTCCTAACCCATTGCTTCCTGAAAATAGAAGTGCTACATCGGAAGCGGTAAAGTTCTATCATGCTGATATGGGTATTGCTTGGGATGGTGATTTTGATCGCTGCTTTCTGTTTGATGAAAATGGTGATTTCATCGAAGGATACTATATTGTTGGATTATTAGCAGAGGCATTTTTAGTAGATAATCCTCATGAGAAAATCATTCATGATCCGCGCTTGACATGGAATACTATTGATATCGTTGAAAAGTCTGGTGGTACACCAGTACAAAGCAAAACTGGTCACGCATTTATTAAAGAACGGATGCGCAGTGAGAATGCAATATATGGTGGTGAAATGAGTGCCCATCACTATTTCCGTGACTTTGGCTACTGTGATAGCGGTATGATTCCTTGGTTACTAGTAATTAACTTGCTATCACTAAAAAAATCCACATTGTCTAGTTTAGTTGCTGAACGTGTTAAAGCCTATCCATGCAGTGGTGAGATAAATTATAGAGTTGATAATGCTCTTGAGATAATAAAGAAGCTGGAAGAGGTCTATGCGCCACTTGCTGTCAAGGTAGAATATGTAGATGGTCTTAGTATTGAAATGAATGATTGGCGATTTAATGTTCGCATTTCAAACACAGAACCATTACTAAGGCTTAATGTTGAAAGCAAAAACGATATAAGCAAGTTAACGTCTGGTTTGAATTCATTACATAAAATGATCAACAACTTATAAGGAGAGTACTGAAAATGTCCAAGAAAGTAGCGTTAATTACTGGGGTGACTGGTCAGGATGGTTCATATCTGGCTGAGTTTCTATTAGAGAAGGGGTATGAAGTCCATGGTATTAAGCGCCGTGCATCTCAGTTTAATACACAACGTGTAGACCACATTTATAAAGACCCTCATGAAGAGAACGTTGATTTTAAACTACATTATGGTGACTTAACGGATTCATCAAATCTAACGAGAATTATAGCCGAAGTTCAACCAGATGAAGTTTATAATCTTGGTGCTCAATCTCATGTCGCTGTTAGTTTTGATTCCCCAGAATATACTGCGGATGTTGATGCGATAGGTACTTTACGCTTATTGGAAGCTATTCGTTTCTTGGGACTGACAAAAAAAACTCGTTTTTATCAGGCATCGACATCCGAACTATACGGCCTCGTGCAAGAAATTCCGCAGCGAGAGACAACACCTTTTTATCCGCGCAGCCCTTATGCTGTTGCAAAAATGTATGCGTACTGGATTACGGTGAATTATCGTGAGGCATATGGTATGTATGCTTGTAATGGTATTTTGTTTAATCATGAGTCACCCCGTCGTGGAGAAACATTTGTCACTAGAAAAATTACTCGAGGTTTGTCAAATATTGCTCAAGGCCTCGAAAAGTGCCTGTATATGGGAAACATGGACTCATTGCGTGATTGGGGACATGCAAGAGACTATGTCAAGATGCAATGGATGATGTTGCAACAAGAGCAGCCAGAGGACTTTGTCATTGCAACTGGAGTGCAATATAGTGTCCGTGAATTTATAAAAATGGCCGCTGCTGAGTTAGGTATTGAATTGAACTTTGTTGGAAGCGGCGTCGAGGAAAAAGCTGTCGTTTCGGCGATTTATGGAGATAAGGCGCCGGCATTGAAGGTCGGTGATATTATCGTATGTGTTGATCCACGTTATTTCAGACCGGCCGAGGTAGAGACTCTTCTTGGTGACCCATCTAATGCAAAAAATAAGCTGGGTTGGGAGCCGGAAACGACACTCGCAGAAATGGTAAGTGAGATGGTTGCATATGATTTGCAGCAAGCTCGCCAGCATGCCTTGCTGAAATCTCATGGCTTTGATGTTAATGTCAGTGTGGAGTGACTATGATTCCAGTATATCAACCAAGATTATCTGGTAATGAAAAAAAATATGTTAATGAATGCCTTGATTCAACATGGATCTCTTCAAAAGGTGAGTTTATTAACAGATTTGAATCTGCATTTTCAAAGTATATTGGTGCAGAAAATTGTACAACAGTGAGTAATGGTACTGTAGCACTTCATTTGGCGTTGGCTGCTTTAGGTATTGGTCCTGGTGATGAGGTTATTGTTCCTTCATTCACATATATTGCCTCAGTGAATACAATCATTCAGACCGGTGCAAAAGCAGTCTATGTTGACTCGCTACCAGATACATGGAACATCGATGTCAATGATGTAATAGCAAAAATCACAACAAAGACCAAGGCTGTCATGGCTGTGCATCTTTATGGTTTACCATGTGATATGGATGCGTTAGTCGATGTTTGTAAGAAACATAACTTGTTTTTGATAGAAGACTGTGCGGAGGCGTTCGGTACTCTTTATAAGAATAAGCATGTTGGTACATTTGGTGATGTGGCAACATTCAGTTTCTTTGGAAATAAGACAATAACTACCGGCGAAGGTGGCATGGTTGTTTCAAAGGATAAAAATGTCCATGACTTGGCATGCCACTTGAAGAGCCAAGGTGTTTCGAAGGTTAAAGAGTATTGGCATGATGCGTTGGCATTTAATTATCGCATGACAAATATATGTGCTGCGATTGGCCTGGCACAATTAGAGCAAGCAGACGAGATAATTGCAAAAAAAAGAGAGATTGCCAGTTGGTATCAGCGTCGATTAAACCATTTGCCGATAACATTCCACAAAGAGATTGAGAATACCAGGCATTCATTTTGGATGTGCTCGATCCTAGTCGAGAATGCACAAGATAGAGACTTGCTCAGAACAGTTCTAAAGAGTCATGATGTTGAGACAAGGCCATTGTTTCCTTTAGCTAATACGATGCCACATGTATTTACGGAACATAAATTTCCTGTTGCTGAAGATATCAGCTCAAGAGGAATGAATTTACCAAGCTACCCTGAATTATTGGAAAAAGATGTTGATTATATCTGCAACATAATTTCTGATTTTTATTTAAATAAGTAATGTTAAATAAATAACCCTTCATCTTTCGTTGGTGAAGGGTTATTTTAAGTTGGTGGGAGTTTTATGAGTCTTTCTTATGTTAGGGGTATTTGGGATGCTAGATATTTTTGGCAGCATCTCGCTTTATCGGATCTACGCTCTCGTTGGCGGCGGTCTTTTTTCGGTGTATTATGGTCATTTATTCAACCTTTAGGTATGACATTATTAATATCTATAGTTTTTAGTAAAATGTTTAATACGGACATAGTGACGTATGCACCCTATATTTTGTCAGGAATTATAGTCTGGGATTTTGTAGTAGCCAATACCATTGGTGGTTCACTTGCGTTTGTGCAAGCAGATGCCTACATTAAACAATGCAAGCATCCATTAGCAATATATACATTACGAACTGTCTTGAGCAGCATTATAGTACTTGCACTTGCCAGTTTGGCTCTATTTGCTTGGTCAATAGTTGTATTGCCACAAAATATAAATATAACCTGGCTAGCCACCTTAACTGTTTTCCCAATATTGGCACTTATAGCATGGCCATTATCAACATTGCTAGCCTATATCGGGGTTAGATTTAGAGATGTACCACATGCGATGGGATTAGTCATGCAAGCGATATGGTTTATCTCTCCGGTATATTTCGAAGAACGTATGTTCCGTTCTGGCGGATTGGATTGGTTAGTCGATTACAATCCTGTGTATCATGTATTGCAAATTATAAGAGCACCACTACTAAAAGGTGAGTGGCCGAGTCTGGAGAACTATACATTTAGTCTGATAACTGCTGCTTTCCTATTTTTGCTTGCGTGGCTGATTGGCCGAAATGCAGAGAAAAAAGTGATCTTCTACCTATGAAAAAGAATAAAATTAAACTTGAGAATGTTAACCTTCATTATGCATCAGTAGCTTACAAAGAGCGGTCACTAAAGTCTCTTTTCTCTGCTGCTTTTAAAAAAGGAAAAGCAGAGCGTTCTGTCTCTGATATTCATGCATTAAAAAATATTACGCTAGAAATAAATAATGGAGAGAGGGTCGGGCTCTTAGGGCATAATGGTGCAGGAAAAAGTACATTTCTTAAAACGGTGGCAGGTCTCTATCCTATATCTAGTGGTAAATTAATTGTTGAAGGGCAAGTTCGTTCTCTTTTTGATTTGAGTCTAGGTTTTGAACCTGATGCAACAGGCCGAGAGAATATTCTCTATCGTGGTCTTCTGCTTGGCCTCTCTCCGACTTTTATGAAAGAGAAAGAAAATGAGATCGTTGAGTTTGCTGGTTTGGGTGAGTTTATTGATTATCCAATTAAAACTTACTCTGCAGGCATGCAGGTAAGACTAGCATTTGCTATATCCACAGCAGTTGGTGGCGATATTTTGCTCCTAGATGAAGTGATTGGTGCTGGTGATGCTCAGTTTATGGCAAAGGCTAAAAGCAGAATAATGAGTTTGATTGAGAATGCTGAAATACTAGTTTTAGCATCACATGATTTCAGCGCATTGAAAAATATTTGTTCAAGAGGGATTGTATTTCATCATGGTGAATACATTTTTGATGGCCCCATTGATGATGCGATCATTGCCTATAAACGAGTCAATAATCTGGATTTAGCATGAAAAATCGAGTGTTGTGGCTGCTTAACCATTCAACATTAAGAAACTTTGAAATACCTCAGCTAATAGAGTTTGGTATTGAAGAAATATATCTTCCAAAAAAGTTTCCATATGATGAGGGAAATTTATCGGCAAGTATTACATTCGATTTTGACGATAAATTGACTATCCCTAGGCATGAACTTGATATTTTAAATGAACAAAATTGGTATGAGTCGCCCAGTAAAAACGCTTGGGATATTGTCAATAAATATTTTGATTATGCGATAATTGGCTTCTTCCCAAAGCAAATTAAGTCAACCATTAAAAATTTTAATGGTGCCGTCATTCTTCGTGTATTTGGATTATCTAAGGGATACAATTATTCTTCTTTACTAAGAAGTGAGTGTGGAGATAATGTAGTATCAACGATTAAATCGATGGGGAAAAGATTCTGGTTTGGTTGTGGCTATGAGCATATTTCCGATGTAGAAATGCCATATTTAGCAAAGCGCTCATGCTATTTGCCTGTTGGTTTAAAAGGTAAATATCAACCTGATAATTGGACTGGAAAAAGAAAGACGATACTATTTGTCTGTCCTAGAATAGGAACATCTCCATACTTTAAAAGTATTTATGAATCCTTTGTTCGTGATTTTAAAGAGTTTGATTATATCATTGGTGGTGCGCAGCCAATAGCTGTTAATGATAAGAAAGTACTCGGCTTTGTATCTAAAGAAGAGCACTCTGATAACATGCAACAATGCAGCGTTATGTTTTATCATTCCACTGAACTAAATCATATACATTATCATCCCTTTGAAGCTATACAAGCTGGTATGCCATTAATATATATGGCTGGGGGAATGCTGGATTTGATGGGTGGCGGGGATTTACCTGGCAGATGTGAAACAATTGCAGAGGCTAAGGCTAAGATTAGAAAAATTTTAAATGGCGATGAACAGTTAATCAATGATATTAGAAAAACACAGCATGTGCTTCTTGAGCAAATGATGCCAGAGTATTGTGCTTCAATATGGAAAAGAAACTTTAGCCTTGTCGTTGATGGATTAAAAGAGCATCGCCTCCAGCAGAACGCTCGCCCTACATATATCACTAGAAAAAAGCGAATTGCTGTAATTGTTCCGATTGAGTATCGAGGGGGGAGTCTGCGAGGCGCTAAGCTTTTAGCTGATGCCATATTACTTGGTAGTCAACAGGCTAATGAAGAATGTGAGGTCGTTTTTGCGCATCCAACAATTGATGAATTAGAGCATGCTAATGAATTGCGGGATTTAAATCCAAAAATTCAAAGGAGAAGCTTCTATTGGCAACATCTTTCTAAAGATGATGCTACACGTGCTATGCAGTATGCTGGTCATGATGGCTGGTGTGCCGTAGATGAATCATATATGGTGCCCAATGACAGCATCAGTAATTTCTATGATTGTGATATTTGGGTTTTCGTTTCCGACAGGCTGGACAAAACGCTGCTTCCAGTAAGACCGATAGTATTGATGGTATACGATTATTTGCAGCGATATGTTTCAATTTTGCAAGGAGGTGCTGATCATCCCTACTTGAAAGCAGCAACACAAGCTGAGCGAGTCTTGGTTACTACTGAGTTTACTTGCCGAGATGCGCAACAATATGCTGGTATTGAGTCTGACAGAATTGCTAGGTTACCTATGTTGGCACCTGACTTTTCGTTTTCAGATGAGCAGCAAAAAGATGTTGGCGATTATTTCATTTGGACAACTAATCTCAGTCCACATAAAAATCATCTCAATGCTGTCAAAGCATTAGAAATTTATTATAATCAGCTAGCCGGTTCTCTTACATGCTTTATTACTGGAGTTAATACTCAGAGTATAATGGAAAGTAAACTTTCATATTTGAGCGAGTTTGTGAGAACTGTTGATAATAGTGAGTCATTGAAACGTAAGATAAAATTATGTGGTGAGTTATCCGATTTAGAATATAAAAAAGCACTAAAAAAAGCAGCATTTATATGGCATCCTGCGCGCATTGATAATGGTACTTTTTCGGTTATTGAGGCTGCCTATCTGAATATACCTGCACTCTCCTCTGATTATCCGGCAATGCGTGAAATAGATAGACAGTTTTCACTTAATTTAACATGGTCTGATGCAAACTCGCCGGAGCAAATGGCTTGGCAGCTAAAATATATAGAAGAGCAAGCTTTGCATCTTCGAAAAAATTTGCCTAGTAAAGATATGCTGAAAGAACAACGAGCGAAAAATCTGGCTAAGCATTATTGGGGGGTAATACGCGAATGTCTGTGAGAAAATTTGGAATTTATCTTTGCTATGCCCCATCTGTTGATTTACGAAAGGAGGGACTTGGTCGTTACTTGGCTGCCTTTCTTAAAGGTGCTGCAGCACGTGATGATGTAAAGTTTACCTTGGTTTGTCCTAGTTGGTCTACGAAAGATCTATATGACCTTTTTGATAGTGAGAATGTACCACATGACAGTTTTTCGATTCGCTCGCCAGATAAAAGACCACTTTTACTGGATCTTTACCATTGGTACATTAACCGTAAAACGAAAAGACAAAAAAGAAAAACACTCAAATCGTTTTTACTGGAGTTGGTTGCTAGCTTGAAGGAAAATATTTTCCATTATGTGGAAAAACGTTTGTTAAATGCATACACAAAATTGGATCTGATCCTTTTAGGCATTGAAGGGAGTTTGTTATTTCTGCTGGCTTTAATCATTTCCCCATTATTTTTTATTTTTTCGTTTCCTTTTTTATTGGCGTTCTTTTTTATTCGTAGATTGAAACTAATTGTGCTGGGCAGGTTTTCCAAGTACATAGGCCGTTTCATGAAAATGATTTACTCGCCTAAAGATGATGGATTTGTATTGCGTCTCTACCGTAACATGGAGTTGGTGGAAGGGAAGCGTATAAGCGCATTAATCGATAGTATGCATGATATATCTGCATGGTATTGTCCAACAGCCTATTGGCCTGAGTTTAACAAGATCGATTCCCCTCGATTAATGTGTGTACCTGATGTTGTTTTACGAGAGTTTCCCGTGGCCTTTTCTCAAATTGGTGGTGATAGAACTCTATCGACGTTTAAATTGTTAGAAGAGGCTATCAGAACAGGGGATCACTTTGTAACTTATAGTGAAGTGGTAAAATGGAATACACTTATTGATGGCTATCAAGTATCAATGGAAAAGGTGTCTGTAGTACATCACGCCGCTAATAAAGTTGATAGCTTCATTAATATTACTGGTCTACCAGATAATGAAGAGGCAACTACCCATTATGCCAAGTCGTTACTCATGTCCGCTATTCGCAAATCGAATGAGCAGAATTATGTTTCAATATTTAAAAATAAAGATGTAGAGTTTGTTTTTTATGCTAGCCAGATCAGGCCAAATAAAAACATAATAAGTTTATTCAAAGCGTATGAGTATCTTTTACGAAAAAAATTCGTTCAGCACAAACTGATCGTTACCGGCAGTGTTAGTGTTATGCCTGAAGTAAAAGAATTTGTTATTAGTCACAATCTGCAACACGAAATTTTATTTCTGCATGGACTAACAATGCAAGAGCTCGCAGCTTGTTATAAATTGGCAAGTTTGGCAGTTAATCCAAGTCTAAGTGAAGGTGGGTGTCCATTTACATTTACTGAGGCGTTATCTGTTAATACACCAGTTGTTATGGCTCGTATTCCTGTAACTGAAGAAATTCTTACTGACCCTGAGTTACAGGAAATGACATTTTTTGATCCATATGATTGGAGAGATATGGCTAAGAGAATAGAATGGGCACTCCACCATAAGGACATCTTACTACGAAAACAGTTGCAGATATACGATCAGTTATCAATGCGTACATGGTCTGATGTTGTAAATGAGCATATCGATATACTTGAGCGTATTAGTTGCTTGGAGAAATAATGTGGTAGATTCAAAGAAGTTGGCCATTTTAGGATGTGGTGGACATGCAAGAAGTGTGGCTGATGTAGCATTGTCGTTAGGATTTTCAACGTTATGCTTTATTGATGATAATGCAAAACCTGGCGAGAGTATTTTGGGTTATCCAGTTTTTCCTTCATGGGATGTAATCTCTCCCGATGAGTGGATTTTTTTTTCTGCAGTAGGTGATAATCATAAAAGAAAGTTACAGTTAGAGATATTGGGGAAAATGGGGTGGCAAGTTGCCACCTTGATTTCTGCCACAGCCACGATTGGTATTAACTCTATCATAGGTAAAGGAACATTCGTCGGTCATCATGGGCACATTGGTCCTTCAGTTAAAATTGGTGAGGGATGCATTATCAATTCAGGTGCAATAATTGAACATGACGTCTGTGTTGATGAATTTACGCATGTATCGGTCAACAGTACAGTGGCAGGTTCAGTTAATATTGGGACGTTATGTTTTATAGGTGCTGGCGCGACTATAATCAACAATATTACTGTTCGCGACGAGATTACTGTTGGTGCCGGTGCGTGTGTTGTAAACACTATAGATCAGCCCGGAATTTATTTGGGTGTGCCAGCAAAGAAATATAAATAACATCTTGGGGCGAGATATGCATCTTACGGATGATGATTTTTTAAAAACAATAAAAAACACCCCCTTAATCTCGATTGATCTGGTGATTTCTGATAGTTCAGGGCGATATCTTCTCGGTCTCAGAAGAAATAGACCTGCAGCCGATCATTGGTTTGTTTTGGGGGGCAGGATAAAAAAGGGAGAAGCTATATTAGATGCCTTTAAAAGAGTTGCTGAGAATGAGCTTGGTGTGACGTTACAGAGTTCGAAAGCTAAATTTATTGGAGTCTACGAGCATTTTTATAAAGATTCTTTTTATGACGTTATGACTCCAACTCACTATGTTGTTTTAGCGTATTCAATAGAACTAGACCATGATATAAATTCATTCTCTGTTGCTCAGCATTCAAAGTATCAATGGTTTGATATAGTAGACCTTCTTGCATCACCAGATGTTCATCAATACACAAAGAACTATTTTTTAGATAAGGGCTTGGAAGATAATGAAAATTCTTCATTTTTTTAAAACATATTATCCAGATGCTTACGGTGGTGTGCAACAAGTCATATATCAGCTTGCGGAAGGTGCAGTAAAAAGAGGGCATGAGGTTGATGTATTATGTTTAAGTGCTGAGAATGCTGGTCGAAATTTTAACATCGCTAATCATAGTGTGCATGCTGCAAAAGAAGATTTTTATATAGCTTCGACTGGTTTTTCATGGTCTGCGATTGTCGAATTCAGGCGACTGGCTGAGAAAGCTGATATTATTCATTATCATTTTCCGTGGCCCTATATGGATCTCATTCATTTTTGGGTTAATCCTAAAAAGCCGACAGTGGTCAGTTACCATTCTGACATTGTCAAACAAAAATACCTGCTACAACTTTATAAGCCATTGATGATGTCTTTTCTAAATAAAGTTGATGCTGTGGTCGCTTCTTCACCCAATTATGTCAAGACCAGCCCTGTTCTCTCTAGCCTAAAAAAGGATGTTGAGGTGATACCATTCGGTCTGGAAAAGGTATCTCCAAGTTATGCAGAACTATCGTTATCGAATAAATGGAATGATAAAATAAAAGGGCGTTTTTTTCTTTTTATCGGATTTTTACGATATTATAAGGGGTTGTCATTTGTCCTTGATGCTATGCGTGGACTTGATTATCCTTTGATAATAATTGGTGAAGGCCCATGTGAAAAGGAGTTGAAGTCTCAGGCGGATAAGTTAGGATTAAAAAATACGTTGTTTGTTGGTCCAGTAAGTGACGCTGAAAAAAATATTTTACTGGAGTTATGTTACGCTGTGGTATTTCCATCTCATCTGCGTTCTGAAGCGTTTGGTATGACTTTGTTAGAGGCATCAATGTATGGTAAGCCAATGATTACTTGCGAAATTGGTACAGGCACTACATATATAAATCTGCATGGTGAAACCGGCTTGGCAGTTGAGCCAGCAAATAGTGAGGCTCTCTCATCTGCAATGAAAAAGTTATGGGATGATCAAGATGAAGCTGAGCGTATGGGGAAAAATGCAAAGGCTAGATTTGAACATAACTTTACTGCCGACGTCATGATTGATAAATATATGACGTTATATGAAAAGGTTATCTCAAATTATTATTCATCTTGAAATGCCTATCTCAAACTGTATGTCCATACCTAGAATTCTTGTCACAGGTGCCAACGGATTTGTAGGCAAGGCGGTCTGTGAACACTTGCTGGCGCTGGGGGCGAATGTTAAAGGAGCGGTGCGAAGTCACCCGCTGGCTTCTTACCATGTTCAGGCTCCCTCTCTGACTGCCGATGCAAACTGGACAGCCCAATTGCAACAGGTGGATGTGGTTGTTCACTGTGCAGCCAGGGTGCATGTGATGTCGGAAACCGCGACAGATCCTTTGGCGGCTTTTCGAGCGGTGAATACAGAGGGCACCCTCGCTCTTGCTCGACAAGCGGCTGAGGCAGGGGTGAAGCGCTTCATCTTTATCAGTTCGATAAAAGTGAATGGCGAGCAGACCGAGCCTGGCAAGCCATTTGATGAGAATGTGCAAAGTCCGCCAGAAGATCCCTATGGGCGCTCGAAGTATGAGGCGGAACAGGGGCTGATGGCACTCGCGAAAGAGTGTGGTATGGCTGTAACCATCATTCGTCCTCCTCTTATCTATGGAGAAGGAGTGAAGGCTAACTTTGCCAGCATGATGACCTGGGTGCGCAAAGGGATCCCGCTCCCTTTTGCCCGTTTGACCAATGCGCGTAGCCTGTTGGCGTTACCTAATCTGTGTGACTTTATTGCCCATGCGATGGCGCACCCGGCTGCAGTGAATCAGGTCTTTTTAGTCGCAGATCCTGTCGCAGTGTCGACGTCTCAGTTGTTGGCGGCGATTGCAGAAGCAGAAGGCGTTAGCTGTCGGCTCTTTTATCTCCCACCAGGAGTAATAAGAGGGCTTGGACGCTGTTTGGGGATTGATGCCAAGCTACAACGGATTTATGGCTCTCTGGAAATGAATACCCGCAAGGCTCAGAGCCGATTACAATGGTCGGCACCCTATTCGCTCTCTCAGACCTTATCTCTGATGGCGTCAATCCATAGTGAGTCGTCTTGATGCTGGCATTTGTTTTGTTGTCGATATTTTGTCTTTTTCTTTCAATTACCATGACCGGCCTGCTCAGGCGCTACGCCCAGACCCGCTTGCTTGACCAACCCAATCATCGCAGTTCGCATCAGGTGCCTACCCCGAGAGGCGGTGGCATGGCTATCGTGGCGACCTTTCTGCTGGCAGCCCCGTTGTTTGTTACCCTGATCCCACTGCCCGTCGGCATATCCCAGAGCAGCTTTGCATTGATATGGGCTGCGGCGCTGGGCATTGCATTGGTTGGTTTTATCGATGACCACATCTCTCTCAAGCCTCGAACCCGCCTGATTGTGCAGAGCATGGCGGCCGCTTTGGTGGTTTCTGCGGTTAATGGTTTGCCAGCGCTGACCTTCTTTGGTTGGCAGCTCGATCTGGCCTGGTTTGGTTACCTGCTGGTCTGGCTGGGGGTGATCTGGTTTATCAATCTCTACAACTTTATGGATGGCATCGATGGCTTGGCGGCAGGTGAAGCCGTTGTCGTCTGTCTGTTCATGACGTTATTTCACTATCTGGTTGGGGGGGAGTGGTCGTCTGCCAGTTTGATCCTGCTACTGGGGATTTCGGCGGCTGGCTTCTTGTGCTGGAATTTTCCGCCCGCCAGGATCTTTATGGGGGATGGTGGCAGCGGTTTTCTTGGCTTGATGCTGGCTTCCCTGATGCTGCTGGATGCCGCTTCTGCGCCTCAATTCCTGTGGGCATGGCTCGTCATGCTCGGAGTCTTTGTGGTTGATGCGACCTGGACGTTACTGAATCGCTATCGTCTGAAATGTCGTCTGAGCGAGGCGCATCGTACTCATGGCTATCAATATCTGGCGAGACGTTGGCAAAGTCATCGAAACGTGACCTTGGCTGTGCTTGTTTTAAATAGCCTCTGGCTTGCGCCGATCGCTGTCATGATTGTATTGGGCCAGCTCGATGGTGTGATCGGTCTGGTCATTGCCTACTTGCCGTTAGCCTTTCTTGCGTATCACCTGAATGCAGGAGTACCAGAATGAGAAATGAGCTTTTACCCGGAGGGGGCTGGCTACTGAGTTGCCTGGGCTCCCTATCACGAGCCAGTAAGCGTGTCATCTCTGTCGCCGTTGATATGCTCTTGATCACCATGACCTATTGGGGAGCGTACTGGATCCGGCTTGAACATAACTGGCCCATCGATAGCCCTCATCACTGGGCACTCCTTGGCGCAATTATCGTTGTCAGCATCAGTTTGTTTGTACGGCTGGGGCTCTATCGCGCAGTACTCCGATATGTCAGCTTTCGGGTCTTATGGACAATCTCGCTAGGCGCATTTCTTTCAACCTGTTTCTTTGTTCTCTCTGCATTTTACTTTGATATCTTTCTGCCCAGAACGGTATCTGTTATCTATCTCTCCTTTTTGGTGCTGCTGGTCGGTGGTGTGCGGCTGTTTTTCCGGGCGCTGCTCAATACCACCCGTCTGGCTCGTACCCAGGTGTTGATCTATGGCGCGGGTTCTTCGGGTCGACAGCTTCAAATGGCCTTGTTGCAAGGTAATGAGTTTTATCCCGTCGCCTTTATTGATGACGATCCCGCCAAACAGGGATGCGTGATCCAGGGCTGTACCGTTTATCACAGTGCTCAGTTGCCAGCCCTGATTGACCACCATGGGGTACAGAAGATCTTGCTGGCTATGCCGAGCAGCACCAGAGCGCGTCGTCAGGAGGTGATCAATGCACTTGAGCCCCTCTCTTGCGAAGTACTCTCTATCCCGGGAATGGCCGATCTGGTCAATGGCTCGGCTCGCATAGATCAGCTCAATGAGGTTTCCATCGACGATCTGTTGGGCAGAGATCCGGTAGAGCCGGTGACAAAATTAATGGAAGCCAATATCACAGGCAAAGCGGTCATGGTAACCGGTGCCGGTGGCTCCATTGGTTCTGAGTTATGTCGCCAGATTTTGCGGTGCCGACCGTCCACCTTGGTTCTGTTCGAGCTATCTGAATATGCTCTCTATGCCTTAAATAAGAATCTGCGTGAACAGTGTCAGCGCGAGCAGATCGAAACAGAGCTGGTGCCGTTATTGGGTTCAGTACAGCGCCAGCATCGTCTAAAAACGGTGATGCAGAGCTTCAGGATCCAGACCGTCTACCATACCGCGGCTTACAAACATGTCCCGCTGGTCGAGTTCAATATCATTGAAGGAGTACGTAACAACGTATTCGGCACTCTTTATGCGGCACAGGCGGCCATTGAGGCAGGGGTGGAAACATTCGTGCTGATCTCTACCGATAAAGCCGTGCGGCCAACCAATACCATGGGGGCCAGCAAGCGTCTGGCCGAATTGATCTTGCAAGCCTTGACCCGCGAGAAGCACAGCACCCGTTTTTGTATGGTGCGCTTTGGCAATGTTCTTGGATCTTCCGGCTCAGTGGTGCCGTTATTCAGACAGCAGATAGATAAGGGGGGGCCTATCACCCTGACTCACCCCGATATCATCCGTTACTTCATGACGATACCTGAGGCTGCCCAGTTGGTGATCCAGGCCGGCGCCATGGGGGAGGGGGGCGACGTCTTTGTGCTCGATATGGGGCAACCGGTACGGATCATGGAGCTGGCCAAGCGCATGATACGCCTCAGCGGCCTGACACTGCGTGATGAGCAGCGTCCCGATGGTGATATCGCCATAGAGGTGACGGGGTTGCGGCCGGGCGAAAAGCTCTACGAAGAGTTACTGATTGGTGATGATGCCAGAGGAACCGAACACCCCAGGATCATGGTGGCACAAGAGAGCTGGCTGCCCTGGTCCCGACTGCGCCCCTTGCTGGCCTCGCTGGATGATGCTTGTCACCGTTTTGATCAACAGCAAGTGCGCGAGATCCTGATGCATGCTCCTGCTGCATTCGAACCGACGGATGGTATCTGTGATCTGGTGTGGCTAGCGAAGCAGCAGCATACAATAACGGAGAACATCGTGAAGCTACCAGTACACAATGTTAATTTTTTGCTGGCTAGAAATTGAGTTACCTGTTTCTATAATGAGGCAACTTGGATGCGATTAGGCCTGGTTGTGGCATTTTATCGAGAATATGCCGCAATTATTACTAATGTTAGTATTCTATTATTTGAAAAAATGGTGACCATTGGGTTGGTTTTTTTTTGCGAGGGGGTAATTAGTCATCTACTCGGTGTTTCATTATATGGGAAATGGCTATATTCGCTCAATGCCGTCATTTTATTGTCATCAGTTACATTGATTGCCGGCTCGGAAGTTGTTGTTCCGGCATTAGTTCGGCATCCTCATTTGCGTTGGAAGATACTATCTTCAGTATTTGTTTTTCGTCTACTTTTCGCTTTGGTTGCTTTGCTTGTCACATTAGTCTACGCAAATTTTATTGTCGCAGATCAAGATGTAAGATTAATGCTGATGCTATTGGCACTGTCGCTCATTTTTAATGAACCATTTTCAGTAATAGCCAACTATTATCAAGCCACCACAAATATAGGTATTGTTGTAGCGATTCGTCTTGCAATTTTATTATTAAGGGTGCTTTTGGTAAGCCTCGCTCTTTTACTTTCATCTTATTTCATCATCTATTCAAGCAGGGCAATAGAAGCAATGTTTTTAGCTATGTCACTGTGTTGTGTTATTTATTTTAGAGGTGGCATCTGGGACTGGCATAAAAAAGTGGCAGTGGTAATGTTAAGTCGAGGTGGGGCGCTCTGGGTCCCATTAATGCTGATGCTGATTTATATGAGAATTGATCGCTTTTTCATCGAGCATTACTTAGGGTATGAACAACTAGCCATGTATGGTGTAGCTAGTCAAATGCTAGAGCAGGGCGTACTTGTACTTGGTATAGTTGTGCAGTCTATAGCCCCAATGATGTTATATGGGCGCAGAGTAAAAAAAATACATACGGTCTGTTTAGGGCTGTTATTAGTTGCATGTATCTTGCAATTAATGGGTTGGTTATGGCTACATGAAATTGTCTATTTTATCTTTGGAAAAGATTATGAGTTAGCAGCAGAATTAGCCATTATGATGTTGCCTGCGCTTTCTTTTTTCGCTGTGGATAGCGTTTTAATGCAACGGTTATACCGTGACAAAAAATATTTTTTGATAATGTGCAAGTGGTTCTTGCTCTTAATTATAAGCATGTTCAACTATTGGTTGTTGCTAAAAGTATTTCGTTCCGGTGACATTTACATCGTTTACATAACTAATGCTTTTTTGATGATGGCTGCGACGATGTCGATATACTTCATTCATCAATATAAAGGTTGCGTGTGTAAGGTCGTGAAATGATAACAATAATGACGCCAACTTATAACAGAGCATATGTTTTACCAAGGTTGTATGACAGTTTGTGTCAGCAGACAAGGCGGGACTTTGAATGGCTTGTAATCGATGACGGTAGCACTGATGGTACCGCCGAGCTTATTTTTGATTATAGAGTTAAATCTGACTTTCCAATCAATTATTTTTATAAAGAAAATGGAGGGAAGCATCGCGCTATAAATGAAGGTGTGGTTCATGCGACCGGTGATTGGATTATCATTGTGGATAGTGATGACTTATTAACTGGTGATGCTGTTGCCAAGCTATATGATGTTATGAATCATATTGGCTCGGAATTTGTTGGGATGTGTTTTAGAAGAGCAACATTATCTGGTCACATAATTGGTATCTCCGACACCGCATGGAGCAAGTCAATGGTAATGCAGCCCATCATGGCAGGGCATATATTAAAAGGTGACTTGGCTTATGTTTTTCGCACTAATGTTATGCGTGAGTGTCCTTTTCCTGAGTTCCCGGGCGAAAAGTTTGTACCAGAGTTATATATATGGAATAAAATTGCCGATATAGGTAAGATAGTTTTTTATGTAGACCAAGTAATATACTTGTGTGAATATCTTCCTGATGGCTACACCTCAAATTTTAAAAAAAATCTAAGAAGTAATCCATGTGGTTTTGGTTTGTTCTATCGAGACCAGGTGATCCGAGATACTCGATTGTTCGGTAAGGTCAAAGCATGTGTCAGAAGTCTCCAGTGTATTCTTTACTGTTGGTTGAAGAAATAGCATGAAAATTGCGATGGTAATCACAGGCCTTGGTATGGGGGGGGCTGAACGACAAGTGTGCGATTTGGCAGATCAATTTATTAGGTTGGGCCACCATATATTAATTATCTCGATGACCGGTGAAATTAGCAATCGCCCACATTCGACTGCAGCAGACATCGTTTCATTGCAGATGAGGAAAACTCCATTTAGTATTTTCAAAGCATACTGGCAGGCGATCAGGTTACTTAATCAATATAAACCGGATGTGGTGCATAGCCATATGGTGCATGCAAATATTTTTGCTCGGTTGTTACGATTATTTGTGTCATTTCCGAAGCTTATCTGCTCTGCGCATAATGTTAATGAGGGGGGGGGGTGGCGGATATTGGCATACCGATTTACCGAAAGGTTATGTGATCTTAACACAAATGTAAGCCAAGAGGCAGTTGAGGCTTTTATTAAACAAGGTGCGGTATCTGCCGGGCGAATGAAAGTCATGTATAACGGTATTGATACGGAGCGTTTTTATTTTAATGCCACAGTCAGAAATAAATTACGCTCTCAGCTTGGGATTGATGACAATAACATATTGTTAATTTCGGTAGGTAGACTGACCGCTGCCAAGGACTATACAAATTTGCTTGTTGCATTTGCGATGTTATCTTCGAGATTCAATAATATTAAGTTGGTCATTATAGGTGAGGGGGAGCAAAAAGAATACTTAACCACAATAGCTAGCGCACAAGGGATTAGCGAGCGAGTTCATTTCTTGGGGCTGCGCTATGATGTTGAAGATTGGATGAGTGCAGCAGATATCTTTGTGTTGTCATCCGCTTGGGAGGGGTTTGGTTTAGTTGTGGCTGAAGCTATGGCTACTGAGCGGGTAGTGGTTGCCACCGATTGTGGTGGAGTGAGGGAAGTGGTTGGCTCTGCTGGATTGCTTGTCCCCTCTAAAAATAGTCAGCAGCTATTTACCGCGATTGAGCAGGCTATGATGCTCTCGCCGCTTGAGAGAGAGGTGATGACCAAGGAGGCTCGGACTCGGGTTATTAACCATTATTCAATAGAGACGATCTGTCTGCGTTGGTTAAATTTGTACCAGGACTACACATGAGCAAACATCTTTGTATGGTGAGCAATACCGCGTGGTCAATGTGGAATTTTCGCCGCGGATTATTATCTGCACTTATACAACATGGATATCGCATAACCATTGTTGCTCCACCTGATAATACAGTTTTTTCGCTCTGTGATTTGGGGTGTTCATTTATACCGTTGGCACTATCCCCTAAAGGAGTCAACCCAATTGTTGAGCTGAAATTAATATTTGATTTCGTAAGAATATATAGGAGAATTAATGCGGATTTAATTATCCATTATACGGTAAAACCAAATATATATGGTTCTTTTGCTGCACATCTTTGTCGCACACCTGCCTTGGCTATAACTACTGGGTTAGGATATGCTTTTATGAATGATGGTTGGGTGCCTAAAGTAGTAAGATTGCTTTATAAATTCACTTTTAAATATCCTAAGCTAGTCATTTTCTTAAATGAAGATGATCGCCTTGAATTTGTATCAAGACAGTTGGTAGATGAAAAAAAGACTCTGTTACTGCCTGGCGAGGGCGTTGATTTGAGTGTTTTTTATCCTTCAGAGAAATTTTCTGAAGATGACTCGGTTAGTTTTTTGCTCATTGCGCGGTTGTTATGGGATAAGGGGATTGGAGAATATGTAGCAGCCGCAAAGCAGATTCACATTAGTCATCCAAACATAAAGTTTAAATTGTTAGGCGATGTTCAGGCTGATAACCCACGAGCGATCGGATATGCACAGTTGCATGAATGGATCAATGACGGTGTGCTGGAATATCTCGGTACTACACATGATGTTAGGCCTTTCATAATGGAAAGTGATTGTATTGTGTTACCTTCTTATCGCGAAGGATTGCCAAGAACTATGATCGAAGCTGCTGCAATGGCAAAGCCAATTATTGTTACCGATGTTCCTGGATGTAGAGATGTACTGCTACATGAGAAAACCGGGTTACTCTGTCAAGCTAGAAATGTTTCATCATTGGCTGATGCGATGATGACATTCATACGAATGACTACAGCTCAAAGAACCTTGATGGGTAATGCTGGGAGGCAATTAGTCAGTGCCAGATTCGATGAAAAAAAAATCATTGGCATATATTTTGATATATTGGCTCAGCATATCGATGGCGCTCACCCCTTTGGTTGATAACTAAATGAGTTTTTCATGATAAATAATAGCTATTATCCATATGGTGGTCGTTGGTATGACCTTGTACGGTTTAATTATACTATAACGTTCTTTTTTACATCCTTGATATCAACATTACTACCTGCATTTTTGTTTTGGGGAGGGGATTTTTGGAATACCCTTGATGATGTAAAGATAAATTCACTTTTAGGCATCTTTATAACATGTATTACTGCTGGTTTTTTCCTGAGTCGAGTGCTTTGCTATCCTGGAGTTAATGCTTTATCTTATATGATTCCAACAGTAACCGCGGTGTATGGAATATTGTTCGGTGTGTTGCTGCTGTTTCGTCTTGAGTATAGTAGGCCAGTAATTATAAGCTCGTATATACTGGCTTTAGTGTCTTGCTGGCTTATTTATTATTTAGGGGCACGATCTGGCAAGGTTAAGTATTCTATCATCCCGGTTGGTAATTATCAGAAACTGTGTGCCTTGACTGCTGTTGAATGGAATATTCTTCACAAACCTGATTTTTCTCTGTTTTGTGGTAGTGCCGTAGTTGCTGATTTTCACTCATCTGATTTGACGAGTGAATGGCAAAAGTTATTAACTGATTTCGTTTTGTTAGGGATACCAATCTATCACAGCAAAACTATATATGCATCATTAACAGGCCGAGTCAGTGTTGAGCAATTATATGAAAATGATTTGGGTTCCGCTATTCCCTCGTTGTTTTATTTCTTTTTAAAAAGACTAGCTGATCTTTTGGTTGTTATAATTGCACTCCCCTTTTTTATGCCGGTGTTACTGATAACAGCAATATTAATAAAGCTGGAAAGCCCTGGCCCTGCTTTCTTTAAGCAAAAGAGAGTTGGGCTGGGTAATAAAGATTTTGTAATATATAAATTCCGTAGTATGCATGACAGTTCATCATTAGACAATGCATATTTTGCTCAGGAAGTTGACAAACGGATTACTCGTGTTGGTCATTTTATTCGTAAATATAGAATTGATGAGCTCCCGCAATTCTTTAATGTTCTTAAAGGGGATATGAGCTTGATTGGTCCACGACCTGAACAGCGTTTTTTTGTGGAGAGGTTTGAGTCTGAATTACCATTCTATATGTATCGTCATATGGTTCGTCCTGGTATAAGTGGATGGGCTCAGGTGATGCATGGCTACTCAGCTGATACAGATAGTACTCGTATAAAATTAGAATATGATTTTTATTATATTAGAAACTTTTCGCTTTGGCTTGATCTATTAATAGTAATCAAAACTATTAAAACAATGCTGACAGGGTTTGGGGCTCGTTGAGTATACGGAAATAATATATGAGCAACTTGTATTGGATTTTATCTTCATTATACTGGTTACTTGGAGTGCATTTTTTTATGCACAACCCGGGAGGAGCAGGGCTATATCTGCCCTTTAACGCATGGGGATGGGTGTTTGCCTCGCTGGCTATTGGATTAGGATTGTGGCAAGTGACGTTACGCCAGCGTCTGCTCTTTTCTCCATTACAAGCGGGCTTATGGATAGGGGCACTCTTGCTACTGCTGCCGATGTTCTATCCAGGTTTTGCACTCAGGGATTATGCCATTCCAAGATTATTGGGGCTTTTTGCTGGTCTGCTGTTTTTATTCGGGCTCTATCAATGGCGCTTCAATCGGTTGCAGCGTGATCGCTTGCTCTATATCGTCCTGATAGCGATCGCGATGGAGGCTTTGCTCGGTCTGATACAGTTCTATCTGTTGACACCCGGTAACTGGATTGGCTACGACACTAAAACCAATCGTCCTTACGGGATCTTTCAACAGCCAAACGTGATGGCAACCTTTATGGCAACTGGTCTTGCCCTTGCTATTTGGCTGGAATTACGCCGAGAGGGTGGTCGTTTTCTGATGGCTCTGCGCTATGGCGTCATTCTATCAGCAACACTGTTGCTGGTTGTTTTGCAATCCCGAGTGGGTCAACTTGGCGGTCTGCTAGCTCTGTTTTTATTGATACCGCAACTCCATCGCCATCGAGTGCTATGGCGTATGTTGGCGCTGGTTATTTTTGCGGTGGCCCTTGGCCTGCTATCACAGTACTGGATGGCAGGAGCAAAGCGCGGGTTGGAGATTTATCAATCTGGTGGTATGCGATCTATTTATTGGCCTTATGCAGCCAAGCTGATTGCCGAAGCACCATGGAGTGGTTGGGGATACGGCAGTTTTGAATCTGTTTTTCTCCATCACTACATGGCTGATAAGGCGCTGAATCCATCTATGGTGCAGATTGAGTACAATCTTGACCATCCCCACAACGAATTCCTTTATTGGGCTGTTGAGGGAGGGGTGGCTCCCATGGTTGGTATGGTGATTATGGGGGGCGCATTATTGTGGCGCCTGACGAAGGTGCGTTGGGTAAATGCCATGGCACTGCTTGCCCTGGTGACACCGATATTGCTCCATACTCAGACGGAATATCCCCTTTACCATGCAATCGTGTTGTGGTGGTTGTTGCTGACGCTGATCTATGTCGTTGACACCGAGATTGAAGAAACCCGTTTCGTGAGTTGCGGTAGCCCATCGTGGTTGGACATTGAGTATCGCCCCTGGTTGTTGCTCCGATTTATGGCAATAGCTATCCCTCTATTGATTGTCCCATTTATGCTGACAGCCCTTCATACTGCCTGGGTCGTCACCAAATACGAGCGGGGAGGTTATAAGGAGCCGACGCTCTTGCTGGAGATTATCAATCCTATGGCATGGCTGACACGAGTTGAATTTGATGTGAACTCGGTTCGTCTGATGGTCGGTTTGCAGACAAACAACAAGGATGAACTGGAAGCTTATCTGGAGTGGGGGCAGGACTTCGTACTTCATACACCACGAGCTAATATATACGCCAATATGGTGACAGCACTTAACGCTCTGGGTCGCAAAGAGGCAGCCGATGCGATGCGTCTGGAAGCGCTCAGACTCTATCCTGCGGAACCTCTGCTGAATGGCTCTGTAGCTATACCGGTGATCAGTGGTGTTGATCAATCGGCACAAAGTAATGCTCGCGCAAATTAGCGTAATTTAACAACCGGGTAAGATCGGTTATGTTAAAAAACAGATTGTTTATTTGTCTTTAGATATATGGGTTGATGTTGTAAGTTCATGATTTTTATGGATAAAAATCATGGCCTTTTAAGTCGTCGTTGCTGAGGAATTGCTTTGTGGCTTTTTTATTTCACCTTGCTTGATGGGTAACTGGGCGGGGGGGAGGGCATATCGGGTGTCACTATAAAGAGAATCTTCTGACTGCATGTAGTGGGATATTAATGAGCCCTGTAATATCTGAGATCATCATCTGTCAGATTGTATAGCAATC
This sequence comes from Aeromonas sp. 604443, assembly GCF_049170315.1. Lineage (NCBI taxonomy): Bacteria > Pseudomonadati > Pseudomonadota > Gammaproteobacteria > Aeromonadales > Aeromonadaceae > Aeromonas > Aeromonas sp. 604443. Next base: position 320,661 of record NZ_JAAKMI010000002.1, read on the forward strand.
ACAACTGAGCATTGATTTGTTATCACGCTTCGCGTCAAGAGAGTATGGTGAGTGAAAAATAAAAAAAAAGGAGTGTAAATACAGAAAACGGTATGTTGTTATCAATTGTCCATGCTATTCTGACACGGTAATCCCTGTGACCGACTTTTTGTGAGGAAATAATGAACGAGTTTCTGAAAGTTCTGCTGAACATTCGCAGTCTGCGTGCGGCTGTTCGTGAGCTGCCGTTTGAGCAACTGCTGGAAGCTAAAGAGAAGTTTGACCTGGTTTACCAAGAGCGCGCCGATTCTGTTGAACAGGAGCGTGCTGAACAGGAAGAGCGTCAGCGCAAGCTGAATGAATTCACCGAAATGCTGCAGCAGGCTGGTATTGATCCTCGTGAGCTACTGGCGACTGCCGCTGCTCCGGCTGCTGCAACTGGCGCTGCCAAGAGCAAGCGAGCTCCGCGTCCGGCTAAATACAAGTACGAAGAAGATGGCCAGGAAAAAACCTGGACCGGTCAAGGCCGTATGCCGAAAGCCATTGCTGCTCAAGTCGCATTGGGTAAAGACCTGAACGATTTCCTGATCTAATTCGTCAGGTTCAGAGATTGAATAATGCCGCCCTCGGGCGGCATTATTTTTGCCGTTTTACTCGTGGTTATCCAACCAGTATTTCCACCTCATTGTTATCTGCATTCCTCGTTTGTATCCTTTCTCTCTCGCCTTACCCGCAGTTCCTTTACTCAATATCATTCGTTGTTTACGATTAATTTTGTCCTGTGGCTCACCAACGCGATATCGCTATTTGTATGCGTTGTGCTGATACGAGCTTCGGATATGTTTCTCACGATTCACGATTCACGATTCACGGTGCGTCGTTCGGCAAGAGTAGAGCTCTCTGCTGATGGAATATCCGGTAATCGTTATCTCCGGTCAGGGGGCGTTAGGTATAGAGAGAGCCGCAAGGTATGGCCGGTATATTCAGGGTCGCCGATGCATGTAATTGGCTGCGCTGCCATGACTGCCCCTGATAATGGGCAATGAAGTTCGGCTGCAGTGTGGGAGAGGAAATTCTGTATGGTCTATGGCGATGATATTCCCCACTCTGTAGGCGAGTGGGGGATAGCCAGGTGAAGCGCTATCGGGGCGTCACGCTATCGCTGCCACCCAGGGCGCGATAGATTTTGGCTGTGGTGGTGAGCTGCTCTTTTTGCTGTGCCAGCAGGCTCTGCTGGGCATCCCACAGTCGGTTCTGCTCATCAAGCCAAGCTTGCACGCCGGTCGCACCCGCCTGGAAGCGAGCCTTGGCCAGTCGTTCGGCCTCCCGGGCATAACTCAGCTGCTCCTGCAGATAATCGAGTCGCTGCTGGCCATAGTGGCGGGCGGCCAGATTGTCTTCCACTTCCACCAGTGCAGTGTAGAGCTGCTTGCGAAACTCGGTTTCGGCGATCTGGTAATCCAGCTCCGAGCTTTCAATGGCGAGCTGGGTGCGGTTGTATTCAAGGAAGGGGAGGGCAAGGCTGGCTCCCAGCGTACCGACCGGATTTTGCAGCACTTGCGCCAATCTATCGGATGCGGTGCTGGCGCTGCCGGTCAGGGTCAGGCTGGGGTAGAAGCTGGTGCGGATCTCATCCCCTTTAGCCAGCGTCTTGCGCAGCCGCAATTCGGCCGCTTTGACATCGGGGCGGCGGGCCAGCACATCGGCCGGAATACCCACCGCAAGTTCAGGAATGGCCTGCTTTGCAAGGGAAGCGGGTGCATACTCCAGCGGCCCGCTGCTGCGGCCCAGCAACAGACGCAGGGCATTGCGAGCCTGCTCCTGCTGCGCCTTGAGGGAGGCCAGCTCAGCCTGCTTGCCTGCCAGTTGCTGGCGTGCCTGCGCCAGATCGAGTCGGGTGATGGCGCCTGCCTGGTATTTGGTTTGGGTCAGCTGCTCGGTTCGCGTCAGGTTGGCCAGCTGCTGTTCTCCGAGTGCGATGGCAGAGCCGAGATAGCCGAGCTGCCAATACTGCTCCAGAGTATTGCCAATCAGCAGGAGTCGGGTGCTGGCGAGATCCTGCTCGCTTGCCGCCGCCTCCCAGCTTGCCTGATCTCGCACCGAGGCAAGCTTGCCCCACAAATCCACTTCGTAACTGAGGCTCAGCGAGGGGCCCAGACTGTTGGTGCCTTTGCCGCTTTTCAGATCCTTGTTGCCACTGGCTGCGATAGTGCCATTGACCGAGGGGGTGAGGTTGGTATCGGCCTGCTCGGCGCCCAGTCTGGCGCTTTTGAGCTTGAGGGCCGCCACATGCATGTCCGGGTTGGCGGCTAGAACCGCCTCGACCAATTTGTCGAGTTGGGGATCATGAAATTCCCGCCACCAGAGGCCAGCCTGCGCAGCCAGTTGGGCGCCCTCTGCTTGTTGCCATGTGGGGGCGATCGCCAACTCGGGTCTTTGATAGGTGCTGTGCTGACTACAGCCGCTGAGGGCCATAGAGAGAGCCAGCCAGGAGAGTTTGTGCATTGTTATTCCCTCGCCAGTGCGACAACAGGGTCGAGCCGCGCCGCATTGCGTGCCGGCAGGTAACCAAACAGGATCCCGATGAGTGACGAGCAGCCAAAGGCCATCAGGATGGAGAAGAGCGAGAACTGCATCTTGATGGAGTCCACCAGCAGTGCAAAGAGCGCACCAATGCCTAGCGAGAGGCCGACGCCGAAGATACCCCCCAGCAGGCTCACCATCACAGCTTCAATCAGGAACTGCTGCAAAATATCCGACTGGCGGGCGCCCACGGCCATGCGAATGCCGATCTCGCGGGTGCGCTCGACCACTGACACCAGCATGATGTTCATCACGCCCACCCCGCCGACGATCAGCGAGATCACCGCGATGGCCGAGACCATCAGGGTCATGGTGGCGGTGGTTTTCTCCACCGATTTGATGATGCTGTCGCTGCTGAAGGTGAAGAAATCCTTCACCCCGTGGCGCTTGGTGATCAGCTCGATCACCGCCTGCTCGGCCAGCGCCGGTTGTACCCCGTCCTTGACCCGGATGGTGATCTGGCTGAAGTGGTGCTGCGAGATGAGGCGACTCATCACCGCGCTGTAGGGCAGCCAGATATTGACCGACTGGCTGGTGGGGCCGAAGCCGGTCTCCTGCGAAACCACACCGACAATCCGCACCGGCAAGGTGCCGACCAGTACCACCTTGCCGACCGGCTCCTCCTTGCCAAGCAGGCTGGTGATGCTCTTCTTGTCCACCACGGCAACGGCGGCACGCTGCTGGATATCTTGCCACTCCAGTAAGCGACCACTGACCAGCGTCATCCCCTTTACCTTGAAATAGTCGTTACCGACCCCGGTCACATTGCCGCTGTTGGTCTTGTTGCGATAGCGCAACTGCCCTGAGCTGCCGATCTCGGGGCTGGCGCCCGCAAGATAGGGTTGCCCCAACAGGGCATCGAGGTCCCCCTTGTTGAGGGTCTGGATGCTGGCCATCTTCTCATCGCCCCATCCTTTACCCGGGAAGATTTCGATGGTGTTGGTGCCCATCGCATTGATCTGGTCGATCACCTTGGCGCGCGCCCCCTGACCAAGAGCGACCACGCTCACCACGGCGGCGATACCGATGATGATGCCGAGCATGGTGAGGAAGGTGCGCATCCGGTGGGCGAGCATGGCATGGATCGCCATCCGTCCCGCTTCCCGATAACGATCCCAGTCGTGGCCCATGGCACCTTTAGTGGGCACTATTTTTTGAGGGGCTGTGGTTGTGGCGGTGGCTGGAGCCAACACGGCCGTTTGGCTGGGGCCGCTATCTTGTTCAATCCGACCATCTTTGAGAGTGATGATCCGGTCGGCATGGCTGGCCACGTTCATATCGTGGGTGACCAGAATGATGGTGTGGCCCTGAGCGTGCAGCTCCTTGAGGATCGCCATCACCTCCTTGCCGCTCTGGCTATCCAGTGCGCCGGTCGGTTCATCGGCGAGGATTACTTCGCCGCCATTGGCCAGCGCCCGGGCGATACTGACCCGCTGCTGCTGACCGCCGGAGAGCTGGCCCGGGGTATGGTGGCTGCGATCGGCCAGCCCCAGTCTACCCAGCAGCTGACGCGCGCGCGCCTGGCGATCCGGGCGACTGGTGCCGGCATAGACGGCGGGGATCTCCACGTTGGCGGCGGCATCGAGATGGGGCAGCAGGTGGTAGCGCTGAAAGATAAAACCGAAGTGGTGGCAGCGCAGCCGGGCCAGCGCCAACGCATCCATGGTCGCGGTGTCCTGACCGCGAAACAGATACTGGCCGCTGCTCGGGCTATCGAGACAACCCAGCAGGTTCATCAGGGTCGACTTGCCGGAGCCGGACGCGCCGACAATGGCGATCATCTCTCCTGCCGTGATGGTGAGATCAAGAGGGTGGAGCACGGTGACTTCGCTGTCGCCGCTCTGGTAGCGTCGCTCGACCCCTTTCAGCTGGATCAACGGCAGCTGGTTCAGGGGCTCACTCATAGCATCACCGCCATCTCATCATTGTCGGCGGGGGCTCCGTGATTGAGCTGCACCTCCTCCTTCTCGCTCAGCCCGCTGATCACCTCAATGCGGATCTCATCCTTCATACCGGTCTTGATATGGCGGGTTTCGGTTGTCTCATCGTCCTTGATCACGGTGACTTCATACTCGTTGTCACCCAGCGACTTGCCGAGGGCGGTTTGCGGCACAGTGAGCACCTGCTTGCGCTCGCCGAGCACTATGGTCACCTGGGTGGTCATTGCCACTCGCAGGGTATGATCGGGATTGGGCACATCGAACAGGGCGTAGTAGTAAACGGCCGCATTATTGGTGGTGGTGCCTGTGGTGGCCTGATCATTGATGTTGGTAGGCGCTAACTCCACGGCGCGAAGCGTACCCTGATAGCGGGTATCCGGATCGCCAATGAGGGTGAAGTAGACTGGCATGCCGGCTTTGACCTTGGTGACATCGGCTTCGGAGATCTGCGCCTTGACCGTCATAGTCTCGAGGTTGGCCAGCTTGAGCACGGTCGGCACCGTCTGGCTGGCAGCCAGGGTCTGGCCCTGACGGGTCACAATGCTGATGACGGTGCCATCCATCGGCGCCAGGATCTTGGTGTAGCCCAACTCGGTCTTGGCCCGATCAACTTTGATCAGGGCGTTGTCGATATTGGCCTGGCTGTTTTGCAGTTCGGCGCGGGTGACCGCCAGCAGTGCCTCGGCACTCTCCAGATCGGCCCGTGAGCTCGCCTCCTGCTTGAACATCTGCTGCTGGCGCCGCCAGGCGAGCTCGTTCTGTTTGAGTTGTGCCTGCTTGATCTTGAGCTGGGCGCGGTTGCTGGCAAGTTCCGCCTCGGCCGTCTTGAGGTTGTTCTGGGCAATCAGGGGATCGATCTCGGCCAGCAGGTCTCCCTGCTTGACCTGATCACCAGCCTCGACGGCCAGCTTGGTAACCTGACCGGAGACCTGGGCCCCCACATCCACCTGCTCCACGGCCTGCAGCACACCACTGGCCAGCACGGTCTGGGCAATATCCTCGCGGGTCACCTGAGCGGTTAGCATCGCCTTGGGTGGTTGACTGGGCCAGAGCAGCCAGCCGATGAGTACCACGGCGATCAGCATGGTGATGGCCAGGGTTCTCTGCTTGGGGGTTATGTTCATCGATCACCTGAATGGAAACGGAAAAGGTTGTGCGCGGCGATTATCCTGCAGCAAAGCCCTGATAAATAACAGCCGCAAATATGTAAGCAAAGTTATGGCGTTAACTGTCAATAAGCCGAGAAAGGAGTAAGCGATAGACCGCAGTCGTGAGCAAGATGGTCAACAAGAGGGTGGGGAGTGCGGCTGGCGGTGGCGATGAAAAAGCCCTGCGCAGAGGCAGGGCTTTGGAATAGGTGATGGCGAGGGAGGATCAGGCCTTGGCCAGCAGATCCATCACCCAGGGCAGACCCTGCTTCTTGCGGCTGACAAAGCCCGGGTGGTAGCTGGACTCTGCCGGTACTTTCGGGTGTGCAGTAAAGTAGATGCGGCTGGCTGCGGCCGTCAGGTCAGTCACCATCAGCACGAAGAAGTCGAGCCCTTCGCCTTCAACACGGTGTGCCATCTCTTGCAGCAGAGTGTCAATCTGGTCGGCCAGCTGCTGCTCGCTGCCCACTTCGATCTGGCTCATGATGAAGTTCAACCCTTCGGCTTGGAATGCCTTCTCATCCTGCTGCAGCAGTTGAGCCGGAGTCAGGCCGCTCAGGTCGGTTTTCGCCATCAGCAGCTGTTGGCCGAATTCGGCCAGCGATACTTCGGCCAGCGGTGCCAGACGCTCACAAGCGATCTTGTCCTGCTCGGTGGTGGTCGGCGAGGTGAGACAGAGGGTGTCGCTCATGATGGCACCCAGCATCAGACGAGCCTGGCTGCGGGTCACAGTGCCTTGCTGACTCAGCAGATCAAAAGCGATGGTGCAGGTGCAGCCGACGGCCCGGATCCACGCATCCAGCGGAGACTGGGTAACCAGAGTGCCAAGACGGTGGTGATCCACCAGACCCAGTACATTGGCTTGTGCCAGTGTGGCAGGGCCCTGTTCCAGATCACTGAAATCCACCAGCCAGACATCTTCACCGGTCAGATCTTTGGTCAGCAACTCGGGTTCGCTGACGCCAGCCTGCTCCAGAATAAAACGGGTTTCGGTGCGCAGGTCACCCAGACGCCATGGGGTGGCCTGACGGCCCTGGCCATTGAGCCAGTCGGTGATAACCAGCGCACTGCAGATACTGTCGCTATCAGGATTCTTGTGACCAAAAACGTGGATCATAGACAAAGCCTCACAATTGGATACCCATAAAGGGGGGCAACACTATGCGAAATCCGCTACATGAAGGCAACCGGATCCACGCCCATGTTGCTGCCAGCTTCGCCTAACTCGCCATTTTATTGATCTGGGTCGGTAATCCTGACGCGAGTTCGGCGCTCACAGTTGGCTGTTGGCTATTGCTGACTGTTGAGGCCATGGCACTCGTCCATGCCTGCGCAGTCAGCATGTTCGGTCTGCCCTGTCAGTAGCTATCGCTGCACATCGGCTTTATTGCCAGATTCATCGACGCAGCAGCTCGCGGGCATTGGCCAAGGTGTTGTCGGTGATCTGGTCGCCTCCAAGCAGGCGTGCCAATTCATTGAGACGGGCAGCCTCATCAAGGGCACTCATTTGGGTTTCGGTGGTTTTGCCATCGGTATGCTTGCTCACCACCATATGCTGGTGGCCGTTGCCTGCCACCTGAGGCAAGTGAGTAACCACCATCACCTGAGTGGACTCGCCGAGCTGGCGCAGCAGGCGACCCACCACGGCGGCAGTCGGGCCGCTGATCCCCACATCCACTTCGTCGAAAATCAGGGTCGGGGTTGAGATCTTGCGAGCACTGATCACCACGATGGCGAGGCTGATACGCGACAGTTCGCCACCCGATGCAACCTTGCCAAGCGGCTGGATCGGTTGGCCCGGGTTGGTGGTGACCATAAATTCCACCCGATCTATACCCAGCGGAGAGAGGCTGCTCTGGGCATCGGGGCGCACCTCGATGGCAAAGCGTCCATCGGGCATCGCCAGTTCGTGCATGCTGCTGGTTACCTTGGCGCCCAACTCCATGGCGTAACGCTGACGGCTCTGGCTCAGGGCCTCGGCGGCCTGGACAAAAGCCTGACGGGCCTCGGCCAGCTCATCTTCCATCCCCTCTAACCGCTCCTCATCGGAGTTGAGGCGAGCGAGATCAGAGGCCAGCTCCTGATGGTACTGAGCCAGATCTGCCGGTTTAACGTGGTGCTTGCGGGCCAGATTGATCGCCTTGGAGAGGCGGGCCTCCAGCTCGTTAAAACGCTCGGGATCCAGTTCCAGCCGATCGAGGTAGCTGCGCAGTTCGCTGTGGCTCTCCTGCACGCCGATCAGCGCTTCGTTCAGCATCTCCAGTACCGGAGTGAGGCGGCTGTCCATGCTGACCAGCCCCTCGGCCCGATCGACGGCCGATTGCAGCAGCCCTGCGATAGTGGTCTCTTCGTTGTCATAGAGCAGGTCGAGGCAAGCCCCGCACTCCTGCATCAGCTCGGTGCCGTTGGCGAGACGCTGGTGCTCCTCTTCTATCTCTTCGAACTCCCCTGCTTGCAGGGCAAATTCGTCCAGCTCCTGCACCTGGTACTCGATCAGCTGGCGGCGGGCCTCTCGCTGCTGCTGCTCGGCTTTGAGCCGGTTCAGTTCGTTTTGCAGTTGGCGCCACTGCTGATAGTGCTGGCGCACCTCGTCGAGCAGCAGATGGTGACCGGCATAACCGTCGAGCAGAGCGAGCTGGTAGTCGGGTTTGAGCAGCATCTGGTGGGCATGTTGACCGTGCACGTTGACCAGTAGCTGACCCAGATTCTTGAGCTGGGTGAGGGGTACGGGCACGCCGTTGATATAGCTGCGTGAGCGGCCCTCGGCGGAGATGACTCGCCGCACGATACACTCCCCTTCGTTTTCCAGTTCGTTGGTGGCGAGCCAGGCGCGGGCAGCCGGGTTGTTGTCCAGCAGGAAGCGGGCGCTGACCTCGCTTTTGTCGCTATCGGGTCGCACCATGCCGGCTTCGGCCCGCTCTCCGAGGCAGAGACCGAGAGCATCGATGGCGATGGATTTACCGGCACCGGTCTCACCTGTGATGCAGGTCATGCCCGGTTGCAGATCGAGTTCGAGAAACTTGACGATGGCGAAGTTGTTGACGGTCAGCTGGGTCAGCATGGTCTCATCCTGTATAGGTCAACATTACTGTGTATGCATCCAGTATATACTGGTCTTATATACAGTAAAGAGGGCGCCGCCATTTTTAACACAGGAAGGGGGGAGCCAGTGTGGTATGGCTATGAAAATGCGGTACTGATATGAGAGTGCAGGGGACGTTGCCACGACAGAAAAGAGAAGGGCGCCAATTCAGGCGCCCTTCTCTGGCAATGCCGTTGTCGGTCAAAGCTGATTAGAACAGCTTGCTGCCCCAGCCGAGCTTGTTGCGCAGCACGTGGAAGTAGCTGTAGTCGAGCGGGTGAACCAGATGGAGCTGGTGGTGGCTCTTCTTGATCAGGATCTCATCCCCCGGGTGGACCGCCAGCGTCACTTGGCCGTCACAGCTCACCTGCATGGCATCGTCCTGATTGTCCGGCGAGACCAGCAGCCGCACTTCGCTGTCGGCATCGAGCACGATGGGGCGACTGCTCAGGGTGTGCGGGAACATGGGCACCAGCGTGATGGCGTTGAGCTTGGGGGTGAGGATGGCGCCACCTGCCGACAGGGAGTAGGCGGTGGAGCCGGTCGGAGTGGCGACAATGATGCCGTCCGAGCGCTGGCTATACATAAAGCTGCCATCGATATAGACCTCGAACTCGATCATGTGGGCGATCTTGCCCGGGTGCAGTACCGCCTCGTTGACCGCCAGATTGCTCGACTTGCGCTCGCCGTGGCGATAGACCGAGGCCTCAAGCAGGAAGCGGTGTTCGCTCTTGTAGTGGCCGGAGAGCACCTGCTCCAATGGCAGCAGGTAATCCTGCGGCGAGAGATCGGTCAGAAAGCCGAGGTTACCCCGGTTGACCCCGATCACTGCTACATCGAAGCGTGACAGCACTCGCGCCGCCCCCAGCATGTTGCCGTCACCGCCGACCACGATGGCGAGATCGGCCTGCTGGCCCAGTTGTACCAGATCCATCACGTTTTCATCGAGGATGCTCAGGGTCTGGGCGACCCGGCTCTCCACCAGTACCCGAAAGCCGCGGGCGGTAAGGTATTGATGCAGGCCGGTCAGCGTCTGGTTGGCCCCCTCATGGTGGGGTTTGCCAATCAGGGCGATGGTTTTGAACGGAGAATCCATAGTCAGTCAGATCTGGGATGGGTATTGCGGGCCAGTATACAGTGCTTTGCTCCGCTTGTGACGCTCTCCCGTGTGACGGGGCCGGCTATCCCCTTGAGGCTACTGGTTAAACGGTGAGCGGTAACCCGTATAAACCGACGGTTGCTGCTATTCAGCAACCCTGATTGCCCTTTACCTCTTGAAAGCCGGGGATGCATCCCCATAATAGCGCCAACATAGTCGGTCTGTTGTCGTCCGGTCGCTCAACCAGACGTCAGGGCCCTCATAAGTAACCCCGGAATTGGAGATGTCATGAACCACGAAGAGCAAAAGGTTGAAGCGATGGAGCAAGTGGAAGCCCAGCCAGTCGAGCCGACCGATGTAGACAGTGAAGTGACAGCCGAGCAGGCCCGTATTGCCGAACTGGAAGCGCAGCTGGAAACCGCCATCCAAAAAGCGGCGGAAGAGCGTGAACGCGCCCTGCGTACCGCCGCCGAGATGGAGAACCTGCGCCGTCGTACCGAGCTGGATGTGGAGAAGGCGCACAAATTCGCTCTGGAGAAGTTCGCCAATGAACTGCTGCCGGTGCTGGACAACCTTGAGCGTGCCATCGAACTGGCCGACAAGGAGAACGAAGCCCTCAAGCCGATGATCGAAGGTGTCGAGCTGACTCTGAAATCCATGCAGAGCGGCGTGGCCAAGTTTGGTCTGGTGGCGCTCGACCCGATCAACCAGCCGTTTGACCCCAATGCCCATCAGGCGATGAGCATGGTGCCGAGTGCCGATGTGGCCCCGAACACCGTCATTGCAGTGATGCAGAAGGGCTATGACCTCAACGGTCGGGTGATCCGTCCTGCCATGGTGATGATCGCCAAAGCGGTCGACTGATTGGCTGTGGGTGCCCGAGCCCGCCCTGTGGCGGGCTTTTTGTTTCGCAGTGTAGCACCTGTTCATCTTGCCCGGTTTACGGCTCAACGTGGCCGCGCAACCATGACAAAGGGTGTGGTTTTTTAGGGTTGGGGCTTGAAGCTGCGTCTGACGACCCCATATAGGTAACAAGGCCGCGGCGGCACAAAAAATTTGATGCCGGGAGCTTGAAAGCCAGATTGGCAGCCCCCACCTAGCCGTTAACGCATTAAGGCGAGTTCCTCGCCAGTTTATTCAAAGTATTTGGAGATTCGTCAAATGGGTAAAATCATCGGTATTGACCTGGGTACTACCAACTCCTGCGTCGCTATTCTGGATGGCGACACTGCTCGCGTGATCGAGAACGCAGAAGGCGATCGTACTACTCCGTCCATCATTGCCTATGCCGATGATGGCGAGATCCTGGTTGGTCAGCCGGCCAAGCGTCAGGCCATCACCAACCCGAAAAACACCCTGTTCGCCATCAAGCGTCTGATCGGTCGTCGTTTTGAAGATGAAGAAGTGCAACGTGACCTGAAAATCATGCCGTACGCCATCGCCAAAGCTGACAACGGCGACGCCTGGGTTGAAGTGAAGGGCAAGAAAATGGCACCGCCGCAGATCTCTGCCGAAGTGCTGAAGAAGATGAAGAAGACCGCCGAAGACTACCTGGGCGAGCCGGTAACCGAAGCCGTTATCACTGTTCCGGCCTACTTCAACGACGCCCAGCGTCAGGCTACCAAGGATGCTGGTCGCATCGCCGGTCTGGATGTAAAACGCATCATCAACGAACCGACTGCTGCTGCATTCGCTTACGGCGTGAACAAGGTCAAGGGCGAGCGCAAGGTTGCCGTATATGACCTGGGTGGCGGTACTTTCGATATCTCCATCATCGAGATCGACGAAGTGGAAGGCGAAACCACCTTCGAAGTACTGGCGACCAACGGTAACACCCACCTGGGTGGTGAAGACTTCGATAACCGCGTCATCAACTATCTGGTAGACGAGTTCAAGCGTGAGCAGGGCATCGACCTGCGCAACGACCAGCTGGCTCTGCAGCGTCTGAAAGATGCCGCCGAGAAAGCCAAGATCGAGCTCTCTTCTGCCCAGCAGACCGACGTCAACCTGCCGTACATCACTGCAGATGCCACCGGTCCGAAGCACATGAACATCAAGGTGACCCGCGCCAAGCTGGAATCCCTGGTAGAAGACATGGTGAAGGACTCTCTGGAGCCGGTTCGTGTTGCCCTGAAAGACTCCGGTCTGGCAGTTGGCGAGATCGACGACGTGATTCTGGTTGGTGGTCAGACCCGTATGCCGCTGGTTCAGAAGACCGTTGCCGAGTTCTTTGGCAAAGAGCCGCGTAAAGACGTCAACCCGGACGAAGCTGTGGCCATGGGTGCTGCCATCCAGGGTGCCGTACTGTCCGGTGACAAGACCGACGTACTGCTGCTGGACGTTACCCCGCTCTCTCTGGGTATCGAAACCATGGGCAGCGTGATGACTGCGCTGATCGAGAAGAACACCACCATTCCGACCAAGAAGTCCCAGGTGTTCTCCACTGCCGAAGACAACCAGTCTGCCGTGACCATTCACGTGCTGCAAGGTGAGCGCAAGCGCGCCAGCGACAACAAGTCTCTGGGCCAGTTCAACCTGGAAGGCATCCGTCCGGCACCGCGCGGTCTGCCACAGATCGAAGTGACCTTCGACATCGATGCCAACGGTATCCTGCACGTCTCTGCGAAAGACAAAGAGACCAACAAAGAGCAGAAGATCACCATCCAGGCCTCCTCTGGTCTGTCTGATGACGAGATCGAGCGCATGGTACGCGAAGCCGAAGCCAACGCGGCCGAGGACAAGAAGTTTGAAGAGCTGGTACAGGCTCGCAACCAGGCTGATGGTCTGGTCCACTCCGTACGCAAGCAGATCACCGAAGCCGGTGAAGCCCTGCCTGCCGATGACAAGACCAAGATCGAAGCCGCTCTGAGCGAGCTGGAAGCGGCCATCAAGGGTGACGACAAGGCTGCTATCGAGGCCAAACAGCAGGCTCTGCTGGAAGCGTCCCAGAAGCTGATGGAAATTGCCCAGCAGCAGGCTCAGGCCCAGGGTGCAGCCGGTGCTGATGCCGGTCAGTCCTCCTCTTCTGCCAAGGCTGACGACGACGTAGTCGACGCCGAGTTCGAAGAAGTGAAAGACGACAAGAAGTAAGCCCTACCCAGATGGGCGAAGTCCGCTTCGCCCATCGGCTTGGTCAATGAATTCACGGGCGTTGGGTAACCAACGCCCGTCTGCGTAACCACAGGATGAGTATGTCGAAGCGCGATTTCTACGAAGTACTGGGTGTGGCGAAAGATGCCGACGATCGCGAGATCAAGAAGGCGTACAAGCGCCTGGCCATGAAGTATCACCCGGATCGTAACCAGGGTGATGCCGCATCCGAAGAGAAGTTCAAAGAGGTCAAGGAAGCCTACGAGGTCCTGACCGATGCCAACCTGCGTGCCCGTTACGACCAGTACGGCCATGCCGGTGTCGACCCGAGCCAGGGTGGCGGTGGCCACGGTGGCTTTGGCGGTGGTGCCGACTTCGCCGACATGTTTGGTGACGTATTCGGTGACATCTTCGGCGGTGGCCGTGGTGGTGCCCGTCGTGGCCCGGCCCGTGGCTCCGACCTGCGTTACACCATGGAGCTGACGCTGGAAGAGGCGGTACGCGGGGTCTCCAAGGAGATCAAGGTGCCGACCCTGGTTCACTGTGAAGTCTGTAACGGCTCCGGTGCCCACACCGGCAGCAGTGCCCAGACCTGCCCGACCTGCCACGGCTCCGGCCAAGTGCAGATGCGTCAGGGCTTCTTCGCGGTGCAGCAGGCGTGTCCGCACTGTCACGGCCGCGGTAAGATCATCAAGGATCCGTGCCGCAAGTGCCACGGTGAAGGTCGCTACCAGCGCACCAAGACCCTGTCGGTGAAAATTCCGGCGGGCGTCGATACCGGCGATCGCATCCGTCTCTCCGGCGAAGGGGAAGCGGGGGAAGCAGGAGCACCGGCAGGTGATCTCTACGTACAGGTGCACGTCAAAGAGCACGAGATCTTCGTGCGTGACGGCAACAACCTCTACTGCGAAGTGCCCATCAGCTTCACCGCAGCTGCGCTGGGTGGCGAGATTGAAGTACCGACCCTGGATGGCCGCGTCAAGCTCAAGGTCACTCCGGAGACCCAGACTGGCAAGATGTTCCGCATGCGCGGCAAGGGCGTGAAGTCAGTGCGCTCCGGCCAGGTAGGGGATCTGATGTGCAAGGTGGTGATCGAGACTCCGGTCAACCTCACCGAGCAGCAGAAAGAGCTGCTGCGTCAGCTGGACGAGTCGTTCAGCGGTGCTGCTGCCAAGACCCACAAGCCGAAATCGGAAGGCTTCTTCGAAGGGGTGAAACGCTTCTTCGACGATCTGACCAAGTGATGGCATAGACCCGTGTCGATATAAAGAGAGAGGGAGGCGTGATGCCTCCCTCTCTCTCTTATCTTGAACTATCGGAGATGGCGGTGGTTTGGCTGTCCCCATCTGCTGTGCGCTGTCAGGCAGCAGCCAGTGACCCACCGAGGAAGGCATAGGCGAAACCAAAATAGATCAGCACGCCCAACAGATCCATGATCGAGGTGAGCATGGGGGAGCTGAGGGTTGCCGGATCAGTCCCCATCTTCCGTGCGGCAAACGGCAGGACCAGACCAAGCAGGCTGCCAACCACAGTCACCGTCATGGCAGAGAGGCTGACAATCATGACGATGTCCCAGCCGATGCTCTTGCTCCAGAATGCCATCACCCCTTCCAGCAGGGCGACACCCAGCCCCAGAGCCATTGCGACGGGCAGATCGCGCCGCAGCACGAAAAAGAAGTCACGCATGCTCAGCTTGATCTGACCCATGCCCATTGCCCGGATCACCAAGGTGGCCGACTGGCTGCCCGAGTTGCCCCCCATGTCGATAATAGGGGCAATAAAGGCTGCGAGGATCAGTACTTCGCTGATGAGTTCTTCCTGAGCGGCGACCAGATTGCTGGTCAGTATGCCGAATACGGTCAAGACCGCCAGCCAGAAGAATCGGGCGCTGAACATGTTAAAGGTGCTGGATGCGCGAAGATCAAGTTCGGGACCTCCCAGCGCAGCCGTACCACCGAAGCGGGCAATCCGGTTGGCATCTTCCTCTTCGGCAACATCCATTGCATCATCCACGGTCACCATGCCGAGCAACTGCTGATCCTGATTCAATACGGGGAGGGCCAGCAGGTTGTAACGGGCGATCATCTCCGCGGCTTCGCCTTTGGGGGCATCGGCCTGAATACTCACCAGCTCGCGCTGCATAATGGCCGAGATGGGGGTTTTGCTGTCGGCGAGAAACAGTTCGCGCAGGGAGACAACCCCGATGAGGCGGCGCATTTCATCCACGACATACAGGGTATAAATACTCTCCCTGTCGGCAGCAGTGCTGCGCAGCCGTTGCAGCCCCTCTCCCACAGTGATGTCAGCCGTCAGGCTGGCACAATCCGAGCTCATGATGGAGCCGACGAGGTTTTCCGGGTAAGATGCCAGCCGTTGCGTATCCTCACGTTCTTCATCTGTCATCGCATCGAGCAGGGTCTGGCGCAAGGCTGCGGGCAGACGATTGTAGAGATCGGCTCTGTCATCGGGGGATAGGCGGGTACACAACTCCTCCAATTGGGGCTTGGCCATGGAACGTACCAGGCTGGCCTGAATATCGCTGGGCAGATGGCGGAAGATGCGTGCGGCACGCAATGCAGGAACCAGATTGAGAAAGGTATGAATATGTTTATCTGTCAGGCGGTTTATCGCTTGTGCCAGATCGACCTCATGAATATTCAGGCTGAGGCTCTGGATCCCCATACGATCCTTGTTTTGCAGCAGTACATACAGTTGTTGGTGAATATCTTGGTATTGCATTTATATATCCTTTAATACATCAGCCTGGAAAATAGAAAATAGAATTCCGACTGACATCACATCAGCAAAAATAGATAAGGAAATAACGCCCGAAAATTAATCCGGACTAGTCACCGATACCGGCTCCAGGGTCAGGGTCCATTACACACCTCCTGATTGATGTAAAAAATCGTCATATGCTTACCCGTCAATAGCCACGCATGGGGAATGAACAGGTGTTGCACTCGGCACAAGTAAATGAAGGTGGAGCGGATCGCGGGACGGTCGTCGCCCGGCTAGCGGCTGTTGCCATCTCCCATGCCACCTTGTCAAAAGCCTTGTCAAAAGCCTTGTCAAAAGCCTTGTCAAAAGCCTTGTCAAAAGCCTTGTGGCTACTGACCTGCAGCGATAGAGGTTCGCCATCGTTGACGCACGCCAGAGGCGGAAAAACATGGCGTGATGAGGTAACAGTGGTAATGACATGGTGATCCTGATATCAGGAGAAAACCCATGCAGGCATTATTTACGCATCCAGTCTGTAGCATTGGATGGCGTCAGTAACAGACATCGAGTGAATACAGGGAAGGAATTGCACTCAGGTGCAAATAAACCGCTCTCCGCATAGTGCGAGATAGCGGCAGAAAAATCTGCGGGGATCTCGCGACTCAGGTATTGGCTGACGAGCTCAACAACCTACTGTCATCTGATGAATTGCCCACTGATGGTCTCCGTTATTAATCAATGCTGCGATGCTACTGGAATGGTTCTTATTGGTAAATAATTAATCCACCGCCAGAAACATTTAGAAACATCTTTATTGATATTTTGGTAATTGAACGACAGGAATGTCGCGTATTCAGCCATATCGCATGCGTGATCGGTATTATTTACGCTGCTTTGTAGCCGAACCTGATGGTGTAATGCGTGTAACAATCTCCACCAACAGAATGACGCATAGGGTATGCCGATACCTGGCAGACCCATCGCCAGCACCCTGATCCGGTTGGTGGTGAGGTGCCTCCCTTCCTATTCACATTGTCAGGGTCGCTGCTCGCAGAATCGGGATCCGCCTTATTGAGTGGATCCTGATGAGGGATCCTCCTCACAACTCCCGCCAATTCCTGCTGTACAAATGTTATCCCGCTCACACTGTTGCTGAAACGGTTTAGTTGTCATATTGAGTTAGCTAAATTGGTTTAGCTATGCTCTGGCTGTCGATAACAACAGCGCCCGTCCGGGCCACAGATGACAGGTGAGGAAGATGATGATGTTCAAGAGCAAGTTGGCGCTGGCGGTAGCGCTGGGATTGGGGATGAGCAGCCCGCTGTGGGCGGCGCAGGCGAGTATTGCAGGTGAGAGTGTCGAGGCCAGATTGGCGGCGCTGGAGGCGCGGGTACAGGCAGCCGAAGCGAGAGCCGAGGCGGCAGAGAGCCGTGCCAGTCAGGCGGAAGTGAAGGCGAGCGCGGCGAGCGAGCAGGCTCAGGTGGCCGACAACCGCAGCCAGCAGGTGGATGAGAAGACCGCTGGTGCCCAGGGCTTCGAGTTTCACGGCTACGCCCGCTCGGGCCTGTTGGTCAACGGCAATGGCAACGGCGGGCGCGGCGGCCCCTACATCACGCCAGCCGGTTCGGTGGGCGGGGCCGTAGGTCGCCTTGGCAACGAAGATGACACCTACATGGAGGCTAACCTGCTGAAAACCCAGACCTTCGAGGATGGCAGCTGGGCCCGCTACAAGCTGATGCTGGCGGACGGGGTGGAGACCAGCAACGACTGGACCGCCAGCGATTCGAGCCTCAATACCCGTCAGGTGTTTGCCGAGATCGGCAATCTGGCGAGCTTCGACGGCCCCTTCAAGAATACGGTGCTGTGGGCGGGCAAGCGCTTTGATCGGGACAACTTTGACATCCACTGGCTCGATTCCGACGTGGTGTTCTTGGCCGGTACCGGCGGCGGCGTCTACGACGTGCAGCTGGCCGACAGCTGGAAGGCCAACTTCTCCCTCTATGGCCGCGATTACGGCGACATCAGCGCCAGCGGTTTTTCCGATATCGAGAGCTACATCCTCACTATGAACAACCGCGTCGGTAACTGGCAGTGGATGGTGAACGGCCTCTCGGCCAAGGACAATGACGCCCGCATCAATGACAAGGGGGCGGGCAGCGAGGCGGCGGACAAGGGGGCACACACCCTGCTGGCCTACCACGGCGAGAGCTTCTTTGGCATAAACCCCGGTTTTGCCAAGGCGGCGGTGCTGTATGGTCATGGGCTGGGGGCCGAGGTCAAGGGGCTGGGCTCTGACAGCGAGCTGCTGCCGGATGCCGATGCGGTGCGGATCGCCGTGTTTGGCGCCACCGATGTCAACTTGCGCTGGCGTTTTGCCCCGGCCCTGCTGGCCGAGCAGAGTCAGGATCGCTACGTGAAAGGGGACGAGTACCGCTGGCTCACCTTCAATACCCGGGTGGCGCAGGTGCTGAGCCAGAACGTCGAGCTGGTCTACGAGGCAGCCTGGCAATACATGGACCTCGATCCCAAGGGCTACAAGGGACGCCAGGCGGTGAACGGCAACTTCACCAAGCTCACCTTCGCCCCCACCTTCAAGGCGCAGACCGCCGGTTTCTTTGAACGTCCCGAGCTGAGGGTGTTCGCCAGCTGGATGGACTGGTCCTCCGAGCTCGACAACTACGCCAGCGACGATGCCATGGGCCAGAGCAACTTCACCGCCGGTGGCGAGTGGAACTTTGGCGTGCAGATGGAAACCTGGTTCTAGTTCGTTATCCCGATCACAAAAATGGCAGCCGGTACCGAGATCTGTTGGTTAGCTAAAACGGTTTAGCTGATAATGCCAGCCAACAGAACAGAGTTCGGGTTTGACCGTGGATCCGATGCAGCAGTGGAGTAGCAAGGTGACGAATCGTGTGTGGGTAATGGGGGATGCGGTGGTGGACTTGATCCCGGAAGGGGCGTTGCACTACCTCAAGTGTCCGGGTGGCGCTCCCGCCAATGTGGCGGTTGGCGTGGCACGGCTGGGTGGCGATGCGGCCTTTATCGGCCGGGTCGGTGCTGACCCGTTCGGCCGCTTTATGGCCGACACCCTGAGCGGGGAGGGGGTGGATATCGGTGCGCTGCGGCTCGATCCAGACCATCGCACCTCTACCGTGCTGGTGGCACTGGATGATGAGGGGGAGCGCAGCTTCACCTTTATGGTGCGCCCCAGTGCCGACCAGTTTCTCACCCCAAATGAGTTGCCCCGCTTCGACGCCGGTCAGTGGCTGCTCACCTGCTCCATCGCGCTCGCCAACGAGCCGGTGCGCACCAGCTGCCTGCAGGCCATGGCGGCTATCAAGGCGGCAGGCGGGCGGGTCTGTTTCGACCCCAACCTGCGCCCCGAGGTGTGGGGCAACCCCGCCGAGATGCTGCCGCTGGTGCGTCAGGCAATTGCACAGGCGGATGTGGTCAAGCTCTCCATTGAGGAGCTGCAACTGCTGAGTGGCGAGGATGAACTGGTCGCCGGGCTTGCAACTCTCTCTGGCCCGGCGCTGGTGCTGGTGACCCGGGGCGCGGCCGGGGTGGTGGCGCGTCTGGGTGGCGAGCTGTTGGAGTGGGTGGGGCAGAAAGTGACCCCGCTCGACACCACGGGGGCGGGGGATGCCTTCGTCGCCGGTCTGCTGGCGGCGCTGGCCGGGCGCTCGTCGCTGCCGACGCTGGCCGAGCTACCCGTCATCCTGGCTCAGGCCCACGGCTGTGGGGCGCTCGCTACCACCGCCAAGGGGGCGATGACGGCGCTGCCGACCCGCTCCGAACTGGATGCCTTTTTGCGATCAGACACAAGCGGCTGTTGATCTGCGGCTAGAAGCCCGGCTCGACAGCCCCTACTCTCATGTGACAAGGGCCCGCCAGCGTGGCGGGTCATAAGAGGAAGAATATGAATATCAGTGCGATAGCCAAGGATCTGGTGCCCCTGCTCGGGGGCAAGGAGAACATCGTCAGCGCTGCCCACTGCGCCACCCGGCTGCGGCTGGTGCTGGCCGATGACAGCAAGGTAAACAAGGCCGCCATCGACAAGCTGGAGGGGGTCAAGGGGTGCTTTAGCAACGCGGGCCAAATTCAGGTGATCTTCGGCACCGGTCTGGTCAACAAGGTCTATGCGGAGTTTGTGGCGCTGACCGGTACCGGCACCGCCAGCAAGGCGGAGCTGACCGACATGGCGGCGGCCAAGCTCAACGTGGCCCAGCGGTTGGCGCGAACCCTCTCCAACATCTTCGTGCCGATCATTCCGGCCATCGTCGCCTCGGGCCTGCTGATGGGGCTGCTCGGCATGGTGCGCACCTACGGTTGGGTCAATGCCGACAGCGCCCTGTTTGTGATGCTCGACATGTTCAGCTCGGCGGCCTTTATCATACTGCCGATCCTCATCGGCTTTACGGCGGCGCGGGAGTTTGGTGGCAATCCGTACCTCGGGGCGACCCTTGGCGGCATCCTCACCCACCCGGCGTTGACCAACGCCTGGGGCGTGGCCGGTGGCTTCAAGACCATGGATTTCTTCGGGCTCGATGTCGCCATGATCGGCTATCAGGGCACCGTCTTCCCGGTGCTCTTGGCGGTCTGGTTTATGTCCCATCTGGAGAAACAGCTGCGCAAGCGCATTCCGGACGCGCTGGATCTGATCCTCACGCCGTTTCTCACCGTCATCATCACCGGTTTCGTGGCGCTGCTCTTTATCGGCCCGGCGGGTCGGGTGCTGGGGGATGGCATCTCGTTCGGTCTGAGTGCCCTCTATGAGCAGGCGGGCTGGTTGGCGGGGCTGGTGTTTGGCGGCACTTACTCGCTTATCGTCATCACCGGCATCCATCACAGCTTCCACGCCATCGAGGCGGGGCTGCTGGCCAATCCGCAAATTGGCGTCAACTTCCTGCTGCCCATCTGGGCCATGGCCAACGTGGCACAGGGTGGGGCTTGCCTCGCGGTCTACTTCAAGACTCGTGATGTGAAGATCAAGGCCATTACCGTGCCGGCTGCCATGTCCTGCCTGCTGGGTATCACGGAAGCGGCCATCTTTGGCGTCAACCTGCGCTACATCAAACCCTTCCTCGCCGGTCTGTTTGGCGGGGCCTGCGGCGGCGCCTACGTGGTGGCGGCCAAGGTGGGGATGACGGCGGTAGGGCTGACCGGTATTCCCGGCATGGCCATCGTCCAGCCCATGAGCCTTATTCACTACATCATCGGGCTGGTGATCGCCTTTGGTGCCGCCTTCGCCGCATCCTACCTGCTCAAGTACAAGGTGGAGTGATGAAGGAAAGCGATCTTCTCAACCAGATTGTCCGGTCGCTGCTGGCCGGACAGCTCAAGGCGGCGGCCGATCCCCATCGGCCCCGCTGGCATCTGGCAGCCCCGGTGGGGCTGCTCAACGATCCCAACGGCTTTATCGAGCACGACGGGCGCTACCACCTTTTCTACCAGTGGAATCCGCTGGGCTGCGAGCACCGCAACAAGGGTTGGGGCCATGTCACCTCCACCGATCTGCTGCATTGGCACCACGAGCCGGTGGCGCTCTTGCCCACCGAAGCCTATGAGAGCCACGGCTGCTATTCGGGCTCGGCGGTGAGCGATGAGCAGGGGCGTTTGACCCTTATCTACACCGGCAATGTCAAATACCCGGATGGCAGCCGCACCGCCTATCAGTGTCTGGCCCGCGCCGACACTGAGGGGGGCTTCGAGAAGCTGGGGCCCGTTCTGGACCTGCCCGCAGGCTACAGCGGCCACGTGCGCGACCCCAAGGTGTGGCACGACGGCCTGCAGTGGCTGATGGTGCTGGGCGCGCGCACCCTGGATGACAAGGGGGAAGTGCTGCTCTATCGCGGCGACACCCTGCAAAGCTGGCAGCGGGTGGGCCCCATCGCCGGTAGCGGACATGGCGGTCTCGGTGAGTTTGGCTATATGTGGGAGTGCCCGGATCTCTTCCCGCTGGGGGAGAGTCATGTGCTGATCAGCTGCCCGCAGGGGATTGCCCCGGCAGGCGAGGATTATCGCAACCTCTACCAGTGCGGCTGGCTTTCTGGCAACTTCGACGGCGAGCGTTTCGAGCACGGGGCTTTCCACGAGCTGGACCGGGGCTTCGAGTTCTATGCGCCGCAAACTACCCTGGACACTCAGGGTCGCCGCCTCTTGTTTGGCTGGCTGGGGCTGCCGGAGGAGAACGAGATGAGCCAACCCACTATCCCCTATGGCTGGATCCATCAGATGAGCTGCCCGCGGGAGCTATTCTGGCAGGATGAGTGGCTCTGCCAGCGGCCTGTGGCGGAGCTTGCGGCATTGAAGGGAGAGTTGACCCGCTTCGAGGGGACGCTCGGCGAGTTTCCGGGGCTGGCCATCGACTCGGCCTGGCTCGATCTGGATCTCTGCGGTGAGGGGAGCCTCTGGTTCGGTGCCGTGGCCGAGCTGGTGTGGCAGCCGGGGCGCATCACCTTGCGGCGCCAGAACTGGCAGAGCGGGGCGTGGGAGACCCGCAGCAGCCCATGGGCTGGCGGGCGGATCACCATCCTGTGTGATCGCTCCAGTCTGGAGTGCTTCATCGATGAGGGTCGACACAGCCTGTCGGCGCGCTACTTCCCCGGGGAAAAGCCGCAACTATCATCAGGTAACGGCGATGATGGCTGCAAAATTTGCCTCAATCACTGGCCGCTGTCAGCGTGCCTAGTACAATAGCCCGGTTCTAGTCAGCCGGGAGGCCAGGTGGAGAAGAAGAAACGGATCACGATTGCCCAGATCGCCGAACTGGCGGGGGTGTCCAAGGCGACCGCCAGTCTGGTGCTCAACGGGAAGAGTGCGGAGTACCGGATTGCCGACGATACCCGCAAGCGTATTCAGGCGGTGGCGGAGGAGTGTCACTACCTGCCGAGCTTTCACGCCCGCTCCCTGCGCGAGACCCGCAGCTACACCTGGGGGCTGGTGATCCCCGATCTCACCAACTTCGGTTTTGCCCGCATCGCCCGTGCCCTCGAGACCCACTGCCGGGAGGCGGGCATCCAGTTGCTGATCGCCTGCTCCGAAGATGATCCCGCCCTCGAGCAGCGGGTGGTGGATAACCTGATCAGCCGTCAGGTGGATGGGCTGATTGTCGCCTCCAGTGGCCACAGCGATGACATCTATGCCCGTATCCACGATCGTCTGCCGGTAGTGCAGCTCGACCGCCATATCGGCGAGTCGCGCCTGCCCATGGTGATTTCGGATGCCTGCAAGGCCACCGCAGAACTGGTGCGGGACATGGCCAGCGAGTGCGGCGAGGAGATCTACTACTTCGGCGGCCTGCTGGATCTCTCCCCCAGCCGTCACCGGCTGGCGGGCTATGAGCTGGGGCTCCATCGCGCCGGTTTTGAAGCCGATGCCGCCCGGGTGCGCCATCGCGACTACCAGCCGAGCTCCGGTTATCAGCTGATGGCCGAGCTGGTGGCCGAGCTGGGGGGGCCCCCTAGGGGGCTCTTTACCGCCTCCTTTACCCTGCTGGAAGGGGTACTGCGCTACCTCAACGAAGCGGGGCTGATGGAGACGGGCATGCGGCTGTGTACCTTCGACGATCACGACCTGCTCGACTGCATTCCCATGCGCATCGACTCGGTGGCGCAGGATTGTCCGGCGCTGGCCCTCGCCGCTTTCGAGCTGATGCAGCAACTGATTGCGGGCAATCCCCCGGCGCAGACTGCCCAGGTGATCACCCCCAGGGTGCGCTGGCGCAGCCGCCGCTAGCCACTCTTCGCCCATCCCATATGAGAAAGCCCCGCCATTGCTGGCGGGGCTTTTTGCCGTTGGTGGATGGAGCCATGACTCTGATCGACAACTCAATCCGTGGTGCTGGCGCGCCAGAATATCTGCTTGATATGGGGATGAATGCCGAGTTTCACCATCAGGGCGTCGAGCTCGTCACCATCGATGGAGGTAGCCAGCAGCACCGCCGAGATCTCCAGATCCCTCTCGCCAAACGGCTCGATGTCGAGTTCGCTCATGGGATAGTTGGCCTGCTCCAGCATCTCCTCGAGCCAGTGCAGCACCTCCTTCTGATGCTCGCGCGGGGTCAGGGCTGTCACCTTGTAGGTAACTTCTGTGTCCAGATTGTCTACCGGGCGACGGTTGATCTGGTTGACCAGCGGTCTCAGCAGGGTGTTGGCGGCCAGCACGAACAGGGCGCCCAGAATGGCCTCCATGGCGAGCCCGGCGCCACAGGCGGCGCCGACCGCAGCTACACCCCACAGGGTGGCGGCGGTGTTGATGCCACGGATATTGCCCGACTCGCGCATGATGACGCCGGCGCCGAGAAAGCCGATGCCGGAGACAATATAGGCCACCACATGGACCACGTTGTAGTTGCCGCCGTGCAGGTCATAGATTCGCTGGGCCAGGCTGACGAACAGGGCGGCTCCCACGGCGACCAGCACGTTGGTGCGCAGGCCCGCGGTACGTTGGCGGTACTGGCGCTCCAGCCCGACCAGACTGCCGAGCACAAAGGCGAGCAGCAGGCTAGCCAGAGTGTCGAGCAGTGAGAGCATGTCTAGTTGTTGCCACATCTTCATGGCGTACTCCTTCTTATGAAAGCTGGCTTGGCACAATCCATGATGAAACGCCGGGTGGCGGATGGATCAGAGGGGGATTGAGCGGATGGCCAGCAGAAAAACGCAGCGTCCCGGGTTTAGCTTCCGGGGCGCGAGCATCATCAGATGCCCTGACGCTCGGAGAGGACGCAACAAGTGGGGCCAGCGTGGCTGGCCCCCTGAACGGTCGTTAGTGCAGCAGGATGCGCGTCAGTTGAGTTCGGGAGCCGTGTCGATGCGCGGACGCAGCTCCCAGCGCACCGGATGCGCTACTCCGACCTGATGAACAAACTGCACCAGATAGCGGCGCTGGGGTGGAGTGCAGTGCACATTGAGCACCAGCTCTCGCCCGCCGCTGCGACCCGGTTTCATCGATTGCATCGGTTGCAGTCCGGCCGGTTGCAGGGTGTGGCTCACCATATCCAGCACTTGCTCCATATCGGCGCGATCCTCGCAACGGATCTGCAGCCTATAGTGGTGCTGGCGCGGTTTGCCGCCCAGCCAGCGTGGCAATATGCCGCGCCCCAGCTTGCTCAGCAGGGGGTGAGCCCGGGGTGCAACAGAACCTGTTGCGACCACGCGATCCGCAGCCGGTTTGATTGAGATAAAACGCATAGCAGCCTCCTTGTGGGAAGCAGAAACTATGCAGGCAAGGTGTCATGGCAAAGCCAGATCACCTGACGTCAAGTGTGAAAAAAGAGAAGAGGGGAGTGGATTTCCGCTTCTCGCAGGGTTGCGAGCATGCGGCAGAGAAAGACCTGCGGCTAGCTCGCGACCTTGGTACCGACGATGAGGGTCGGTCTACAACTGTCACTTGATGAGTTGCCCACTGATGGTCTCCGCTGTGTTAAGAACGGCAAAATGGTACTCATCCAGAGCGGTGAGGTAAAGCCTTATCGACCTTCCAGCAACATTTAGATACAAGTTTGTCAATAATGGGGCCGACTGGCTACCTCCATAAGCATCAGGGAGCGACGATAGCCATCGCCGCGCGATGACGCCCCGCTAGCAGGACCGCCCCTGTCTTGCGCGACCTGTTACTTCAGCCCCAGGCGCTTGAGGAGCATGGCGGCCGGGCAGAAACCGGTGAATGCGCTCTGGATCAGGTTGACCCCGACAAAGGCACTCAACCAGACAAAGCCCGGATGAACCCAGGTGGTAAGGATCAGCGAGAGCAGCAACATGCAACCCGCGACGATTCTGACTCCGTTATCTACTGTCATGGTCTTTCTCCTTTTCTACTTTAGATATTGCTAATTTAGTGTTGTTTTATACAATAGAACAAATATCAGCAATTGCTAATTTACTCTTATGAGCCAATTCGACGAGATGAACAGACATGCGACAGCCGCCGCCTCCCTGCTCAAGGCGTTGGCTCATCCCGAACGCCTGATGGTGCTCTGCCAGCTGGTGGAGGGGGAGAAGGGGGTCGGGGAGCTGCTGGCCCATAGCCAACTCGGGCAGTCGGCCTTCTCCCAGCAACTTTCGGTATTGAAGCGCTACGGCCTGATCCGTTCGCGCAAGGTCTCCCAGCAGATCTACTACTCGCTGGTGAGCGAGGCGGCCGCCGATGTGTTGGGCGCGCTGCAAACCCATTTTTGTCACTCAGAAAATAAGGAATCTTGATGATGGAAAGCCAATGGCTGCTCTCTTTGGGCGGTGGCATGCTGGCGGGGCTGTCGGCCCTGATCCTGATGTTGTTCAACGGCCGGGTGGCCGGGATCAGCGGTATTCTGGCCGGTGCGCTGCAACACCGTGCGCCGTGGCGGGTGCTGTTTCTGCTGGGGCTCGGGGCGGGTGCCTGGTTGGCGCTGACCCTGGGCTGGGCCACCATGCCTGCATTCACCACGCTGCCCGGCTGGCCCGTTGTGCTACTGGCCGGTCTGCTGGTCGGGGTCGGTACCCGTCTTGGCAATGGCTGCACCAGCGGCCACGGCATCTGTGGCATGGGGCGGCTCTCCCTGCGCTCCATCGTCGCCACCCTGACCTTTATGGCGGCAGGCTTTATCACCGTCTTCGCCACTCATCATCTGCTGTAAGGGGCTGATCGCCATGAAGTTGCTGACAAGTTTGTTTGCGGGTGTGTTGTTCGGACTGGGGATGGCCATCTCCGGCATGGTGGATCCCGCTCGGGTCACCGGTTTTCTCGATCTGGCCGGGGCCTGGGATCCCAGCCTTGCCTTCGTGATGGGGGGCGCCCTGCTGGTCTTTATGCCGGGTTATTTTCTGCTGGTGAAACCCCGCCGCCAGAGTGTGCTGGGTGAGCCCATCGTCGCCGTACCAGCTCCTCGGCTCGAGCGCAGGCTGATCGGCGGGGCTGCGCTGTTTGGCATCGGCTGGGGATTGGTGGGTATCTGCCCGGGGCCTGCTATGAGTCTCATTTCCAGCGGGCAGCCCATGATAATGTTGTTTATAGCGGCCATGGTGGCCGGGATCTTGCTGTTTGACAAAGGACTGGCCAGGGTGCTGACCAAGGCGCCAGCTCGGGGAGTGGATAAGGTGCGCCAGTCCCATACCGCCTGATCCCGTGAAGTGACAGATTACGCCAGGGAAGGAGAATAATGATGGAAAAGATCCGGTTGCTGGGGATCACCTTGTTGGTGATGACATCGCAGGCCATGACATCCCCCCGGGCCTTTGCCGCGGACATGGAGCCAGAGCCCTTGTTGACAGTGGCGCCACAGCCGGTGACCGACTGGCTGACGCTGGATGGCACCGTCAGTGCCATCAATCAGGGGACGGTGGCGGCCCAGACCAGCGGCCGGGTCTCCCGCATGCTGGTGGATGTGAACGATCAGGTGCAGGCGGGGCAGCCGCTGCTGGAGATCAGCGGCAAAGAGCAGTTTGCCGCCGTCACGGGGGCCGAGGCGCGGCTGGCGCGGGCGCAGGCTCAGCAAGTGGAAGCCGAGCGCCAGCTTGCCCGTTTTCAGGCGCTGATTGCCAAGGGGGTGATCACCCGCGCCCAGCTCGACAATGCCCAGGCGACGGATCGCGCCGCCCGCGCCGAGGTCAATGCTGCCGATGCAGCTCTCACTCAGGCCCGCGAGGCCTACGGTTATACCCGCATTCTGGCTCCCTACGCCGGAGTGGTGACCAAACGGCTGGTGGAGTTGGGGGAGACTGTCGCCCCCGGTACCCCGCTGCTCTCCGGCTTCTCCCTCGACACCTTGCGGGTGGAGGTGGAGTTGCCCCAATCCGCCCTTTCGCTGGCTCGTGAGCCTGCGGATGTGCAGGTGCTGCTGCCGGATGGCAAGTCTGTTACCCCGGTCAAACTGACCCGCTTCAACTATGCCGACAGCCAGAGCCACGCCTTCAGGTTGCGCCTCGACTTGCCGCCGCAAACCGCCGGGGTATTGCCCGGCATGTGGCTCAAGGTGCAGCTCAAGCAGGGTGAGCGTCAGGTGTTGCAGGTGCCGGATCGCGCCCTGCTGCGGCAAGGGGAGTTCAACGGCGTCTATCTGCAGCAACCCGCTGGCTGGGCCCTGACGCCGGTGCGGGTCGGCCATTGCGTCGAGGGACAGTGCGAGATCCTGGCCGGGCTGCAAGCCGGTGACAAGCTGGCTCCCGATGCCTGGGCGCAGCAGCAGGAGGTGGCCCATGAGTAGCGAGCTGAACGGCAACAAGGAGAGGCTGGGGCCTGCCGGTCGGCTGGCTGCGCTGTTTCAGGGCTCGGCCATCACGCCGCTGCTGGCGCTGGTGGGGTTGCTGCTCGGCCTGTTTGCGGTGCTGGTGACCCCCAAGGAGGAGGAGCCGCAGATCGATGTCACCTTCGCCGATGTCTACATTCCCTTCCCGGGGGCCAGCCCGGCTGAAGTGGCCTCTCTCGTTACCACCCCTGCCGAGCAGGTGGTCTCCCAGATAAAGGGCATTGATACCCTCTACTCTTTTTCCCAACCCGATGGTGCCCTGCTGGTGGTGGTGTTCAAGGTGGGGGTAAGCCGCGAGCAGGCCATCGTCGATCTCAACAACCAGCTCGACTCCAACCGCGACTGGTTGCCACAGGGGAGCGGAGTCGGTCAGCCGCTGGTGAAACCCCGGGGGATCGATGATGTCCCTATCGTCAGTTTGACCTTATGGAGCAAAGATTGGAGCAAAGAGGGGAGCAAGCAACTGGGGGCTCCCGAACTGACCCGGGTCGCCCATGAGCTGGAGACCGAACTCAAGCGCATTCCCGGTACCCGCGATATCTACACGCTGGGCAGCCAGAGCGCCGTGCTGCGGGTGATGCCGGATCCGGTGGCCCTCAGCGCCCACGGCATCAGCTGGGGCGAGCTGAGCCAGCGACTTGCTGCCGCCAATCAGGTAGGCACGACACAGGCTATCGAGCAGAACAACAGTGAGATTAAGGTGCAGGTGGGGCAGTTCCTGCAAAGCGAGCAGGAGGCTAGAGAGCTGGTAGTGGGGATGCACGACGGCAAGCCGGTCTATCTGGGGGATGTGGCCAGGGTCTCTCTGGGTCAGGAGACTCCGACCAAACGCAGCTGGATGGGGCAGGGGCAAGCCAGTTATCCGGCGGTGACCCTGGCCATCGGCAAGCAGCCAGGCCAGAACGCGGTCGAGGTGGCCAAGAGGGTGGAAGAACGGGTCGAGAGCCTCAAGAATCGACTCATCCCGGCTGGCGTCGAGGTGACGGTGACCCGTGACTACGGCGTCACCGCTGAGACCAAATCCAACACCCTGATCGGCAAGCTGATTTTTGCCACCACGGCGGTGGTGCTGCTGGTACTGGTGAGCATGGGGTGGCGCGAGGCGCTGGTGGTGGGCGTTGCCATCGTCATCACCCTGGCACTGACCCTATTTGCCAGCTGGGCGTGGGGCTTTACCCTCAACCGGGTGTCACTGTTTGCGCTGATCTTCTCCATCGGCATTCTGGTGGATGACGCTATCGTGGTGGTGGAGAACATCCACCGCCATCGCGGTTTGGGCAAGGGGGCGCTCAAGGATCTGATACCGGGGGCGGTGGACGAGGTGGGAGGGCCGACCATACTGGCGACCCTGACCGTCATTGCGGCCCTGCTGCCGATGGCCTTTGTCAGTGGCCTGATGGGCCCCTACATGAGCCCCATCCCCATCAATGCCAGTATGGGGATGCTTATCTCCCTGCTGGTGGCCTTCATCTTCTCCCCTTGGCTGGCGAGCCATTTACTCAAGGGGGAGGCGCTCGGTACCCACGGCGAGGCCAAGGCGGGTCTTTTTCACCGGCTGATGACCCCTTTCCTGATCGGTGATGGCGCCAAGCGCGCCAGACGCAAACTCTGGCTGGTGGTGTTGCTGCTGGTCGGGGCCGCCACCGCCATGCCGGTGGTGCAGTGGGTGGTGCTCAAGATGCTCCCCTTTGACAACAAGTCGGAATTTCAGCTGGTGCTCGATATGCCGGAGGGGGCGACCCTGGAGCAGACCGAGCGCACCCTGCTGGCGGTCGGGCGGGAGCTTGCCAAGGTGGAGGAGGTGAAGGATTACCAGATCTACGCCGGCACCGCCGCCCCCATCAATTTCAACGGGCTGGTGCGCCACTACTTTATCCGCAGCGGCGCCAACGTGGGGGATATTCAGGTCAATCTGGTGGACAAGCATGAGCGGGATCGCAGCAGTCACCAGATTGCCCAGTCGGTTCGGGAGCCGCTGCAGGCTATCGCCAGTGCGGCAGGGGGCAACCTCAAGGTGGTAGAGGTGCCCCCCGGCCCGCCGGTCTGGTCCCCCATCGTTGCCGAGATCTATGGCCCGACTCAGGCCGCCCGCGAAGCGGCCGCTCGCGCCGTACAGGCCCGTTTTGTGGCCACGGCGGATCTGGTGGATGTGGATATCTATCTGACCGACCCGCAGCCCAAGTGGCGGCTGGTGGTGGATCGCAGCAAGGCGGCCCTGCTCGGGGTCGATCTCGGGGATCTGGTGAACACCCTCAATGGCGGGGTGGGTTATCAGGATGCCAGCTGGCTGCAGGGGCATGGTGCCAAGTATCCGGTGCCGATCCGCATCGAACTGGCACCCGGTGACAAACGGGATCTGGCGGGCGTGCTGGCCCTCAAGGTGCGCAGCCAGAGCGGCCAGCTGGTGCGGGTCTCCGAGCTGGTGAGTCGCCGTGATGAGCTGGCCCCCAGCTATATCATGCACAAGAACATGCAGCCCATGGTGATGGTGGTGGCCGACATGGGTGGCCACACCGACAGCCCGCTCTACGGCATGTTTGCCGCCGGTGCCGACATCGACCTGCCCCAATATTACGTGCAGCAGCCCGACAAGCTGGGGGAGGTGGCGCTGTTGTGGGACGGGGAGTGGAAGATCACCTACGAGACCTTCCGCGACATGGGTATCGCCTACGGGGTGGGGATGATCCTCATCTACCTGCTGGTGGTGGCCCAGTTCCGCTCCTATCTGGTGCCACTCATCATCATGGCTCCCATTCCGCTCACCATCATAGGGGTGATGCCGGGCCACGCCCTGCTGGGGGCCCAGTTTACCGCTACCTCGATGATCGGGATGATCGCCCTGGCCGGGATCATCGTACGCAACAGCATCCTGCTGGTGGACTTTATCGAGCAGCAGCGCAGCGCCGGAGTGGCGTTCGAGCAGGCGGTGATCGAAGCGGCGCAGGTGCGGGCCAAACCCATCATGCTGACGGCGTTGGCGGCGATGATCGGAGCTCTGTTTATCCTCGATGATCCCATCTTCAACGGACTGGCCATCAGCCTGATTTTCGGGATCCTGGTCTCCACTTTGCTCACCCTGGTGGTGATACCCTTGCTCTATTATGCCCTGCTCTCCCGACGCTCATGACGGGAGTCACTAGCGAAAGGATGCGCGATGAAGAGAGGTTGGTTGTGGTGGGGAAGTGGCGCTGTGGTAGCGGTGGCTGCGGCAGCATGGTGGTGGCGACCGCAGCCTACGCCGATCAGGCTGGCAGAGGTCGGGCGGGGGGATGTGCTGGTCACCGTGGTCAACACCCGGGCCGGCACCATCAAGTCGTGCCAGCGGGCCGGACTCAGTCTGCCTGGTGGCGGCGTGGTGGAGCAGATCGCCGTCAAGGCCGGGGAGCGGGTGGCGCAGGGAGATCTGCTGCTGACCCTCTGGAGTGACGATATTCACGCCGATCTCGCCCGGGCCCGCGCCCAGCAGGCCCTTGGCAAGACCCAGCGCGAGGAGCGTTGCAGCGAGGCGGCCTACTACGAGCGGGAGGCCAACCGGCTGGCCACCTTGCTGGCCAAAAACCTCACCTCCCGCACCCTCGCCGAGCAGGCCCAGAATCTGGCCGATACCCGCCGCTATGTCTGTCAGGCATCCCGTCAGCAGGAGCGGGTTGACGAGGCGCAGGTCGCCCAGGTGGAGGCACGCTTGAGCGAGCGCCGCTTGCTGGCGCCGTTTGCCGGAGTGGTGGCGGAGGTCAACAGCAAGCTGGGCGAATACATGACCCCCTCACCGCCCGGAGTGGCCATGCCTCCGGTGATCGATCTTATCGATGATAAGTGTCTGTATGTCTCAGCCCCCATCGATGAGGTGGATGCCGCCCGCCTCAAGGTGGGCCAGTCTGCCCGGGTACTGCTCGATGCCATGCCCGGGCGCGATTTTGCCGCTACCGTCACCCGTATCGCCCCCTATGTGAAGGAGCTGGAGAAGCAGGCCCGCACCGTCGAGGTGGAGGCATCGCTCACTGCCCTGCCCACCGATGTGCCCCTGCTTATCGGCTACAGCGCCGACCTTGAGGTCGAGGTGACCCGCGCCACCGATGTGCTGCGGGTGGCGGCCAGCAGCCGGGCCGACGATGGCAGCGTGCTGCGGCTGGAAGGGGATAAGCTGGTGCGGGTGATGCCCCGTTGGGGCGTGGAGAACTGGAACTGGATTGAAGTCGCCGAGGGGCTTGCCACCGGTGATCGGCTGGCGGCTCAGCCCGGACAGATTGTCGGGGAAGGCCCCTTCAGCGCCGCCACGGAGCAGACGGATGAGTGATCTCATTCACCTTGATGCCGTCAGCCGTCGTTTCACCCTGGGGGGGAGCGAAGTAGCTGCCCTCGATCGTGTATCCCTGCGGGTTGCCGAGGGGGAGTATCTGGCGGTGATGGGCCCCTCGGGCTCCGGCAAATCGACCCTGCTCAATGTGCTGGGGCTGCTGGATCGGCCCGATGAGGGGCGTTACTGGCTGGGAGGGGAGGATACCGCCACCCTGTCAGAGCCGGCACAGGCCCAGCTGCGCGGCCATCGCATCGGCTTTGTGTTCCAGTCGTTTCACCTTATCTCCCGCCTCACCGCCCGTGAAAACGTCGAGCTGCCGCTGATGCTGTGCGGGATCGCCCCCGCCGAGCGCCATCGTCGCAGTCAGCAGTTGCTGGGGGAACTGGGGCTGGAGAACCGGGCCGGACACCGCCCTGCCGAGCTCTCCGGTGGTCAGCGTCAGCGGGTGGCCATCGCCCGGGCCATGGCAATGGCGCCGCGGCTGATCCTGGCCGACGAGCCCACCGGCAATCTCGACTCCCGCTCCGGGGAGGAGGTTATTACCCTGCTGGAGGGGCTCAACCGGGAGCAGGGGATCACGCTTGTGGTGGTAACCCACGACCCGCGCCTCGGTGATCGGGCGGGCAGGCGGATCCTGATGAACGATGGCCGCATCAACATTGATAGCGGCGGTGGCTGAATGCGGCGCCCCGATGTGATCCGCTTTGCCGCCGTGGCCCTGCTGCGCCAGCGCTCACGGGCGCTGGTCTTGATCCTGGCGGTGAGTCTGAGCGTCACCTCGGTGCTGCTGCTCACCGCGCTGGGGGAGGGGGCGAGGCGCTATGTGGCCGACCAGTTCAGTTCTCTTGGCAAGGATCTGCTGGTGATGTTCCCGGGCCGCAAGGAGACCACCGGCGGGCTGCCGCCGGTCACCGGAAACAGTCTGCGGCAGATCACTCTCGATGATATGCACTACCTTGGCCAGCATCAGCCAAACGTGCGGCTGGTGCCGCTGGTGATGGGCTTTGCCGAGGCCAAACAGGAGGCGCGGCTGCGCCAGACCATGCTGCTTGGCAGCAGCAACGGGCTGCGCGATACCCACGGGCTGGAACTGCTCTCCGGCCGCTGGCTGCCGGGAGATGCCGCAGAGGATCGCTCGGCCGTTCTGCTCGGGGCCAAGGTGGCCCGTGAGCTGTTCGGTCAGGCCGATCCGGTCGGCCAGTGGCTGCGTTTTGACAATCGTCGCTTTCGGGTGGTGGGGGTCTTCACCAGCCAGAGCAGCAATCTGGGGATGGATATGGCCGAGGCCGCGCTGATCCCGGTCGGTAGCGCCATGCGGCTGTTCAATACCGAGGGACTGTTTCGGCTGCTGATCCAGCCGCTGGCGGGGCAAGCCGTGCCCTCGCTGGTCAAGCGACTGGAGCAGTTGATGCAGGCGCGCCATGGGGTGCTCGATGTGACCGTGGTGCGCCGTGACGCCATGCTGGCTACCTTCTCCACCATTCTCTCGACCCTCACCCTGGCAGTTGCCGGTATCGGCGCCATCAGCCTGCTGGTCTCCGGCATCATGATGATGAATCTGGCGCTGATCAGCACCCGCCAGCGCACTGGCGAGATCGGCCTGCTCAAGGCGCTGGGGGCCGACAGCCGCCAGATCCGCCAGCTGTTCTTGTGGGAGGCGCTGCTGCTGAGCGGCAGTGGCGCGCTGTTTGGCACGGTCTTGGGCTATGCCCTGGTTGGCCTCGCTGGAGTGATTTGGCCCGGATTTCCGGCGGCGGTCCCTCTGCTCGCTACTTTCTGCACCATACCGGCGGCCCTGCTGACCGGGCTGTTTTTTAGCTGGCTGCCCGCTTCCCGTGCAGCACGGCAAGATCCGGTCAGCAGCCTGCGCAGCGGGCAGTGGAGCGGTGGCTGATGCGCGCCGCTGATCTGCTGTTCTGGCTCTGGCGCGCCTTGCTGGCTGGGCGCAGTCGCAGCCTGCTGTCGGCGCTCGGCATCGCCATCGGGATCGCCTCGGTGACCCTGCTCACCGGCATCGGCGAGGGGCTCAGGCTCTATCTGCTCGACAGCTTCTCCCAATTTGGCACCCGGTTGATCGCCGTGACCCCAGGCAAGACCGAAACCGCAGGCGGCCCGCCCGGCATCCTCTCCAGCAGCCGTCCCCTGCTGCTGGAGGACGCCGATGCCCTCGCCAGATTGGCAGGGATAGAGGCGGCGCTCCCTGTGGTGCAGGGGCAAGGGGAGGTGCGCAGCCGCGGGCTCACCCGCAGCACCGCTATTCTGGGCACAGGCTCGGCGGCGCTCTCCGGCTGGCGACTCACCCTGGTGCAGGGGCGTTTTCTGCCCGCGGACGACAGTGCCATGCCCCGCGCCTATGCGGTGCTGGGGGCCAAGGTGGCGGCTGAGCTGTTTCCTGGGGGCGATGCGCCTGGGAGTCTGCTGCGCGCCGGTGATCGCCGTTTTCGGGTGGCCGGGGTGCTGGCGCCCAAGGGGCAATTTCTCGGCTTTGATCTGGACGACATGATCTATCTGCCTGCCGCTCACGCCCAGGCGCTGTTCAACAAGGAGGGGCTGCAGGAGATCGATGTCATCTATCGCGCCGGACAGACGGAGGCCGACATCACCGCCCAGATCCGACGCGTGCTGATCGCCCGCCACGGCGCCGAGGATTTCACCCTCACCTCCCAGCAGGACATGCTGACCAGCCTCGACAAGATACTCTCCATCATCAAGCTGGCGGTTGGCGGGCTCGGCATTATCTCGCTGCTGATCGGGGCGGTCGGCATCTTCAGCATCATGAGCATCGCCCAGCAGGATCGGATCCCCGAAGTGGGCTTACTGATGGCGCTGGGCTGCCCACGGCGGCGCATTCTATTGCTGTTCCTGCTCGAAGCCGTGGTGCTGGCGCTGCTGGGCGGAGCCATGGGGTTGGCCCTGCTCGGCGGGCTCAAGCTGCTGCTCACCCTGCTGGCGGCCGGCTTGCCGCTCACCCTCCATCCTCTCTATCTGCTGCTGGCGCTCGGTTGCAGCGCCCTGGTGGGCCTGCTGGCCGGGGTCGCTCCTGCGCTGCGGGCAGTGCGTCTCGACCCAGTAGTTGCCCTGCGCGGTGACTAGGTCGCCCCTTTCGCAAGAGGCTCGTTGCGCTCGGGTCTGAAAAGGGGGGACTAGGTGACCACCTCCGCAACCGACAGGCTGCGCTCAGATCTGAACAGAGGGAAGTAGCGGCGATCGGCCTGACTCATGTGGCCGACCACTAGCTCCTGAATGATGAAGTTGAGCAACTCGTCGTTGCCCAGCGTCCCCGCTTTGGCAGCGTGCAGCAGTTGGCTTGCTTTGTTGAGCAGGCGCTGGTGATCCTGACGGTGGCTGACGAGTTCCTGATAGTCGATCTCCGCCAGCATCTGCTCTTCAAAGGCGAAATGATGGCGGGCCATGTCGAACAGGCTCTCCAGACTCTCCAGAAACGGGGCCGGATCCTCGTGCTGATCTTTCATCCGCTCCAGCAGCCGGTTGGTCAGCACGAAGAGCTGGCGATGCTCGGCATCGATGCGCGGGTGACCGCACTCGTGGCCGGGTTGCCACAGCAGGGCGCCCTGCTCGGGATCAAGGCCTTCGGTATAGAGGCAGACCCGGCCGCGGCCGCGATTCTTCGCCTGATACATGGCCTGATCGGCGTGGTGCATCAGCGTCTTGGCATCCTCCCCGTGCTCGGGATAGAGCGCCAGCCCGATACTGCTGGAGATAAGCAGCTCCTGCCCCTCCAGCTGGAACGGATGGCGCAGCTGCTGGTGCAGCTTGTCGGCCACCGCCAGCACTTCGTCGCCACTTTCCGGCAGCAAGATAACGAACTCGTCGCCCCCCAGCCGTGCTACCAGATCCTGTTTGCGCACGCAGTGGCTCATCCGCTCGGCCACCATATTGAGCAGAATATCCCCGGTCTCATGGCCGAAGGTGTCGTTGATCGGCTTGAAGTGATCGAGATCGATAAACATCAGCGCCAGCGGACTGGGCGTCTCCTGCTCCATCAGCTCCTTGAGCCGTTGCTGCAGCAAGCGGCGATTGGGCAGCCCGGTGAGGGGGTCGAAGAAGGCGAGGCGGCGCATCATCTCCTCTCGCGCTGCCCGCTCGGTGATATCCCGGGTGACCCCGAGGATCGCCTCCGGCTGGGCATTGTGGTTGCCATGGAGGGTGGTGATGGTTTCGGTGGCCACCAGATGGCCATCCTTGTGGCGCAGCTGGGTGCGAATGACCCGGCGGGTCTGGTCATGTTCACCCCGCTGCCAGGCCTCCAGAGTGGCGGAGATCTCCTCACGCAGCAGTTGCCTTGAGGCATCCGGTAGCAGCTGTTTGAGAGGGAGGGCAAACAGCTCGGGGGCCTCGTAGCCGCTCAGGGGGGCGATGGCCGGGCTGACATAGCGAAAGCGCAAGCTGGCGGCATCCATGGTCCAGATCACATCGGCGCTGTTCTCCGCCACGAAGCGATAGTGCTGCTCGCTCTGGGCCAGTTCACGGGTCAGCCGCTGGCGATCCCGCGCCTCCTGGCACAGGCGCAGATAGAGGTGCAAGAAGATGCCGAGCAGGGTCATCAGGGTAAAGGTGATGAGCATGGCTACCGCCACGCTCTTGTCGAGCAGTTGCCGTTGCTGGCGTAGCCGCTCCTGCGCCGGGTCGTAGATAAAGCGGTCGAGGTTGGGCAATACCGTGAGCATGCCCGCCTCCAGATAGGTTTTGGCGATCTGCAGCCAGCGCTCCTGCTGCATGTAGCCAGGTTCGATCAGATCCGGCTGCATCAGCGCTCTGGTTTCGCGAGCCTCGAACTCCAGCTGTTCACGGCCAGCCCCGGTCGGGTACTGCTCCATGATGAGGTTGATCATCTCTTCGGGGTGGTCCATCGCATAGCGCCACCCCTTGAGGCTGGCCTGCTGGAAGGCGTAGACCCGATCCTGTCGGGTGATCAGCTCCCGCTCGGAGGTAAACAGGTTGTCGCCGTAGAAGTCGAAGTCGATGGTGCGCGGACTGAAGACCCGATAGGGGATCCCTTTTTGTTGCAGATAGAAGGGCTCGGTAGTGCTGTAGGCGCTGATGGCATCCACCTTGCCCGCCAGCAGTGCCTCTATCCCCTGTTTGTAGGGAAGGGTGACCCAGTCGCGGCTGCGGGTCTGGTGGGAAAGGTAGGTCAGCAGCTCGTTGGAGCCCGGCTCCAGCATCAGTCGCTTGTTGGCCAGATCGGCCGGGTTGCGAATATCTGGCCGATCCAGCGTGAGCAGAACCAGCGGCGAGTGCTGCAGCAGGGCGGCGAGCACCACCACCGGACGACCGGCAGCCCGATCCAGCAGCAGATCACTGCCGCTGATGCCAAACTGGGCCTTTCCCGAGATCACCTCGCTGACCACATCGGTGCGGGAGTCCGCTTCACGCAAGGTCACATGCAGACCGGCCTCCCGATAAAACCCTTTGGCGATGGCTGCGTAGTAACCGGCAAACTGGAACTGGTGCTGCCACGGCAACTGGACGATGACCTGCTCGCCGGCTCGCACGGGGGAAGAGGTCAGGGTCGTGATGACCATACTGACCAGCATTGGCATAAACCAGCTGAGGGGCTGGCGGGGCGCTGCGTTCTCCGTCATACAACGTTTCTCTCGGGAGCGGTGTCTAGGCTAGATTCAAGCAATTTTGTGTCACCTGCAAGGGGAGAAAAGGCGTTTGCAATGGGGTATAGGGGGGTTGGAAAGTCATTTTTGTGTCGTTCATCACACGGGATGGATACATGCCGTTTTTTTGCAAGTTATGTGACCAATAAGAGAGTCATATGGCCTATCGAAGTGGTCGCATTCTAGCCACTTTTTCCCATTTTTATCGTTGGCATTGTGGCTTGACTGCATTTTTTCCGTGGTTGCACGTCAAGCTGTGTCGTTATATCAATAGATACTTTTATGGGGCAGTCAGGTGTGACGCAAATGTATCGCGGCTGCTGCGCACCGGTTAATGTGCAACGGCTCAGTGATGGTACCCCGTCAGTGTTATCATGCTGCCCCCAGTTCAGGATAAGGTCTTTTTATGTCCCGCTTGCGTCTGCTTGTCTCCGACTCTCACGATCCCCTGTTCAATCTGGCCGTTGAGGAGTGCATCTTCCGCCAGATGGACCCCGGCCAGCGGGTGCTGTTCCTCTGGCGCAATGCCAATACCGTGGTGATTGGCCGTGCCCAGAACCCGTGGAAGGAGTGCAATACCCGCCGCATGGAAGAGGACGGGGTGACCCTGGCGCGTCGCAGCAGCGGTGGCGGCGCCGTGTTCCACGACCTTGGCAACAGCTGCTTCACCTTCATGGCGGGCAAGCCGGAGTATGACAAGAGCGTCTCCACCGCCATAGTGCTGGACGGGCTCAAGCGATTGGGGATAGAAGCCTTTGCCTCCGGTCGCAACGATCTGCTGGTGGCCACCCCGGACGGGGAGCGCAAGGTATCGGGGTCGGCCTATCGGGAGACTCTGGATCGCGGATTCCACCACGGCACCCTGCTGCTGGACGCCGATCTCGGCCGCCTTGCCAACTACCTCAACCCCGACCCCAAGAAGCTGGCGGCCAAGGGGATCACCTCGGTGCGCAGCCGGGTGGCCAATCTGTGCGAACTGCTGCCGGGGCTCGACCATCAACAGGTGAGTGAGGCGCTGCAGGAGGCCTTCTTCCACCATTACGGCGCGCGAGTTGAGCCCGAGCATATCTCCCCGGAGCAGATGCCGGATCTGCCGGGCTTTGCCGAGACCTTCGCCCGCCAGCGCAGTTGGGAGTGGAACTACGGCCATGCACCGGCTTTCAGCCATCTGCTGGAGGAGCGGTTCAGCTGGGGCGGGGTGGAGCTGCACTTTGATGTGGAGAAAGGGGTCATCACCCGGGCGCAGCTCTTTAGCGATACTCTGGAGCCGGCCCCGTTTGATCTGCTGGCGGCCGAACTGGCGGGTTGCGGCTATCGACTGGACGCGGTTTCCGCGCGCCTGCAGCCCTGGCTGGCGGCCTTCCCGCAGCAGCAGAGCGAGCTGGCGGAGTTTGCCGAGTGGCTGTTGACCTCCCTGCGTTAAGGGGGGCACTGCACTGATGGCGGTCCGTTAGTGAGGGCGCTGTCAGCCAGGATGGGAGCAAGATCACGAAATATAAAGAGGCGCCTCAAAGGCGCCTTTTTGCCAGCCCTTGTGATGGCTGATACATGACAAAAAGTAGGGTAGGCCATTAGATATTGTCACTGTCGGCCCCGCTGGTACAGGGGTATAACGGCCGCACATTTGCTGTACTAATGGTATAAAAATGAGTGACTTAGTTTATCTTCAAGACGAAAGCGTCAATGCCGTCCACCCCGATTTTTCCGCCCGTTTCGCCACAGTCAAAGCCAACTTTTTCTCGCGCAATCCCGATCTCTGGCCCGTTTTTCGCGAACCCGGATTTGCCACCCTCAACGAATTTCGGGCCCGTGGCCTGGCGCCGGATGCCCGCCTGAACGCCTGGCCTGATGGCCGTGCCCGCCTGGCCGATCTCTGCGAGACCATGCCGGTGCCCGCCACCATGCGCACCCCGGGCGAGCCGATGGCCGAGCTGCTGTTTGCCGCCGCCCTGTCGAAGGATTGGGAGAACCCCTCCAGCGTCGAGAACGTCATCACCATGTCGGCGGATCCCGCTATCTATGGCGCCCAGCTGGGCATTCTGGCCAACCCCAATCTGGTCTACTCCGAATACGCCGGGGTCGCCGAGGAGCTGGAGAAGAAGGTAGTGCGCCAGATTGCGCTGCTGGCAGGCTATGACCCCGAGCGGGCCACCGGCATCTTCACCCAGGGGGGGACCTTCTGTAACCTCTACGGCTACCTGCTCGGCATTCGCAAAACTTTGCCGGAGGCCAAGCACAAGGGGCTCGGTCACTATCAGGATTACCGCATCATCAACTCCCAGGGGGGGCATTACTCCAACATCACCAACCTCTCCCTGCTCGGGGTCGACATCGAGAACAAGACCATCCGCATTCAGGTCGGCGAGAACAACGACATCGATCTCGACCACCTCGAGCGCACCCTGACCGCCTGTTTTGCCCTCAAACACGTGGTGCCCACCATCATGCTCACCATGGGCACCACCGACACCTTCGGGGTGGATCAGGTGAAACCCGTGTTCGAGCTGCGCAATCGCCTCTGCGAGCAGTTCGAGGTGGCGGTCAAGCCCCATATCCACGTCGATGCCGCCATCGGCTGGTCGATGATCTTCTTCCTGGGTTACGACTTTGCCGCCAACCCGCTCGCCATCAACAGCGCCACTCTGGCGGGGATCGAGCGCAACGTGGCGCGCTTTGCCGAGCTGAAATATGCCGACTCCTTCACCGTCGACTTCCAGAAGTGGGGCTATGTGCCCTACACCTCCAGCTTGGTGATGATCAAGGAGCAGGATGACCTCAAGGCGATGGAGAATGACCCGGAGAACTTCTCCTACTTCGAGCGGGACATTCAGGGCCAGACCCACCTGCAATCCACCATCGAGTGCTCCCGCGGCGCGAGCGGTCTGTTTGGTGCCTATGCGGCGCTCAACTATATGGGGGTCGAGGGGTATCGCACCGTGCTGGCCCACTGCCTGCAAAATGCCAACTACTTCCGCTATCGCCTGAGTCAGCTTGGCAACGTCAAGCTGGTGGCGCAGGAGAATCAGGGGCCGAGCGTCGGCTTCAAGATCTACAACCCCGAGTGGGTGAGCGATCCGGAAGCCGAGTTCGCCTTCGAGCTGGCCCGCTCCAGCGACCCTGCCTACAAGGCGCGGCTGCAGCGTAACACCGACTATCACCGCAGCCTGTTCAAGGGGCGCGGCAAGGTGGGGCTCTACACCAACTGGGTGGAGGCGGTGGCCCATTCCGACTATGACGCCCGCGGCAAATACTCCTACATCGCAGGGGAGAAGGCGGTCTTTATGAACCCCGCCTGCACCCGCGAGCAGATCGACACCTTTATCGACCATATTCGCGGTTGATGGATGTTGCCCTGACAGCCGAGTGCAGCCTGTGATGGCAAGAGGCGGTCAGGGTTCCTCGCCAACAGATAAACAAAGGGCAAGCCAATTGGCTTGCCCTGCTGTTTTTACGGCATAGAGCTTAAGTAGTGGGGAAGGCCGGGTTCAGAGGGCCAGCAGTTGCTCGTTTTCGACAATCTCGCACCCGGCGGGCAGTTTCGAGAGGGCGATCATGGCGCGAGCCACCTGACTGGCCTCGATGGCGCGCCAGCGGGCGAGTTTGCCCACCAGCAGTGGCCGAAACAGCGGGTAGATGGTCTGAAAGATCTGCTCGGAGAGGCGCGGTGGCTGGCGATCTCCGAGCAGCATAGCGGGCCGCACGATGGCGAGCCGTGGCCAGGATTGGGCCAGCAGGGCCTGCTCCATCTCCCCCTTGGTTCGCGGATAGAGAGCCGGGGACGATGCACTGGCCCCCATGCTTGAGACCACGATCAGCCGTTGACAGCCGTGGCGGCGGGCCAGTTCGGCAAAGGCGACCACATAGTCGAGATCGACCCGGCGAAACGCCTCGGCTGAACCGGCATCCTTGCGGGTGGTGCCGAGGGCACAGAAGGCGATATCCACCGGGCGGGAGAGGGTGACGCTGGCCAGATCATCAAAATTGACCGGCAGCCAGTGGTGTGCCTCCTTGCCCGGCTTGCGACAGAGCAGGGTCAGTTCATGTTCGGCAGGCAGTTGCTGCACCAGTTCGCGACCGATCAGGCCGCTGGCCCCGGCAATCAGGATCCGGCTCATGGGGATTCTCCCTGTGTCATTCGATGGTGTTGATGCCATGGTGGCTGCTCATCAGCATCAGGCAATTTGCAGGCAGCTGCAATGGGAGGAGATGACACGACATCCCCTGACAGGATAACGGGCAAGATAGATAGTGCGGAGGCTGAATAAAACAAAACCGGCGCGAGGCCGGTTTTGCGGGATATCAGAGCGGGGTATTAAAAGCGGCTGGCAGCGGGAAGTCACCCGTCACTGTGGTCAGCCTGTCGTTGGCGAAGGTGACAGTGAGCTCTTTGCGCTCCTTGTCGCCGTGGCCCGGCTGGAATTCATAGAGGTAGTACCAGGTGTTGGGGTCAAAGCCGTCACGCAACATGGGGGTTCCCAGTACATAGCTGACCTGCTCGCGGGTCATCCCCTGGCGCAGTTTGTCGACCTGTTTTTGTTCCACATAGTTGCCTTGGGGAATATCGATACGATAGACCAGGCTGCAACCGGAGAGGGTGAGGGCGGTCAGGGCCGCGGCAATCAGGTGTTTCATCCGCATAACGAGTTCAGATCATCCATACAGTCTTTTTTGGCTCGGCAAATCATACCGACTCCCTCCACGGAAGTAAAAAGCCATTGATCCATCAGCCAATAAAAAGGGCCGCACTGCGACCCTTTCTGGCAATCCGGCAGCCGTTACATGGCGGCGCGGAAGATGGCGACGATCTCTTCGTGGCTCGCCTGTTTCGGGTTGGTGAAGCCGCAGGCATCTTTCAGGGCGTTGCTGGCCAGGGTATCGAAGTCATCGGCCTTGACGCCGAGCTGCTCCAGACCGGCCGGGATCTTCACATCCCGCGCCAGCTGCTTGATGGCGGCAATGGCAGCGGCAGCGCCCTGCTCGTCGCTCATGGCGCTCACGTCAACACCCATGTAGCGGGCCACATCCTTCAGACGAGCCGCGCTCACCTGGGCGTTGAACGCCTGAACGTGGGGCAGCAGCACGGCGTTGCAGACACCGTGGGGCAGGTCATAGAAACCGCCCAGCTGGTGGGCCATGGCGTGCACATAGCCCAGGCTTGCGTTGTTGAAGGCCATACCGGCCAGGAACTGGGCATAGGCCATCTGTTCGCGGGCATGCAGATCATCACCGTGGTTGACGGCGGTGCGCAGGTGCTTGGCAATCAGCTCGATGGCCATCACGGCGCTGGCATCGGTCACCGGGGTGGCGATGGTGGAAACATAGGCCTCGATGGCATGGGTCAGGGCATCCATGCCGGTAGCGGCGGTCAGACCGGCCGGCTTGGCCAGCATCAGCTCGGGGTCGTTGACTGACATCAGCGGGGTAACGTGCTTGTCGATGATGGCCATTTTCACGTGGCGCGCTTCGTCGGTGATGATGCAGAAGCGGGTCATCTCGGAGGCGGTACCGGCGGTGGTGTTGATGGCGATAAGCGGCAGTTGCGGCTTGGCGGAGCGATCCACCCCTTCGTAATCCTTGATGTTGCCACCGTTGGCGGCAACCAGCGCGATGCCTTTGGCACAGTCGTGGGGCGAGCCGCCACCCAGCGAGATGACGCAGTCGCAGCCGTTGGCCTTGATCATCGCCAGACCCGCTTCGACGTTGCTGGTGGTGGGGTTGGGTTTGGTCTCATCGAAAACTGCGCTTTCAATGCCATGTTCAGCCAACAGGGTGGTGAGCTTGGCGACCACGCCGATCTGGTTGAGGATTTTGTCGGTGACGATGAGCGCCTTGCGATAGCCGTAACCCTTGATATCGGCGGCAGCCTCTTGCAGGCAGCCGGCACCCATCAGGTTGATTGCGGGAATATAGAATTTGAATGTAGCCATGATGGACTTCCTGTAGTTAGCCATTAAGTGGTAGTTGAGAGCTAGGCTACCATCTAGAAAGGGATACAAAAGCATCTTGTTTACAACTTTACGGGGTCGATCACGAGTCGTTAATTAAGCGCTGAACCAGGCTTGACTTTCCCGCATCTGACTCGATTGGCAGAAAAACGTTTGTCAATTATTTCATTGAGTTAGCAAACGTTTTGCACAATGTTTGTCACTGTCAATGCGTGGAAGTGTGAGGCGCTTCAAGGAATTGGAAAGCGCTTTCGACCATAGTTGGCGCCTCCCCGAAGAGGGGGGTAAAGGCTTGAAAGTATCATAAAGAATCATCTTAACTTGTGCCCTGACCATGCTGGCAGGGGGCAACCAGGAGTCCAATATGTCTGATGTATTTCACTTGGGTTTGAAGAAAGCGGATCTGCAAGGCGCCACCCTGGCGATCGTCCCCGGTGACCCCGAGCGCGTGAAGCGTATCGCAGAGCTGTTGGATAACCCGGTGCACCTGGCCAGCCATCGTGAATTCACTACCTGGCGCGGCGAGATGGACGGCAAGGCCGTGATCATCTGCTCTACCGGTATTGGTGGCCCGTCCACCTCCATCGCGGTAGAAGAGCTGGCCCAGC
This sequence comes from Aeromonas sp. 604443, assembly GCF_049170315.1. Taxonomy (NCBI): domain Bacteria; kingdom Pseudomonadati; phylum Pseudomonadota; class Gammaproteobacteria; order Aeromonadales; family Aeromonadaceae; genus Aeromonas; species Aeromonas sp. 604443. The sequence continues at coordinate 365,006 of NZ_JAAKMI010000002.1, forward strand.
TTGGCATCCGCACCTTCCTGCGTATCGGCACCACCGGCGCCATCCAGCCGCACCTGAACGTGGGTGACGTGATCGTGACCACCGGTTCCGTGCGCCTCGACGGTGCCAGCCTGCACTTTGCACCGATGGAGTTCCCGGCTGTTGCCGACTTCGACTGCACCACCGCGCTGGTCAACACCGCCAAAGAGATGGGCTCCAAGCTGCACATCGGTGTGACTGCCTCCTCTGACACCTTCTACCCGGGTCAGGAGCGTTACGATACCGTATCCGGCCGCGTAGTGAGCCGTTTCCAGGGTTCCATGAAAGAGTGGCAAGCCATGGGCGTGCTGAACTATGAAATGGAATCTGCAACCCTGCTGACCATGTGCTCCAGCCAGGGCCTGCGTGCCGGTATGGTGGCTGGCGTTATCGTCAACCGCACCCAGCAAGAGATCCCGAACGCCGAGACCATGGCGAAGACCGAATCTGATGCCATCAAGATCGTACTGGGCGCTGCCCGCAAGCTGATCTGATAGCACCACAAAGAGTGGGGGGTGGGGGCCGTTGCGAAAGCGCGGCCCCTATCTTTATCCGCCGTTTACCGCTTTTTCTCTCCCGTCACGCCTTTCACTGATCCCGCCGCACTTGCGCTGGTTGTCTCTCCCTATTGGCTCTAAAACGGCGCTGGACAGCGCACTTGCATCGGCTCGCCGCTCACCGGATGAGCAAAATCCAGCTCGCTGGCATGCAGCATCAGCCGCGGCGCCTGTTCGCAGCCGGGTTGCAGCAGGCCGCCATAGAGATCGCAGCCGAGGATGGGGTGGCCCAGCAGCTGACTGTGGATGCGCAGCTGATGGGTGCGGCCGGTCTCTGGCACCAACCTCACCCGGGTCAGTGGCACGGTCTGCCTCTGTATCTGCTGCGCCAGCCGCTCAATCACCCGATAGCGGGAGCGGGCGGGTTTGCCGCTGGCGGCGCAGATCTTCATCAGCGGAAAGAGGGCCGGATCCTTGGCGATGGGGGCGTCGATAACTCCTTCGTCGTCAATCAGATGACCGCAGAGCAGGGCGCTGTAGGCCTTGCTCACCGCCCGCTGACTGAACTGGTGGCAGAGCAGGGCATTGATGGCCTTGTTTCTGGCCACCACCATGATGCCTGAGGTGCCAAAATCGAGGCGATGCACCAGGGTGCAGCCGGGGTAATCCTGCACCAAGCGATAGTGCACCGAGTCGAGGTTCTGCGGATTTTTGCCCGACAGACTCAGCAGGCCGCTCGGCTTGTTGATGAACAGCAGGTGTTCATCCTCGAACAGGATCTCGATGGCGGCCTTGCAGGGCGGGGCAATAAAGGTGTCGACGATAACGGACATAGGTGGCACAGGCTGGAAATGGGGTGCGATCATACCCGAACCGGCGCGGCCGGGCGAATGGGCGGTGCGCTGCCTCGGAAAATGAACGGCATGACGCCATACAAACTTTTGATAGTGAGCTGTGTTGAGCTAGGTGGCGTGCCGTGCAAACCGCCCAGGTCAGCAACAAGGCCCCGTTTTGTGACCCCCTCCCGAGTTAATCCGAGGCTTGCTTGTTAAGGTATGGCTCCCTGTTATGTTGTAAGGACTCATCCCATGGCACTGCCCGTTATTCTCGATTGTGATCCCGGCCACGACGATGCCATCGCCCTGATTCTGGCGCTGGCCAGCCCTGAACTGAAGGTGCTGGCGGTTACCACCAGCGCGGGCAACCAGACGCCGGACAAGACCCTCAACAATGCCCTGCGCATTCTCACCCTGCTGGGACGGGACGATATTCCGGTGGCGGCCGGGGCGCCGAAACCACTGGCCCGCGAGCTGATTATCGCCGACAACGTCCATGGCGAATCTGGGCTCGATGGCCCCAAACTGCCTGATCCTGCCTTTGCGCCGCAGGCCATGACTGGGCTTGAATTGATGGCTAAGTGCCTGCGCGAGAGCCCGGAGCCCGTGACTCTGGTGCCGACTGGGCCGATGACCAATATCGCCCTGCTGCTGGCGGCTCATCCCGAGCTCAAACCCAAGATTGCCCGCATCGTATTGATGGGGGGCGCCGCTGGGGCTGGCAACTGGACGCCGGCGGCGGAATTCAATATTTATGTGGACCCGGAAGCGGCCGATATGGTCTTTAAGTCGGGTATCCCCATCACCATGTGCGGCCTCGATGTGACCCATGAGGCGCAGGTGATGGACGAGGATATCGAACGGGTACGCGCCATCACCAATCCGGTGGCCCAGTGTGTGGCCGGTCTGCTCGACTTTTTCATGATCTACCATCGGGATCCCAAGTGGGGATTTGCTGGTGCGCCGCTCCACGACCCCTGTACCATTGCCTGGTTGCTGGCTCCCGAGCTGTTCCACGGGGTCGAGTGCTGGGTCGATATCGAGACCAGCGGGGAGCATACCGTGGGGATGACGGTGGTGGATCGTTATGGCCTGACCGGCAAGCCAGCCAATGCGCTGGTATTGTTGGGGCTGGATCGTCCGGGCTTTATCGATCTGCTGGTGACGCGGCTGCGGGCGTTTGACTGAGCGCCGGTTCATTTTTGCAAGAAGGGGCGGGGAATGTGGAAGAGAGGCTTGGTGCTGCTGGCCGGGTTGCAACTGACAGGCTGTGCGACGCCGTTCGAGCGGATGTGGCAGGGGCTGGCGACCTGTGAATTTACCGATCTCTATGTGGATGAGACGGGCAGGGCCGCCAATCTACAACTGGCCAACTACACCCCCTACAAGGTGAGTGACGGCTTTGCCTGGTACAAGGTGCACGAGGAGCTGCACGGCTTGCCGGTGGTCGGCTTTATCGTGCCAGCCTCAAGCTTCGAAGTGCATGCCCTCTTTGTCGATACCCCCATCGCCAACGCCCGCCGCTTGACCCACAACGCCTACGGCAGCGAGTTTGGCGACGAGCAGAAGCATGACGAGGGCTCAGCCCCTCTGCTTTTGCGCGATCCCAACAACCCCAAGCGCTCCATCATCGATTGCACCCGCGGCGAGTCTGATGGGGAACTTGAGGATTCGGCCATGCCTGAGTAGGACTACCTGTCATGCTATCGGCCTGAAATAGAGGGGCCAGCCTTGCCGGCTGGCCCCTCTTTTTTATTGTTGCTTAGCGCCCTGATCAGGGATAGCTCAGCGTCTCCTTGATAAGAGGCAGCTGGGCCTTGATCCATGCCGGATTGCAATAGGTTCCCCAGTCGCAGGCCTGACTCGACATCATTTCAGGGATAGCTCAAAGTCTCTTTGATAAGCGGCAGTTGAGCCTTGATCCACGCTGGGTTGATGGGGCCCCAGTCGCTGATGCGGTAGTGTCCCTGCAGGTGGCGAGCCCCCTCGGTCTGCTCGAAGGCGCAGCTGATGTCGAGCTCGGCCAGCGCGCTCAGGGTATCCTGCGCTGTGCGGCGCGGCATGCCGGTTGCCTCCATGAGGGCGGGCACCGTATCCGTGCCCTGGCTGATCAGCCAGGCCACGTAGAGCCGCCGGTAGAAGCTGGTGCGGGTCTTGCTCGGCTCACTCATAGCTCGTCCTCAAGGCGATCGAAGTAGCGCCAGGTCGCGATGGCGGCTTTGCCCATCACCAGCGCCCAGAGGCCGAACCAGAACCAGCGGAAGAAGCTCCAGGTGGAGGCGTCAGGCTCGGTACTCTCAATCTTGGTGACGTTGGGGAACATGGAGAACATGTTCACGCGCCATCCGTAGGAGGTAATGATGGCCAGGCGTTTCTCGAACTCCATGGACTTGGCCTTGGCCTGGACGTCGGCGGCGTTGAACTTGAAGTAGAAGGGCCAGCCCCACTCGGTATCTTCATTGCGAAACACCCGGATCTTCTCGCCGGGGCGCTCGGTGTAGATGTAGTAGACGTCGGTGGTGGGGCCGTCAGCCGGGTTCTTCTGGCTGATGGGGCCATCCTTGTCGGTGCGCTTCACCTCGACCCCTGTGATGGTGGCGATGGTGTGCTCCGGCAGGTAGTAGTCGAGCCAGGCGGCGGAAATGAGGGCGATGAGCCCCAGGGCGATAAAAGCGGGTTTCTTGAATCTCAGGCTCATGGTGTGCTCACGTGAGGGGGGAGTAACGTGCCTCTACCATACCGATATTTGACAGGGCAGCCCAGCCCCTTATGGCGCCAACGGCCAAAAAATGGCGTTTAAAACAGAGACAAAGCCATTGCTCCATCAACAAGAAAGGCCCTTGCGGGCCTTTTTGTCTGGTTCACTTTGTGCGCTTACAGCTGGAATTGAGCCAGCTGTTTGCGTTGCTGCTCGGCGAGCTGGGAGAGCTCGTTGCTGGCACTGGCGCTCTGGCTGATGCCGGCGGAGCTCTGGCTCACGATCTCGTGAATATTGGTGATGTTGCGGTTGATGTCGGCAGTGACGCAGGACTGCTCCTCGGCGGCAGTGGCGACCTGGGCGTTGGCGTCGTTGATCTGGCGCACGGCACCGGTAATGCCGCTTAGCAGATCCTGCACCTGAGCGGACAAACGCTGGTTATGGCTGAGGATCTCCAGGGTCTCCTGCACGCCGTTGTTGGCGGATTGGGACTGGCTCTGCAGCCGCTCGATGATAGCCTGGATCTCCTTGGTGGAGTCTTGGGTGCGGGCAGCCAGCATTCTCACCTCGTCGGCCACCACCGCAAAACCACGGCCCGTTTCACCGGCGCGAGCTGCTTCGATGGCGGCATTGAGCGCCAGCAGGTTGGTCTGCTCGGAGATCCCCTGGATCACTTCAATTACCTTGCCGATCTGCTCGGACTGGGATTTGAGCTGGGCCACGATGGCTGCGGCATCTTCCAGACTGCCCGCCATCCGGCTGTTGGCGGCGATGCTTTCGGTAAAGAGGGCGAGCCCCTGTTCGACCCGGCCATTGGCATCCCGCGCCAGCTCGTCGGCGACGGCGGCGTTGTGGTTGACGTTGTCAGCGGTGCTGGAGAGTTCGGTCACGGCGGAGGCGACCTGTTCGATCTCGCTGTGCTGCTGCTTTGCATTGGCCTCGGACTGGGTCATCACGGCGGCCAGCTCGGTGGCGGCGGAGGCGACGCTGTTGCTGATCCCGGTCAGGTTCTCGATGGTGTTGCCGAGCTGGGTCAGGGTGAGGTTGATATCTTTGGCCAGACGGGTCAGCTCGTTGTTGCCATCCGCTTTGGCGCGCACGTTGAAGCGCCCTTGCGCCACGGCGTGCATCACCTCTTGCAACTGACCGATGGGGCTGACGATGCGACCGGAGAGGACCCAGCCACAGATCAGCGCCGCCAGCAGGGTACCGGCGGTGAGCAGCAGGGTACGCAGCAGGGTTGCGTCGTAGTGAGCCTGCTCGTCGGCCAGCTCTTGCTGGATCAGCTGGTTGATGTGGGCCGACATGCTGTCGATCTGTTTGATCAGCTGTTCACCCAGCTCGCGGAAATGGAGGCGGGCCGCCTCGTAGGCGACCGGATCGACGCCACCCTGATGTTTTTGCGCCAGCAGCGGCAGCATGTTGCTGCGGGTATGGCTGAGGTAGGCCTGCAGGGCGGCAGCGACCTGCCGGTTATCCTGCTCGGCACCGGGGAGCACCAGACGGCCGAGGATTGCGTTGATCTCCTGCTCGGCGCTGTTGAGGTTTGCGGGCAGTGCGGCAAACAGCTTGGCATCGTAGAGGCCATAGATGGCGCTGGTGCGCAGCCGGTAGGTGGCGTGGATCAGTTTGGCAATATCGTCCTTGTTTTGGACCACGCTCTGGGTCGTCTCATCTATGTCATTGATGGCTTCATCCAGCCCCTGTTTACTGATGGCAATCATCACCATCATCAGCAGGCTGGCCAGCAGCAGCGGTATCAGGACCTGGACACGTATTGATAGATTATTCAATGACATAAATGGCTCTAATCCGAAATGGGAGGAGCCGACATATTACACACCTACGTCAGGAGCTGTCACAGGATTTTATTGCTGAAATTTGCTGAAGAAAAGGTTTTTCCTTGTGAAAAAGGCGTCATATATGCATGATTGAACGCTTGATCCCCTGAATATGTGGTACAACTGGCCGGATTGAGTCAATCCTGTCCCGTTTTCGTGATTCCCCGCTCTTGGCGTATGGAGGTGTGTAGTGTCCAGCTGGATCGATCCGGCCATTCTGGCCCTGTTTATCCCGACCTTTTTCTTTGTCTCGGTGACCCCCGGCATGTGCATGACCCTGTCGATGACGTTGGGGATGAGCCTGGGGGTGCGCCGTACCCTGCACATGATGTGGGGGGAGCTGATCGGAGTCGGGTTGGTCTCGGTGCTGTCGGTGATCGGGGTGGCTGCCATCATGCTCAACTATCCGGGGATCTTTGCCGCCTTCAAATATGTGGGGGGCGCCTATCTGGTTTGGCTCGGTATCCAGATGTGGCAGGCCAAGGGGAAGATGGCCATTCCGGCGGATCTTTCGTCCGGTCAGCAGACCAGCGCCATGGGACTGGCGGTGCAGGGTTTCGTCACCGCCATTGCCAACCCCAAGGGGTGGGCCTTCATGATCTCCCTGCTGCCACCGTTCATTTCGGCCAGCAAGCCGATGGTGCCGCAGATCACTGCGCTGGTGGCGCTTATTCTGGTCATCGAATTCTCCTGCCTGCTGCTCTACGCCAGTGGTGGCCGAACTCTGCGCCACTTCCTCGCCAAGAGCGGCAACGTCACCCTGATGAACCGCATCGCCGGTACTCTGATGCTGGGGGTGGGAGTCTGGCTGGCGCTTGGTTAAGCGCTGTCAGTGACCCGCACCAGACAAGAAAAATGCCACCGGTCGGTGGCATTTTTTATGAGTGCCAAGTGGTTCAGCGGGGTTTGAAACGTGCGACCCAGGGGTTGGCGGTGATGCCATGCAGCAGCACGCTCAATATGATGGTGCAGAGCACAGTGGCGATGATGGGGCGCTGGCCAATCAGGGCAGGCTGGTTTTGCAGCACCATCACTGCAAAGACGATGCTGGCAAGGCCCCGCGGGCCGAACCAGCCGATAAAGAGCTTGAGCTCTGGCTTGAGGCCGGTGCCGAGCAGGCTCAGCCAGACCGGCACCATCCGCAGCAGGGTGAGGCTGGCAATGGCATAGAGCCAGTATTGCCAGTGCATCAGCTCCGACAACATGGGGAGCAGAGTTGCGCCAAACACCATCCAGATCACCACGGAGAGCAGGTCGCCGTAGCCTTCGCAACTGTCCATATAGGCGTGCTTGTGTTCACCGAGTCTGCGCCCGATAAAGAGACCGCCGACAAAGGCGGCGATAAAGCCGCTCCCCCCCAGACTCTGGGCCAGCGCAAAGCAGAGCAGGGCCAGTCCCGGCATGGTGAGCTGGCGCCAGAGCGGCAGTTGCCAGCCGTTGAGATAAGAGATTTTCAGCAGCCGTATGGTTAGGCTGGTCAGCACGAAGGCGACCAGCAGGCCAATGCCGATCTCCTCCAGCATCAGGGTGATGGCCAGCGTGGCTGTGCCTGCGTGCTGCTCTGTGGGGGCGATAAGGGCCAGCAGCAGAAGCAGCACAGGCACACAGATGCCGTCGTTGAGGCCGCTCTCCTGATTGAGCCCTTCGCGCAGTGGCGCCGGTACGGCCGGGTTGCTCACCACCGCCTTGCCGAGCGCCGCATCCGTGGGGGCAAGAATGGTGGAGAGGATGGCCATCTCCAGCAGTGGCAGGTCGGGGAAGATCCAGTGACCAAACAGGGCTCCGGCGATGAGCGTCAGTGGCAGGCCGATCATTAGCAGCCGGATGGGGAGCTGCCGGTTGGCCAGCAATACTTGCCAGTTGGTATTGGCGGCATCGTTGAACAGAACGATAACCAGAGTCAGCTCGGCCAGCAGCTTGATGCCGGCGCTGTCGATAGAGAGGGAGAGCAGCTCCAGCCCGCCAGGCCCCAGCAACCAGCCGGTCAGCAGAAAGAGCAGGGGGCCGTTGACCAGCTTTGATTCGAAGCGCCCCGCGATCAGGCTGTAGATCAGCAAGAAGGCAGCGATCACCGCCAGATTCTGGTAAAGCAGATGTGTATCCATACAAGCTCCCTTGAAACCATCTTGTCAGGGCTGTTTAACTGCCATCCTGGCCCCGGGTTATGCCCGATATTCTCAGTGATTAACTCTTTGTTGCCGTAACTGTGCGCACACCTTGTCCAGAGTGGCTGTGCCCATCACGCCTGCCGAGGCAGATCAATCGGTCAGGCAGTCGGGGTCGAACACATACTCCCCATCCAGCCAGCGCACGATTTCGTCGACGCAGGATTGGTCACGAAACGGCAGGTAGCGGGCCTTGAGATGGGCCACCTGCTCAGGGGTCAGCTGGGCCATCCCTATGTCCTGAAACAGCGGCAGGTCGGCCTCGATCATCGCCGAGATCTGTGGGCCGCAGGTGGCGTTGAGGGCGGCATGCTGCGCCTTGTCGGGGTCGTACTGCTTGCCGAGGCGGTAGCTCATCGGCAGGGTGGCGAGGGGTAGGGTCGACAGCGCCGCCTGTTTCATCGGGTTGACCGCGTGGCCAGAGACCAGCTCTGCCAGCTCGGCAGGGCGATTCTCGAAGGCGCGCAGGTGCAGGTAGCTGCTCGCCTTGCTGCCATCGTTGACCGGGTAGTTGTCCCACAGGAAGGGCTTGCGGCCGAGCAGTTCGGTCACCTGCTTGAGGTGGCTGGCCGGATATTCGCTGGAGCAGACCTTGGGGCCGGTCCAGAAGATCTCGAAACGGCGATCGAGCCGCTCGCCAAGCTCCTCCAGATAGTGGGGCGGCATGGCGCCAAACACCTTCTCCAGCACCGGATCGGTCGAGTAGTAGCTGGGGCAGAAGATGAGGCGGGTCGCCTTGCTGTGAGCCGCGATGTCGTGGGCGATGATGAGCTGATGGTGCGCCAGATCCGGGGTATCCCCCTTCATGTCGTCAAACAGCACTGCCAGAATGTCAGGCTGCAGCATCTCGTCGATGAGGCGCACTTTCTCAAGCAGCGCCGAGCGTTTGCGATCGTAGTCGTGATGAGCCCCCATGGGGCTCAAGCCCACCCCGAAGGCGAGGCCGTTGGCGCGGCACTGGCGCGCCAGTTCGGCGAGATCGGCCTGCTGCTGCTCGGGCCAGGGGAGGGCCCAGTGCTTGCGCAGATAGCCATCCTCTTTCGGTGCATAGATATAGAAACCGTAACCGTGGCGTGGCAGCCACTGGGCGTAGCGGGCGCGGGCCTGCCAGCTCCATCCCTTGCCAAAAAAGCCTTCAATGACCCCCAGATTGGCAGCGGGGGGCAGGGGGCCGGACAGCAAACTTTGATATGGCATAACTCTCTCCCTTCTTGCTGGGGACTTGATACGGGACGGTCAGTCAGACCGGGTCCTCTTCCTGAAAGCGCACCCCGATCTTGCTCGGCACGCTCTCGTCCATTTCGGCCACGGTCCAGATCAGGCCCTGCCATTCGATGTTGTCACCGACCACCAGATTATCGCCCAACTGACTGGCAATAAAATCGCCCAGTGTCTGATCCGCCACCTCGCTCACATCCAGCCCGTAAAGAGGGGCGAGATCCACCAGCCGTGCCGCCGCTTCCAGCAGGAAGTCACCGAAGAAGCGGGGGCCGAGATCTTGCTCCGGTGCCTGACTAAAGAGCTGACCGAGGGCGGGGAGGTCACGTTCGTGACCGATGACGCAGAGGATGTCATCGGCCTGCAGACAGGTACTACCCGAGGGGTGGAGCAGCTCGCGGCCACGAAACAGGGCGCAGATCCGGGTGCCGGTGGGCATCTGCAGATCCCGCAGTGGCGAGCCGATGCACCACTTCTCTTCCCCCAGCTGGTAGACGAAGGTCTCCCACTGGCTGTCGAGATCGATTTCGAGCCCCGAGCGGTTGATGGGCGACGGCGGTGCCGGTACCTCCACCCGCGCCAGTTTTGAGGCCAGCGGTAGCGAGCTGCCCTGCAAAATCAGCGAGACCAGTACTACAAAGAAGGCGACGTTGAAGTAGAGCTGGGCGTTGGGCAGCCCCGCCATCATGGGGAACACCGCCAGAATGATGGGCACGGCGCCGCGCAGGCCAACCCAGGAGATAAACCAGCGCTCGCGGGGGGCGAAGTTCTTGAACGGTAGCAGCCCGATCCAGACCGACACCGGGCGGGCAAACAGGATCATCCACATCGCCAGCGCCAGCGCGGGCAGGGCGATGGGCAGCAGCTTGTGGGGGGAGGCAAGCAGCCCCAGCACCAGAAACATGCCGATTTGGCTGAGCCAGGTCAGACCGTCCAGCACCGACAATGTGGTGCTGCGGCTGCGCAGGGCGAGGTTACCGAGCAACAGACCGGTGAGATAGATGGCGAGAATGCCGCTGCCACCGACCGCCGTGGTGAGGGCGAAGATCAGCAGACCGCCGCTGACGGTGAGCAGCGGATAGAGCCCCGGCGCCAAGCGGGCTGTGTTGATGAGGCGCCACAGCAGCCAGCCGCCGCCAAGGCCGATCCCGGCGCCAAGACCAAACTGCTTGACCAGTTGCAGCAGCAGGAAGCCCCCATCCAGCCCTTGCTGGGCGGTGGCGAGCACCTCGATCAGGGTGACGGTAAGAAACACTGCCATAGGATCGTTGCTGCCCGACTCTATCTCCAGCGTCGCGCTCACCCGCTCGTTGAGGCTGCGCCCGCCGAGCAGGGAGAAGACCGCCGCCGCATCGGTGGAGCCGACAATGGCGCCGATCAGCATCCCCTGCATCAGGTTGAGGTCAAACAGCCAGGCGGCGGCAAGCCCCGTCAGGCCGGTGGTGATAGCCACCCCGACTGTCGCCAGCGACAAGGCAGGCCAGAGTGCAACCCGAAACGAGGAGACCCGGGTGCGCATGCCACCGTCGAGCAGAATGATGGCAAGCGCCAGGTTGCCCACCAGATAGGCGATGGAGTAGTCGGCGAAGTGGATGCCACCAGGGCCATCCTCACCGGCCAGCATGCCGACGGCGAGGAAGATAACCAGAATGGGAATACCGAGGCGGGAAGAGAGGGCGCTCAACAGTACGCTGGCTCCCACCAACAGGGCAGCGACAAAAAAGAAACTGTTGATGGTAGCGGCATCCAAGGGCGAACTCCTTCCTGGTAATGTGCAAAGTAGGCACATTATATGCAGTTAGGCCCCCCTTGTGTGGCTTATTTGTGCATCAATTTTCACTTTCTTACATTTTTCATCCCTTTTTTCAGCATGGCCGCGCCATATTCTGACTGTGACGGGGTTAACGAAAGCGGAGTCAAAGGATCGTCGATTTCAGGATGCGCAGGGAGGAGAGGGCGGGGAAAAGCGAAACGGCACAGCAGAGGGAGAGGGGAGCACAAGGGCGCTCCCCACGGGATGGGGGCGGGATTCAGTCGTCCTCGTCATCCTTTACTTCGCGGATCTTGTCCTTGTAGTTGGGCAACTGCTTCTCCAGCCGTTTCATGTCTTTGATGGCATTGAGAAACAGCCCGAGCAGGAACAGCAGCGGCAACCCTATCCACAGCCAGAGATTCATGGGATTTTCCTTTCGTCAGGACAGGTGGTGACATAACGGGCCAAAATTTCATCAAGGTTGGCCAATATGGTCGACTTGCCTTCAATATCCGCCTGTTGCAGACAAAGCGCCAGTGCCGCGGGATCGAGTCGCTGCTCGTCGGACTCCAGCGAGAAGCTGATATGCCAGGGCTCGTAGGCGACCCCGCTCTCTGCACCGACTGGTTTGGCATAAGGGAGGAAGAAGCCGAAGTCGCTCATGTGGTCGCTGAGCCACTCGCTGAGATCTGCAAACCAGCCCCCGGCTTCATACTCCCACGGCTCCAGTGCCAGTTTGGTATCGGCAGGCAAACAGTCCGGGTCGTAGATATCGAGATCGGTCCCCCAGTGGTGACGGCTGGTGCCGGGCAGGGCGCTCCAGCGCAAAATGGCGTGCAGCCGCTCCACCTCGCTTAGTTGCAGGGCATCGATGGGCTGGCTGTGGGCATCGAGCAGTGGTCGTTCGCCGCGCCACTTGCCATTCCAGATGGCGAGCTGGCGCTCGAAGCTGCGCCAGCTGGAGGCCGCCTGCAGGTTGAACCCCTCGTAGGCGGCCGCCACCTGCATGTCGTTGAAGGCCGCCGCGGTGGCGGCGGTCAGACGATGGGGGCCGCGTCCCACCAGAATAAGGTGGCTCTCGTCGAGCCCCAGCAGTTGTTCCTGCGTCATGCCAGCAATCTCTCGAGCACCCCTTGGTACATGTCCGCCAGCAGATCCAGATCGTCCGCCTTCACGCACTCGTTCACCTTGTGAATGGTGGCGTTGACGGGACCGAGCTCAATCACCTCGGCGCCGGTAGGGGCGATAAAGCGCCCGTCGGAGGTGCCGCCGGTGGTGAGCAGGGCCGGTCGCTGACCGTTCACCGCCTCGATGGCCGCCACAGCCGCATCGAGCAGCGCGCCTGTGTCGGTGAGGAACGGCTGGCCGGAGAGGGTCCAGCTCAGCTGATAATCGAGGCCATGTTTATCCAGCAGCGCTTCGACCCGCTCACGGATATCCATGTCGGTCAGTTCGGTACTGAAGCGGAAGTTGAACTGGACCTGCAGCTCACCCGGAATGACGTTGGAGGCGCCGGTGCCGGACGAGATATTGGCGATCTGGAAGCTGGTGGGGGGGAAGTAGGCGTTGCCCTCATCCCACACGGTGGCGGCGAGTTCCGCCAGCGCTGGCGCGGCTTTGTGAATGGGGTTGTCCGCCAGATGGGGATAGGCGACATGGCCCTGCACCCCGCGCACCAGCAGATCGCCGGTGATGGAGCCGCGGCGGCCGTTCTTCACCACATCCCCCACCACGTCGGTGGATGAGGGCTCGCCGACGATGCACCAGCGGATCTTCTCGTTGCGGGCCTCCAGGGTGTCGATCACCCGGGTGGTGCCATTGATAAAGGGCCCCTCTTCATCGGAGGTGATGAGAAAGGCGATGGACCCGTTGTGATCCGGATGCTCGGCCACGAAGCGCTCGACCGCCACCACCATGGAAGCCAGCGAGCCTTTCATGTCGGCGGCGCCGCGCCCGTAGAGCACGCCATCCTTGATGGTCGGCTCGAACGGCGGGGTGTGCCATTTCTCCAGCGGCCCGGCGGGCACCACGTCGGTGTGGCCGGCGAAGCAGAACAGCGGCCCCTCGCTGCCGCGGCGGGCCCAGAGGTTGGTGGTGTCTTCAAACACCATGGGCTCGATGACAAACCCGATCCTGGCGAGGCGCTCCGCCATCAGGGTCTGGCACCCTTCATCGAGGGGGGTAACGGAGGGGCGGCGGATCAGATCCTTGGCCAGTGCGATGACATCCGACATCAGTTGTCCTTAGTTGTCCTTAACGGGAGAAGAGGGATTGGTAATGATCAGCCTTGAAACCCAGAGTCAGTTCGCCGTCACGGTCGAGCAGCGGGCGCTTGATCATGGCCGGATGTTCCAGCAGCAGGGCGCGCGCCTTGGCGGTGTCGAGCCCCTGTTTGGCTTCATCCGGCAGGGCGCGGAAGGTGGTGCCGCGACTGTTGAGCAGGGCTTCCCAGCCGAGTTTTGCCAGCCAGCTGTCCAGATCGTCCGGGTTCAGGCCGTCGGCGCGGTGGTCGTGAAAGCGGTAGTCGATACCGGCCTCATCCAGCCACTTGCGGGCTTTCTTGATGGTGTCGCAGTTCTTGATGCCATAGAGAGTGATGGCCATGGGGAGTCCTTCTCTTGTGGGCGCAGGCCGTGGCCGTGCCCGAAAATCCGAATCAACAGAGTGCAAGGGCCCGATTCTGGCATTGTGGCAATCCCATGGCAACGCCGATGGTCTGGCTCGCGGGTTTTACCGGGACTGGTCACACCTGAACGGCGATTTTGAGCACAAGGTCAGAAGCAGTGGGGCTGGCGTGCCCGATGGGGCGGTTATTGCGGGAGAAGAGCCGCTATTGCAGGAGAAAAAGAGAAAGGGCAAACGCCAGATAGCCAAAACGCGCCAGCGGGCGCGTTTTGGTCGGCATCATCAAGCACCTCAATTAGTGCAGGGTGCTCCACTCATGGTCAAAGACCCGGGCCCGTTCCCAAGGTGCATCAGGCAGGCTGGAAGAGAGGCCAGTGTATTTGCCCACGTCGTCCACCACGATGGCGGAGAGGATCGGCAGGTTGTTTTCGGTGCAGTACATGCGGATGCGTTGCAGCAGGGTGCGCAGTTCATCCTGGCACTGCTCCAGCCCGGCCTGCTTGGCCAGTTTGGAGTAACGAATGGTAGTGCGTTCCTTTGCAGACTCGACGAGGATGTCCCACAGCTTGTAGTCGCAGGTCGAAGCACCTGCGGTGGCTTGGCTTGTCATAACTCTCTCCGGCGCGAAATGGTCGCTATATGTCGAAGCGCATCTTCGCCAGTTCGGCGCCGTCATATGTTGATCCAACGCAAAAAAGAGGGGAGTCGCGTCACACAATTCCCGGATATGGGGTGATAAAGGTTTTCCGGTAGTTGAAATAACGAAAAATTGTTACATGGCCGACATATTATGCTAATGAATCACGGTGACGGCACCTTTATTGATAGGGATCAAAGGCAAACAGTGGTCAGATCACTAGATTTCGCTCTTCGATAAATTTATCAGGAGTGAATATTGGAACTTTTATTCGTCTTGCTCGTTCTGGTCGCCGTGGTCTACGGCATCATCAAGGATTACAACCCGCAGGCGGTGCTGGCGCTGGCGGGCATGGCCATTTTTGCGGTGGCCTACTGGCTGGGGCTGCACCCCATTCTCCCCGCTGACAAGAGCACCGGTTTCGCCCTGTTCGACCTGTTCGAAGTGTTCAAGGGGATCTTCTCCTACCGCGCGGCGGGCCTCGGCCTCACCATCATGGCGGTGGCGGGTTTTGCCACCTACATGTCCCATATCGGTGCCTCCCAGGCGCTGGTGCGGGTGGCGGTCAAACCGGTGGCAGGCATCCAGTCCAGCTACCTGATGCTCTCCATCTGCTATCTGGTGGCGGTATTCGTCTCCCTGTTCGTCACCTCCGCTACCGGCCTTGGCCTGCTGTTGATGGTCACCATGTATCCGGTGATGCGCAACCTCGGCATCAGCCCGGCCTCCGCCTGTGGCGTCATCGCCACCTCACAGGCGTTTGAAATTGGCCCGACCCAGACCAACGCCATCTTCTCCGCCGGTCAATCCGGCATGGATCCGACCAGCTATTTTGTCGACTACCAGATCTGGCTGGTGGCCCCCATGCTGCTGGTGACCATGGTGCTGCACTTCTTCTGGCAGCGTCACTGCGATCGCAAGGATGGCTGGGATCCGGCGCTCCATCGCGGCGATCACGCCGAGCTGGACGAACAGGGCACCGAGAGCGTGCAGGCGCCCACCTGGTATGCCCTGCTGCCGATCATCCCCTTCGTGCTGATGATGACCTTCTCCAAGCTGCTGGTGAGCGACATCAAGATGAGCGTGGAGGTGGCCATGCTGCTGTCGGTCTTTATCGGCATGCTGTGCGAGCTGCTGCGTAGTCGCTCGGTGCGTACCGCTTTTGCCGGGCTGTCGAGCTTCCTCGATGGTATGGGCAAGGTGTTTGGCCCCGTGGTGGCGCTCATCGTCTGTGCCGAGCTGTTTGCTGAATCCCTCAAGGCCATCGGTGCCATCGACACCCTGCTGCACTCTGCCAGCAATGCCGGTATCGGCAGCGGTCTGATGACCCTGGTGATGGTGGCGCTGATCATGGTAGCGGCGGTCATCATGGGCTCCGGCAACGCGGCGTTCCTCAGCTTCTCGACCCTGGCACCGGCGGTTGCGGCCAAGTTTGGCGTACCTGCGGTGACCATGCTGCTGCCGATGCAGCTTGCTTCCAGTATCGGCCGCACCGTCTCTCCCATCGCAGCGGTACTGATCGCCTGTGCGGGGATTGCCAAGGTATCGCCCTTTACCGTGGTCAAACGCACCAGCGTGCCGATGGCGGGGGCGCTGCTGACGGCGCTGACCCTCAACTATCTGCTGTTCATGTAGTGATGTGGGTTATGTAGTGGTGTTTGGAATTTACCGGTCGGGCGGGTGGCATGGCTGCCCGCCTTTTTCTCACTGTGTCGCATTGTTGCAATAGACGATCGGTCATCAACGCTGATTGTTGCATGGAGAAGATAATGACAGTTGTAAAGAGCCCGTTTTCCCTCGATAGCTATCTGGCCGATCTGGCCCCGCTCATCAACCTCGATTGCGGTACTCGCACCCCGGCCGGGGTAGCGAAAGTGGCCGACATCATGACCGAGAAATATGAGGCCATCGGCTGGCAGGTGACCCGCCACCAGTTCGCTGCCGAGTGCGGCCCCTGCCTCGAGGCAACCAATGCGCCGGGTGCCGATCACTACGATGTGATGCTGTGCGGCCACATGGATACCGTCTTCCCCGAGGGGACGGCGGCCAAGCGCCCGCTGAAAATCGAAGGCAATCAAGCCTTTGGTCCCGGTGTGTCGGACATGAAGAGCGGCCTGCTCTCTATCTGGTATGCCCTCAAAGAGATGGATCCGGCATTGCTTGCCAAGCTCAAGGTGCTGGTCTGCTACAACTGCGACGAAGAGATTGGCTCCCCCTGGTCCAAGGATTGGCTGGTGGAGAAGGCCAAACAGAGCGGCTGCGTGCTGGTGGCCGAGGCAGCCCGTCCCAACGGGGATCTCATCAGCGCCCGTAAGGGCAATGCCAAGTACCGCATCACCTTCCACGGCAAGGCGTCCCACGCCGGTTCGGCCCTGACCGAAGGTGTCTCTGCTATCACCGAGCTGGCGCATTGGGTGCTGGCCATCAACGAGCAGGTCAACATGACCACGGGCACCACCATGAACGTCGGCGTGGTACAGGGTGGCACCGGCGTTAACGTGGTGCCGGACTTTGCCGAGGCGATCGTGGATTTGCGCTTCTGGAGCAACGAAGAGGCCGCTGCGGTACACGACCGGCTCACCTTTATGGCCAACAACCCCTTCCTCGCGGGTTGTCGGGTTGAGGTGGATCGCCAGACCTTCAAGCCGGCGATGCGCCCGAGCGGTGACAGCGAGGCGCTGATGGCGCTGGTAGAGGCGGCAGCCAAAGAGGAGGGGATCCCCTTCAACTGGCTGGAAGCCGGTGGCGGCTCGGATGCCAACTTCACCGCCGCCGCGGGGGTGCCGTCCCTCGATGGTTTCGGCCCCATGGGGGGCGGTTTCCACTCGGAGGCGGAATTCCTGCTGCTGGAGAGCATCGAGCCGCGCATCCGCCTGCTGCAGCGGGTGCTGGGCAAGCTGGTGAAATAAGCCGGTTTATCCCTTGTTCGGGTCGCCATGGCCCGCTCAAATCCAAACGGGAGGCTGTTGCCTCCCGTTTTTTATCGCGATTTTTCGCGTGCTGAGTGAGCGGGCCAGATGGCTTGCGGCCGTTACCCCTGTGGCTCGGCCAGATAAGCCAGGTGATCCTGCCGCGCCACCTGCCAGCCATCGAGGCGCAGCGGGGCGGCAAAGCCCGGGCCGTCGGTCACCATGGTGTGGTACTCCCCCTGCTCGCCGCAGGCATCGAAGCCCTGTATTGCAGCAAGCTGCTGCAACTCGGCGAGGGTGGCGGCATCGAGGGTACGCCCAGTCCACTCGGGGGCCAGTATCAGGGTATCGACGCAGGAGAGGTGGGCGACGATGCCGCGTGCCAGCATATCCGCCAGCAAGGCTTGGCGAGATTGCTGCCAGAGCGGGGTGTGGACGGTGAGACCCAGCGGCTGGCAGCGTTCGCGGATCCAGTTTGGCGCACCGCCCACGCTGTCGATATCGCCGGTGACCACCCCGTCGAGGTTCCACTCCTGCTGCAAGCGGCTCAGCGCCGTCTCATAGCTCTGCTCGAACGGCGCTTCTATGGTGACCAGCAGATGGGGCAGCTCGAGGGCTTCCGCCTGACGGCGCACCAGTGGCAAGGGGTGAGCGAGAAATCGGGGCTCTGGCGGGGCAAAGGTGGCCAGTGCCACCACCTGATGGCCCGCTTGGCGGGCATGACAGAGGGCCAGCATGGCATCTTTGCCACCGCTCCAGAGCAGGATGACGCGAGACATGGATGAGATTCCGGTGGTGAACGAGGGGGCATGCTACCCAGCGGCGGGGGCAGAGGTAAAGGCATAGTGTCCGGAAATGGCGGCGGGGAAATGGTTGGGGTCACTGAGCGGGAAAAAAGCAGGCCCCCGAAGCGGGGGCCTGTATTGCAATGGCGTGGTAAACGCGACTGCGATTAGAGCAGGATGCTGGTGAGGATAAAGCCCAGCGAGCAGGAGGTCACCACCCCGATTAGCCCCGGAATGATGAAGCTGTGGTTGATGATGAACTTGCCGATGCGGGTGGTGCCTGAGCGGTCGAAACCGATACAGGCCAGATCGCTCGGGTAGGTCGGCAGCACGAAGTAGCCGTAGCTGGCCGGCAGGAAGGCGATCAGCAGCTTCGGCTCCACACCCAGCGCCAGACCCATGGGGGCGATGGCGGTGAGGGCAGCGGCCTGGCTGTTTACCAGCTTGGAGATGAGGAACAGCACCAGGGCGTAGGTCCAGGGCTGGGCCTGTACCACATGGGCCAGGGTCTCTTTGAGCAGCGGCATGTGGGCCTGGAAGAAGGTCTCACTCATCCATGCCACCCCGAACACGGAGAAGATGGCGACCATACCTGCCTTGAAGACGGCACCGTTGGCGATCTCGCCCGGCTTGACCTTGCAGCGCATCAGGATGATGGCACCGGCGATCAGCATCATCATCTGGATCACCAGGTTCATGGAGAGCGGGCCGGTCTTGTCCTTGATGGTGAACACCGGACGCAGACCTTCGTTGGCGCCGAGCAATACCACGGCAGCGATGGCGGCGAAGAAGATCCAGGTAGACCAGTAGGCCTCTTTCGGGAACTTGGTGTTGAGCAGGGTTTCACCACCGCCGTAGATGAAGGCGCGCTGCTCCGGGTCTTTGATCTTGGCCTGGAACTCTTCGTCCTTGTCCAGATCCTTGCCGCGACGCAGGCTCCACAGGGCTGCCACGATGACACCGGTCAGGGAGGAGGGGATGGCGATCATCAGGATGTCGAGCAGGCCGTAAGCCTGACCGATACCGTGACCAGCCGCCAGAATGGAGACCATGGAGACCACAGCAACGGAGACCGGGGAGGCGCAGATGGCCATCTGGGAGGCAACGGAGGCGACAGCCATCGGGCGCTCGGGACGGATGTTCTTTTGCAGCGCGATGTCAGCGATGATGGGGAACATGGTGTAGACCACGTGGCCGGTACCGCACAGGAAGGTGAGGGTCCAGGTGGTGAGCGGCGCCAGGATAGTGATGTATTGCGGGTGACGGCGCAGCAGACGCTCGGCCACTTGCATCATCAGGTTAAGGCCACCGGCAGTCTGCAGGGTGGCGGCACAGCCGATCACCGCCAGAATGGTCAGCATTACCTGAACAGGCGGTTCGCCCGGAACCAGACCGAAGACGAAGGTCAGCAGGAAGAGACCGATACCACTGATGAGACCGAGTCCCATGCCCCCAAAGCGGGTACCCAGCAGCAAGCAGCCGAGTACCACTAAAAATTCCGTCAAGATCATTCCGTTACCTCGTGTGATTCAACCCATATTGCCGCGGGTAGCCTGAACCATGAATTGTCATTGTCTGTTTTATTTAGCCCGAAAGGGTTAGTTGCTATTCTGCTCCCCTGAAAAAGTGAAAAAATTGAGTTACTTCAATAACTCGATGAATTTTTGATTAAACCACTTAAAAACCACGTACTAACAAAAACATCATTTTTGTCACCAAGTGGTATCACTCGGGGCCAGCCCATCAGAGTGCAACCAGAGGCGTTGTGATGGGGAATGCGTTGGTAAGGAAGTTGTGGAAAAAGGCCCGGGTCAGGGGAGAAGAGGCTGTAAAAACACGGGTTAAAGATATCTTTTTTGACAAATGGGGTGTTCTGCGACTCTGCTCATCGGGGGGCGGGTGCTGATAGCAGATAGCGACGCTGATACTGTTCGCTCAGCTGCTTGATATCGAGTCTGGCTAGCGCATTGTTCACTCGCTGTTGCAGTTGCTGTTGATCGGGACGGAACATGATGTGCAGGCTCTTGTACCCGAGGATCTTCGGGTTGAACTGCAGCTGTTCGGGGTGGAGTTTGTCATCGTGATAGGTGAGCCAGTAGAAAACATCCCGGTCGATCACGGCCAGATCGAGCCGGTCGCGCTGCAATTTTCGCAGGTTGAGGTGATCGTCGTCCACGGCAAAGGTGTTGAGGCGCTTGCTGGCCATCAGGGCATCAAATTCACGGGTATTGATATAACCTGCGACGACCCCAATCCGGTAGGAAGCGAGATCTTCGAGTCGCTGCCAGTGGATAGGGGGGCCGGCTTGCTGCGCCATGCCCAGCACACTACTGCCCACGCTGGTGGAAATATGCCACCGTTTATCCAGATCATCGGCGAAGTATTTGGGGAAGTAGCCGCTGTAGTGCTGGGCGGGATCGGATGCCAGCAACATGGCTCGATGCCAGGGGTAGAAGTCAAACTGAACCTCCAGCCCCGCTTCGGCAAATGCACGCTTGACGATATGGCCGGTAAGGCCACCATCAGGGAGATGCTGGCTGGTATAGGGGGGCCACTCCAGGGTGGTCAGGTGCACGGGTTCTGCCCGCAATTGCAGGGGGAGCCAGAGCAGCAAGAGTGTCAGAAGCCGACGATATCCCATGAACGACCCATTCCTTGTGTCGATTGGTTCTGAGTATTACCCATAACGGGGGTAATAAAAAAGCCGACCCTGAGGACGGCTTTTGCAATGTAGTGGCAATATGCCGCTGATCAGAACTCGGCGGTACGCGGAGTTCGCGGGAACGGGATCACGTCGCGGACGTTGCCCATACCGGTCACGTAAACCACCAGACGCTCGAAGCCCAGACCGAAGCCGGAGTGCGGGACTGTGCCGTAGCGGCGCAGATCGCGATACCACCAGTAATCTTCCTGCTTCAGGCCCATCTCGGCCAGGCGGGCATCCAGTACCTCCAGACGCTCTTCACGCTGGGAGCCACCGATGATCTCGCCGATGCCCGGTGCCAGTACGTCCATCGCGGCAACGGTCTTGCCGTCGTCGTTGAGGCGCATGTAGAAGGCCTTGATATCTTTCGGATAGTTCTTCACCACCACCGGAGACTTGAAGTGCTCCTCGGCCAGATAGCGTTCGTGCTCGGAGGAGAGATCGATGCCCCAGGAGACCGGGAACTCGAACTTCTTGCCGCAGTTTTTCAGCACTTCGATGGCATCTGTGTAATCAATCTGGGCGAAGTCGGAGGCGACGAAACGCTCCAGACGGCCGATGGCATCCTTGTCCACGTGCTGGGCAAAGAACTCCAGATCGTCGCGACGTTCGGTCAGGACGGCGTTGAAGACATACTTCAGCATGGCTTCGGCCAGGGCGGCGTTATCTTCCAGATTGTTGAAGGCCACTTCCGGCTCAACCATCCAGAACTCGGCCAGGTGACGGCTGGTGTTGGAGTTTTCAGCGCGGAAGGTCGGCCCGAAGGTATAGACCTTGGAGAGGGCGCAGGCATAGGTTTCGGCGTTCAGCTGGCCGGATACGGTCAGGAAGGCCTCTTTGCCGAAGAAATCTTCGTTGTAGTCCACCTTGCCGGCGTCGGTACGCGGCAGGTTTTCCAGATCCAGGGTAGAGACACGGAACATCTCGCCGGCCCCTTCGGTATCAGAGGCGGTGATGAGCGGGGTCGCAACCCAGACAAAGCCCTCTTCGTGGAAGAAGCGGTGGATAGCTTGCGCCAGGCAGTGGCGAACCCGGGTCACGGCACCCACGATGTTGGTGCGCGGGCGCAGGTGAGCCTGTTCACGCAGGTACTCGATGCTGTGGCGCTTGGCGGCCATCGGGTAGGTATCGGGATCTTCGACCCAGCCGACGACCTTCACATCGGTGGCCTGCAGTTCGAAAGCCTGGCCGCTGCCCTGGGATTCGGCGATGATGCCAGTCACTTCCACGGAGCAGGCGGTGGTCAGACGCAGCACTTCATTCTCGTAATTGGCCAGGGTATTGGGGACGACGGCCTGTACCGGATGGAAACAGGAGCCATCGGAAATGGCCAAAAATGAGATCCCCGCCTTGGAATCACGGCGAGTCCGGATCCACCCTCGTACAGTCAGGGTGGTGCCAACCGCATATTTACCGGTCAGCACATCAACTACGGATGCGTGCGTCATCGAAATATTGTCTCCAGCTTGTTCTTGCAGCGCTATTTGCAACACTAGGGAGTCTGGCCCGGGCACAGATGGCCCACCATGGCAGACTAAGCCGTCAATCTTACCCGCGCGGGTTTGATAAACAAGCAAAAATGTCGGACTCTGGTGGGGTTTTCAGCATGGTTCACCCAAGCAGGGTTCCCTCGGGACAGGAGATGCGAGTGAAAGAGCGGCGACAAGGGCCGGATTGGCTGACACGACTGTTGCGAGCAATGGTGCTGATCTGCTGGTGCGGTTTTATCGTGCTGCTTGCGCTCTATCACTATGCTAGGCCGGAGATTGCATATGGTTTTCTGGTTTACGGCGGCATCAAGGTACGCGATTACTGGGATCCCGCACTCACTCCCTGGTTGGTGCATGGCCTGTGGGGTTGCAGCTTGCTGACCCTGGCTGTACTGCTGCTGGAGCGGCGGCGCAGTCGGCGCAGGGATGATGCCTATCACGTCAATCTGGCGATCCTGCTGCTGATCCTTATTGCTTGTCTGCTGTTCTATTACACCGGTTAGCCGATGCCGGGCGGTGTGGTCCGCTATTCGCCAGGGCGAGCTCCCGGCTTGCCGCCGAGCGGTCGCTTGCCGAGCTGGCGCTCCACACTGTCGAGCATCTGGTTGTAGGCCACCGCCACCCGGCCAATCTCGTCGCCGTCATCCCCCTCCAGCCGGTGGCCGAAGTCGTGCAGGTCGGTGGCCTCTTCCATGGAGCGGGTCAACTGGTTGAGGGGGCGCACGATCCAGGTGCGGATGACCCAGAGGGTCAGCAGCAGTCCCATCCCGAAGATGCCGGTGAGGATCAGCGCCGAGGTGAGAATGTTCTGCTCGACCCGGGTAAACAGCGAATCGAGGGAGTAGTCAAAGCGCACGGCCCCAAGCACGGTATTCTCCGGCACCAGATGACAGCTGGTGCAGTCGGTGCCGCGAAAATCCTTCTTGGCCAGCAGCGGTCGGGTCACTACCAGACGGCTGTGCATGCCGTTGTGCACCACCTCCAGGCTCCCTTTGCCCGCCAGAGCCAGCTCATCAAACTCATCTTTTACCTGTTCGGTCTCCCGTCCCGGCCCGAACTGTTTGCTCACCGCGTCGCCACGGACGATGCGGGCATCCTCCACATGGGCATGGTCGAGAAATTTGCCGCGCAGGGTATCGCGGGCATCCATCTTGCCGGTCAGCATCAGCATGTTGAGGCCGTCGAAATAGGCTTCGGTCTGCTCGCGGCTCTGCTCCTTGATGAGGGTCAGGATGAGATCGCGCTCGCGCACTGCCTGATAGGCTGCGGAGAAGACCAGTACCATGGAGAAGATGAAGAGCAGGAAAAAGTTGATTTTGGCAGCAATGGAGAGGCGCATGAGCAGTCTTTCTTGATAGTAAAACCGCAGCAGTTTACCCCTCTTGGGGCCTCAGGTCTGGTGTTTTGCTCACATTACGGCAAGTGAAACTGCACTGAAGTGGATAAAGTTGCCCTCTTTATATATCAAATGCCGGTAGTCAAACGGGCGGCTGCGATGGCCGCCCGCTGCATGCATTAAAACTCGCCTTCGGTGATGGCCTGACGGATGGCGCCGGTCAATACCCGCAACTCTTCAGGGGTGATGACGAAGGGGGGCATCAGGTAGACCAGCTTGCCAAAGGGGCGGATCCAGGCGCCCAGTTCGACAAACTTGCGCTGGATGCGCGCCACATCCACCCGCTCTTTCATCTCCACCACCCCGATGGCGCCGAGCACTCGCACATCCGCGACCGCCGGGTGCAGGGTCAGCTCTACCAGTTCTGTTCGCAGCTGATGCTCGATGGTGCGCACCCGCTCCTGCCACGGTGAGGCCAGCAGCAACTCGATGGAGGCGTTGGCCACCGCGCAGGCGAGCGGGTTGCCCATAAAAGTGGGGCCGTGCATAAAGACCCCCGCCTTGCCGTCACAGATGGTGCGGGCGACCTGCTCGGTGGTCAGGGTCGCAGAGAGGGTGAGGTAGCCGCCGGTGAGCGCCTTGCCCAGACACATGATGTCGGGGCTGATCCCCGCCCAGTCGCAGGCAAACAGCTGGCCAGTGCGGCCAAAGCCGGTGGCAATCTCGTCGGCAATCAGCAGCACGCCGAACTCGTCGCACAGGGCACGCACCCACTGCAGGTAGCGGGGGTGATAGAAGCGCATGCCGCCAGCGCCCTGCACTATGGGTTCGAGCACGATGGCGGCGATCTCCTCGTGATGATCCGCCATGAGCGTCGCCAGCTCCACCACGCACTGTTCATCCCACTCGGCGTGGAAGCGGCAGCTGGGTGCTTCGACAAAATAGTGCTCCGGCAGAAACCCCTTGTAGAGCTCATGCATGCCGCCATCGGGATCGCAGACGCTCATGGCGCCAAAGGTGTCGCCGTGATAGCCGCTGCGCAGGGCGACAAATTTGGCTCTGGGCGTCCCCTTGGCGTGCCAGTACTGCTGCGCCATCTTGAGCGCCACTTCCACTGCCACCGAGCCGGAATCGGCCAGAAAGACCCGATCAAGCCCCTTTGGAGTGATCTCCACCAGCTTGCGGCAGAGCTCGACCGCCGGAGCGTGGGTGAGGCCGCCAAACATCACGTGGGACATCTTGCCGAGCTGGGCGGTGGCGGCGGCGTCCAACTCCGGCACCTGATAGCCGTGCACGCAAGCCCACCAGGAGCTCATGCCATCCACCAGTTCACGGCCGTCGCTGAGGGTGATCTTCACCCCTTTGGCGCTGACCACTTCATAGCAGGGCAGGGGGTGAGTGAGGGAGGTATAGGGGTGCCAGATGTGGTGCAGGTCGAATTCTTGATTGGTCATTTGTTGTTCTGTTGTCAATTTGTTTGATCTGGTCGGTGTTGACAGTCTACGCGTGCTCTCTACACTAGCCAACAATTTCAGCCACTTGGCACTGCGCATAACCCTGAGCGCGCAGGCCCGGCGGCGGGTTTTGTGGCCGTCCATCCCAAGATGGCGGGCGCAGGATCCCACTAATAACAACCGGAAGCCATGTATGAATGCTCTCACCGCGGGCGGTCACGCCCTTCGTCATGACTGGACTCTCGCCGAGGTTCAGGCCCTGTTTGCCCTGCCATTCAACGATCTGCTGTTTCAGGCCCAGACCGTCCACCGCGCCCACTTTGACCCGAACGAAGTGCAGGTGAGCACTTTGCTCTCCATCAAGACCGGCGCCTGCCCGGAAGATTGCAAATACTGCCCCCAGAGCGCCCGTTACCACACCGGTCTTGAGGCCGAGCGGCTGATGGAGGTGGAGAAGGTGCTGGAGCGGGCCCGCGAAGCCAAGGCCAACGGCTCGTCACGCTTTTGCATGGGGGCCGCCTGGCGCAACCCCAAAGAGAAGGACATGCCCTACATCATCCGGATGATCGAGGAGGTGCGCGGGCTGGGGATGGAGACCTGCATGACGCTCGGGATGCTCACCGCCGATCAGGCGGCGCGTCTGGGGGCCGCGGGGCTCGATTACTACAACCACAACCTCGATACCTCGCCCGAGTTTTACGGCGAGATCATCTCTACCCGCACCTATCAGGATCGACTCGATACCCTGGAGCATGTGCGCGGTGCCGGGATGAAGGTGTGCTCCGGCGGTATCGTCGGCATGGGCGAGCAGGCCAAAGACCGTGCGGGCCTCTTGATGGCGCTCGCCAACCTGCCGCGGCACCCGGAGAGTGTGCCCATCAACATGCTGGTCAAGGTGAAGGGAACGCCGCTGGAGGATCAGGAGAACCTCGATCCGTTCGAATTTATCCGCACCATCGCCGTGGCACGGATCATGATGCCCGCCTCCCATGTGCGCCTCTCAGCCGGGCGGGAGAAGATGAATGAGCAGATGCAGGCCATGTGTTTTATGGCCGGGGCCAACTCCATTTTCTATGGCTGCAAGTTGCTGACCACCCCCAACCCGGACGAAAACAGCGATATGCAGCTGTTCAAGCGGCTCGGCATTCGCCCTGCCCAGCGGGCCCAGAAGCCGGATCAGGTTCAAGAAGAGGAACTGCTGGCCGAGGTGAGTCGCCAGAGCGAGCCTGCCGAGATGTTTTATGACGCCACCCGCCCCCGTGCAGGGGCTGCGCGGTCATGAACGGCCCTGCAGTAACGGGCCCCTTTGTGCTGGGCACGGCTCTGGTCGAGCGCGAGCAGGCCGGCCTGCTCCGCAACCGCATCGCGACCGACGGGGCGAGTGGCGGGCGGCTCAGGGTTGCGGGGCGCGACTACCTCAACTTTTCCGCCAACGACTATCTGGGACTGGCGGATCACGGCGCCATCAAGGCCGCCTTCAACGCGGGGATTGAACGTTATGGCACGGGCTCCGGCGCCTCGCCGCTGGTGACCGGTTACAGTCATGCCCACCAACAGCTTGAGAAGACCCTGGCCGAGTGGCTCGGGGTGGAGGCGGTGCTGCTCTTCAACTGCGGTTTTTCCGCCAATCAGGCGGTGCTCAAAGCCCTGCTCGGCAAGGATCATCTGCTGTGGCAGGACAAACTCAACCACGCCTCCCTGCAGGAGATGGGCAGCCAGCTCCCCTGCAAGATGAAGCGCTTTGCCCACAACGACATGGCGGCCCTTGAACGGCAGCTTGAGCCAAATCGCGGACTGATTGTCTCGGAAGGGGTGTTCAGCATGGACGGGGATCAGGGCCCTTGGCGCGAGCTCGCAACCCTCGCCGCCCAAAGCGGCAACTGGTTGATGATCGACGATGCCCATGGTCTTGGTGTGCTGGGATCCGAGGGGCGCGGCACCCTGGCGGCACAAGGGGTTCAACCTGCCAGCGTACATATCCAGATGGGCACTTTTGGCAAGTCGCTTGGCGTCGCCGGTGCCTTTGTCGGCGGCAGCCGCGAGCTGGTGGAGTATCTGGTCAACTTTGCCCGCCACTATGTCTACAGCACCCATATGCCCGCCGCGCAGGCTTGCGCGGTCAGCAAGAGCATCGAACTGGTGCGCGCGGCTGATGAGTCCCGCGCCCATCTTGGCCAGCTGATCGCTCGCTTCCGGCAAGGGGCAGAGGCGTTGGGTTGGCAGCTTGGCGCGAGCGATACCCCGATCCAGCCGCTGCTGGTGGGGGAGAGCAGCACCGCTCTGCAACTGGCTGAACGGCTGCGGGAGCGCGGCGTCTGGGTGAGCGCCATCCGCCCGCCCACTGTGCCGGTCGGTACGGCCCGGCTGCGCATCACCCTGAGTGCGGCTCACCGCGAGCAGGATGTGGATCGCCTGCTCGATGCCTTGGGGGTCAGCCCTGCAGTTACAACGCTTGGGGAGGCTCACTATGGCTGAGCGTTTTCAAACGGTCGACAAGGCGCAGCTTGCTCGCCGTTTCGGCGCCGCCGCTCGTCATTACGATGCCCATGCCCGCTTTCAGCAGGAGGTGGGTCAGGCGCTGCTGGAATGGATGCCAGACAGGCTGGTTGGCACTGATCTGACGGTGAGCGGGCTGGATCTGGGCTGCGGCACCGGCTTTTTCTTGCCCCAACTGGCGAACCGTTGTCACCAGCTGGTGGGGCTTGATCTCGCCCCCGGCATGCTGGCGCAGGCCGCCTTGCGTGGCAGCGGTGCTCGCCTGCTCTGCGGCGATGCGGAGCAGCTTCCTTTCGCCGATAACTCGTTCGACTGGGTTTTCTCCAGTCTGGCGTTGCAGTGGTGCGAGCGTCCGGCCCAGGCTTTTGGCGAGTTGCTTCGGGTGGTCAAACCGTGCGGCCAGATCTTTTTCTCGACCCTGCTCGATGAGTCGCTCTGGCAGTTGCGAGCCGCCTGGCAGCAGCTTGATGGTCGCGCCCATGTCAATCGCTTCCTCAGCCTGCCACAATTGGAGCAGGCGCTGGCTAGCGCCGGGGTATCTGCTCCCGAGCTGCGTTGTATCACCTGGGATCTCGCCTATCTTGAATTGCCGCAGTTGTTGCGCGATCTCAAGGGGATTGGGGCCAATCAGATCAACGACAATCAAGGGGGCGCCGCCCCGGCCGGTCTGAGCGGTCGCGCCAGATTGCAGCAGCTGGCTCAGGCATATGAAGCATTTCGCCAGCCCGATGGCAGGTTGGTCGCCAGTTATCGGGTGTGTCTCGGCCGCCTCAGCAAGCCTCGCTGAGCGCCGGGAATCGCAGTGTGTGCAGGGCAGTGTGCCACTCCCTGCCAAGGAGAGAACCGTATGAAATCATTCTTTATCACCGGCACCGATACCGATGTGGGCAAGACGCTGGTGGCGCGCACCCTGCTGCGCGAATTCAGCGCACAGGGAATCAAGTGCGCGGGTTACAAGCCTGTCTCGGCCGGATGTGCCCGCACCCCTGACGGGCTGCGCAACCTTGATGCTGTCCTGTTGCAGGAGGCGGCGAGCCTGCCGCTGCCCTATGAGGTGGTCAATCCGTTCGCCTATGAGCCGCCGATTGCGCCCCACATTGCCGCCAGCGAGGCGCGCCAGCCTATCACCATGCAGGGGTTGAGCGAGGGGCTACGCAAGATTGAACAGGCCGGGGCCGAACTGGCGGTAGTGGAAGGGGCGGGGGGCTGGTATTTGCCGCTCGATCGCAAGCATCTGCTGTCGGACTGGGTCAAGCAGGAGAACATGGCGGTGATCATGGTGGTGGGAGCCAAGCTGGGTTGCCTCAATCATGCGCTGCTCACCTTTGCCGCCATTCGCAATGATCAGCTGCCGGTGGCGGGGTGGGTAATTAATCGGCTCCATGGTTCCATGAGCCATTATCAGGAAAATCTGGACACCCTGAGGGGCTTGCTGCCAGCTCCCTTCCTCGGCGAAATTCCGTTTATAAACAATCCGCTTGAAGCCGATTTGCAGGGGCGTCTCGATATCTCGCCGCTACTTTGACGGCATATTCAGCGAACATTCATCGAATCTCCCTAGAATGTCGACATTAACATGATCAGGTGGGGATCCCGAGTGAACCCCGGTCATGTCCTTTATCTTCACAAGGAGTCTATATGAAGCGGATTATGCTATTCCTGGTGACCAACCTGGCCGTCATGCTGGTGCTGGGGGTGGTACTCAATATCCTGTTCTCGGTTCTGGGGATCAACAAGTCCAGCATTTCCGGGCTGTTGGTGTTCTGTGCCGTGTTCGGTTTTGGGGGTTCCTTTATCTCCTTGCTGATGTCCAAGTGGATGGCCAAGCGCAGCTATGGCGTCCAGGTCATCGAGCAACCCCGTAACGAGACCGAGCACTGGCTGGTGAGCACTGTGGCCCGTCAGGCCCGCGAAGCGGGTATCAAGATGCCGGAAGTGGGGATCTACGACTCTCCCGAGATGAACGCCTTTGCGACCGGCGCCCGCCGAGATGATTCGCTGGTGGCGGTCTCCTCCGGCCTGCTCTACAGCATGAGCCGTGACGAGGCGGAAGCGGTACTGGCCCACGAGGTGAGCCACGTTGCCAACGGCGACATGGTGACCCTGACCCTGATCCAGGGGGTGGTGAACACCTTCGTGATGTTCTTCGCCCGCATCGTGGCTGGCGTCATCAGCAACTTCTTCAGTTCCAACAACGAGGAAGAGAGCAGCAGCACCGGTGGTTTTGCCTACATGATCACCGTGTTTGTGCTGGAGATGTTGTTCGGCATTCTGGCCTCCATCATCGTCATGTGGTTCAGCCGTCAGCGCGAGTTCCGTGCCGATGCCGGTGCCGCCAAGCTGGCCGGTCGCGACAAGATGATTGCCGCCCTTGAGCGCCTCTCCCGCGGTGCCGAGCCGCAGCTGGAAGGCTCAATGATGGCCTTTGGCATCAACGGCAAGCGCTCCATGAGCGAACTGTTCATGAGCCACCCGCCCATCGAGCAGCGTATCGCCGCCCTGCGTGGTTGATAGATACTGAATGACAGGGGATAACGCCGAATAAAAAACGGCTGCCTTGGGGCAGCCGTTTTGTTTTGCAGCCTTCTTTAAAGCTTGAAGTGCCCCATCTCCTGGCGCAGCACCCGTGACAGCTGCTTGAGCTTGGCTGCCTCTTGGGACACGTGGCGGGCGGCATCCCCCGATTGTTCCGAGAGGGAGGTGATGTTGCCGACGGTAGAGACCACCTCGTTGGCGGCGGTGGACTGCTCGCGCAGGGTGTGGCTGATCTCTCCCATCAGACCGGTGAGATTGGAGGCGTGGCTCTGGATGCTGGCGATTGCCTGCCCGGTCTGGTTGGCCAGTGTGACCCCGCGGGAGACGTTGTTGACCGTGTTCTCCATGCTGCGGATAGAGGCATCCGCCCCGCTCTGGATCTTGCTGATCATCCCTGTGATCTGCTGGGTCGAGGCCGCCGAGCGGCTGGCCAGATTGCGTACTTCGTCGGCCACCACCGCAAAGCCACGTCCCTGCTCACCGGCCCGCGCCGCCTCGATAGCCGCGTTGAGGGCCAGCAGGTTGGTCTGATCGGCGATGCCGCGGATAACGCCGATGATCTCCGAGATCTGCTGGGTATGGCTGTTGAGTTCTGCGATGGTGCTGGCTGCTTCACCGACCGTGGTGGAGATATTCTCGATGCTGCCAAGCGTCTCCTTGATGACCCCGGAGCCCTCCTCCAGCGTGTCGGCTGAGACCTTGCTGAGCTCGTCTGCATGGCTGGCATTGTCGGAGAGGTGGCTGATGCTCACCACCAGCTCTTCGATGGCGGCGGCCATGGTCTGGGTACTGGTTTGCTGATCGGTGGCGAACTGGGCGGTCTGCTCCGCTATCTGGGCGATGCTGTCGGCCGAATTGGACAACTCCTCGGTGGAGTGGGATACCTTGCCGATGATCCCCTTGAGGGTGCTCTGTGTGGTGCCAAGCAGGCCGATAAGACTCTCTTTCGAGCCTTGGGGCACCTTGATGGGGCGGGAGAAATCCCCTTCTGCCAGCAGATGGAGGTCGGTCTTGAGCTGTTCGACCGAGGTGCCCACCAGATCGAGCAGGGAGCGATATGTGCGCCAGAGGAAGAACATCAATACCAGGCCCAGAGCGATAAAAAGGTAGCGCAGCATGTCGGTATTGGCGGTGGCACTCTCGACCGCCTCCTGGTTGCGCCCCTCCATCATCACGTAGAAATCGTCGATGGGTGACATGATGCGACCCTTGTTCTGGTGATAGGCCTTGTCATGCATCATGGCGATGGCCTTCTGCTGGTTGGCGGCCAGATCACCGTCCGTCTGCTGCACCAGTTTGAAGGCAGCCACCTCGGTGTTGACCAGTGCATCCGAGTTGTTCTTGGCCTCGTTGAGCTTGGCGAGTTCAGCATCGGTGAAACCGGCATCCTTCATCAGATCGATCAGGCCGCGGCGAACATTGCTGTCGGGGCGAGGATTCTGGCCGTTGGCCGCGACAAAATCCCAATAGATACGGTTGTAGCCATCCGGTCTCGGCTGTTCGCCGTTGCGAATGGCCAGTATCCGCATGTACTGCTGCTCGTAGGCTGGATCCTTGGTGATGACGTAGGTGCGACCGAGTCGGGTCAGGTCATCGGAGGATTGGCGCAGCTCGTCGGCCAGCAGGTAGGAGAGATATTGTTGTCGATAACTCTCTTCCAGTTGTTTACCCGCCCAGCTGTAGGCGAAAAACACCAGTGACAGCAGGATCAGGGTGATGACGGAGAGCAAGAGGTTGAGTTGAAAGGCGGGTTTGTTCTGTTCCATGGTTTGAGCGTCCTTATTCTCACCGGGTAACCCCCTTGGTCAGACGGCAAAGGCCGCTACGTCGGAGGGGTTTTGTTGTTATTGCTGTGAGTATAGAAGTCATCGTCGGCATGGTTGCGCAGGCGGGGCGAGAAAGAGACGAGAATGGAGGAACCGCGGGTCGACAGGGGGGAAAAGGTCGGCCAGGATCGGGGCCCAGCCAGCCTTTTCGTGGCTCGATCACCTTATTTGATGACGATGTCTGTGAGCGGCACGGCGCAGCAGGCAAGGATCTTGCCCTCGGCCCGCTCGGCGGCGGTGATGGCGGGGGCGTCGGGGTGATCCACCTCGCCCGAGATCAGCGTCTGTTTGCAACTGCCGCAGATCCCGGCGCGGCAGCTCCAGGGCAGCTCAACTCCCTGCTTGTTGGCCTGATCCAGCACTGTGCCCTGATTGTTGCCGGTAAAGGCTTGGGCGCCGATACGCAGTTGCACCGCCTGATGGGGGCGGGCCACAGAGAGAATGGCGCCCCCAAAACTCTCCTGTTTAATACGCGCGGCCGGAACGCCGAGGGCTGCCACTTTGGCGGCTGCATCGGCCATAAAGCCGCGGGGGCCGCAGATAAAGACCTCTTTTTCGGCCAGCCCTTTGATCCGTTGCAGATGCTCATCATTGAGTCGCCCTTGCAGCCCCTGCCAGTGACTGTCCGGCTGGCTCAGGATCAGGGTGAGGGTCATCCCCTGCTGCGCCATGGCGTGCAGTTCGCTGGCGGCGGGAATGTCCGCTTCGCTGCGGCACAGGTGCATAAAGTGAACCTCTTCCAGCTCCTCGCGTAGCGCCAGGGTGCGGGCTATCGCCAGCATGGGGGTGACGCCGGATCCTGCGGAGAGCAACAGGAGGTTGCGCTCGTGGCCCAAGTGAAACTCGCCAGCGGGGTTGGCGGCCAGCAGCCGATCACCCACCTGCAACTGCTGGTGCAGCCAGTGGGAGATGCGGCCACCCTCCACCTTCTTGACGCTGATGCTGTAACGCTCCGGTTGATCTGGCGTAGAGCTCAGGGTATAGCGGCGCTGAACCCGCTCGTTTTTGATATCGAGGCTGATGGGCAGATGCTGGCCTGGCAGGTAGTCGGGCAGAGGCTCGCCATCGGCGGCTTCGAACCAGAAGGTCTCCAGATCCCGCGCCAGCGGTTCACGGGCCACGCAGACCAGCTCCCGCTTCTTCGGTGCGGCGGCGGGATAGACCACCGGACGGGTGCGCTCCAGCACCTCGATCTCGCTGCCTGCCTCAATCCATCCCTCGTTCAGCGCCACCAGATTTTGGCCGAAGTAGACCTCGCCATCCTCGCCACGGCGGTAGCGGGTGAGGGTGGCCAGCGGCTCTTTGAGGGCGTTGAAACGATCGGTGCCCGCTTCCACCGTGGTCATGATGCAGCGGCTGCAGGGCTTGACCACTTTAAATTCCACTTCGCCGATGCGGATACGCACCCAACTGTCCTCCTCGAAGGGCTGGGTATTGCTTGCCACCAGATTGGTACGGAACTGGCTCATCTGGTGCAGGGCATCGGAGCGCAGATTGAGATCCTCAAGGGAAGCCTGGCTTATCAGCAGCAGCGGATAACCGTCGGCAAAGCTGACCCGGGTGCCGGTCTTTTCACGAAAGCGATCAGAGGTTTCACCCAGCCAGAGCAGCTGCACTGGTTCCCCGGCCACCCGGCTCAGCCACCCATCAGCTTTGGGGTCGGTGTGCAGGGCGGTGAAACGGTCGCTCCAGACTCCGGTAGCTTGCGGGGCACGGCTGAAGTCGGCCTCTTGCAGGGTGAGCGGTTCAAAGCCCGGATAGCGCAGTTGCAAGCCTCCTTCGATGGGGGTGGCCACGACCTGTTGCAGCTGGGGATTGGTACGGGCGGTGATAAAGGTGCCGTCCGGTTTGACCACCATGTAGCGGCGATCCCCTGCCAGTCCCTCTTCGGTCACCCGGGCGCGAGCCAGCGGCATACCTGCAGTCGATTTGATGGGGTAGAGGTGAATGCTGTCTAGCCTGGGCATCTTCATATCCTTGTGACGCGGCGCGATCGCCTGGAAAAAGGGGAACATAACGGTTCCCCGACGATCCGGCAATCCTTTCAAGGGGGGGGTCTATAGTTGGGAAAACAGAACAAGAGGGCATCGGGATGAAAATAAGCTGGTTGCTGGCGGGGAGCCTTTTTTGCCACGGGCTCTGGGCGCAGGAGCTGACCCTGACCACGGGAGAGTATCCCCCTTACTGCTCCGAGACGCTGAAATATCAGGGGCTTATCCCTCATGTGGTGAGCGAGGCATTCAAGAGTGAAGGGGTGAGCGTCAAGTTCCAGTTTCTTCCCTGGAAGCGGGCCTTTCGCTTGTCGGAGGAGGGAGTGGTGGATGGCACAGTCCACTGGTATGAGTCGAGCGAGCGGCGCAAAACCCATCTCTACAGCGATCCCATCCTGAGCGAGACCTACGTCTGGTTCTATCTCAAGTCCGATCCGCTGGAATGGCGTGGCTATCAGGATCTGGCGGATCGCAAGCTGGCTGCGGTCAGTGGCTATACCTACAATGCAGATTTTTTTGCAGCCATCGCGCAGGTGCCGCTGCAGGTGCAGTTCGTCACCCGGCTGCGCCAGAGCTTTGATCTGCTGCTCTCCGGCCGCGCCGACCTGACCCTGGAGAACATAGATGTCGGCTACTACTCCCTGCGTCAGTTCTACCCGGCCAGCACGGTCGATCTCTTTGCAACCCATTCAAAACCCGTGATGAAAGTTGAAGGTCACCTGTTGATCAGCCGCAAGCGTGCCAACGCTGACGAGCTGGTCAAAACCTTCAATCGGGGGCTCGCCAAACTGAAAGCCAGCGGTCAGCTGGAGAAGATGTTACTTGAGTCACGTTCTGGTCTCTATGAACCATAAAGTGCAACATTTTTTGATCCTGATTCGCTAATCAGTACAAAAAAGCGGCCATTATCGACTCAGTTCCCAGTTTCTAACGCTTTCGCTTCTTCCCCATCCGGCCACCGTCCGCTTCGGCTACACGGTATCAAGCGCCATCGGGTGGGGCCTGTCACACAAAAAGAAGAAAGCAATGTATGAGCAAACAACTGGACATGACCCCATTGCCGGATCTCTCCCTGAAAACGGGAACAGGCCCGGTGCGTACCCGGCTACCCGTCTGGCGGCCGGCCCTGCCACCCTGCAATCACGCCTGCCCGGCCGGAGAAAATATCCAGGCCTGGCTCTCTTTGGCGCAGGCCGGTCGTTTTGAGGCGGCCTGGCAGACCCTGATCGAAGAGAACCCCTTGCCCGCCATTCATGGCCGGGTCTGCTACCACCCCTGCGAGAGCGCCTGCAACCGCGGTCAGGTGGATGAATCCGTCTCCATCCACGCCATCGAGCGTTTCCTCGGCGACGAGGCGCTGGCCCGTGGTTGGCAGCCCGCAAACCCTGCCCCTGCCAGCGGCAAGAAGGTGTTGGTGATCGGCGCCGGCCCCTCCGGCCTCTCCTGCGCCTGGCACCTCAACCGGCTTGGCCATCAGGTGGAGATCCGCGAAGCGGGGCCGCTGGCGGGCGGCATGCTGCGTTTCGGCATTCCCGCCTACCGTCTGCCCCGCGACGTGCTGGATCGGGAGGTGGCTCGCATCGTGGCGGCCGGGGTGACCCTGACCCTCAACCACAAGGTGGCGGATGTGCTGCGCGAGCGCGACGAGGGGGGCTTTGACGCCGTCTTTATGGCCATCGGCGCCCATCTGGCCAAGCGGGTCGATATTCCTGCCCGGGAAGCGGGAAAAATCCTCGATGCGGTGAGTTTCCTCGAACAGGCGAGCCTGGCCGAAGAGCAGGGCTTGCCGCCCCCTAAACTGGGACGGCGGGTAGCGATTTATGGGGGGGGCAACACCGCCATGGATGCGGCCCGTACCGCCCGTCGCCTCGGTGTAGAAGAGGCGATGATCATCTACCGCCGCGATCGGGACCATATGCCTGCCCACGCCTTTGAAGCCGACGAGGCCGAGGAGGAGGGTATCAAGATCAACTGGCTGCGCAGCATCCGCCAGCTCGACAACACCAATATCGAGGTGGAGGTGATGGCGCTGGATGCCGAGGGCAAGCCGGTGCCAACCGGCAAGTTTGAAACCCTCGAAGCGGACTCCCTTATTCTGGCGCTCGGTCAGGAGGTCGACCTCTCGGTGCTGGAGAGCATTCCCGGTGTGCGGGTCAACAAGGAGGGAGTGGTGCAGGTGGCGGGTAACCTGATGACGGATGTGCCGGGTCTGTTTGCGGGCGGCGACATGGTGCCCTCCGAGCGCACCGTCACCATCGCCACCGGCCATGGCAAGAAGGCAGCGCGCCATATGGATGCCTGGCTGCGCGGTCGCCACTACCAAAAGATGGTCTCCTACCCGCTGGTGGGGCCGGAGCAGTTGCAGCTCTGGTTCCAGACCCACGCCCCGGCCAGCAGCCAGCCGGTCAAACCGGCGTGGGCGCGGGATGACTTTGGCGAGATCATCGGCGGGCTGGATGAGGTGGCCGCCCGCTACGAGGCGGCGCGCTGCTACTCCTGCGGCAACTGCTTCGAGTGTGACGGCTGCTATGGCAGCTGCCCCGAGCAGGCCATCGCCAAGCTGGGGCCGGGCAAAGGCTATCAGGTGGATGCCGAGCGCTGCACCGGTTGCGGTGCCTGTCATGACCAGTGCCCTTGTCACGCCATTGAGCTGCGCCAACCGGAGGAGTCCCAATGAAACATGAACTGATCATGGTCGACGGCAACGAAGCCGCGGCCCGGGTGGCGTACCAGCTGAGCGAAGTGTGTGCCATCTACCCCATTACCCCGAGCTCGACCATGGCCGAACTGGCCGATGCCTGGGCGGCGGAGGAGCAGACCAACCTGTGGGGCAACATTCCCACAGTGGTAGAGATGCAGAGCGAAGGGGGGGCGGCCGGCACGGTACACGGCGCCCTGCAGGCGGGGGCGCTCGCCACCACCTTCACCGCCAGTCAGGGGCTGATGCTGATGCTGCCCAACATGTACAAGATCGCCGGTGAATTGACCTCGGCGGTGTTCCATGTGGCGGCCCGCTCGCTGGCGGCGCAGGGGCTGTCGATCTTTGGCGACCATCAGGACGTGATGGCAGCGCGCAGCACCGGCTTTGCCATGCTCGCCTCCGGCTCGGTGCAGGAGGCGCAGGACTTGGCCTTGGTCGCCCACAGCGTCACCCTGCAGTGCCGGGTGCCCTTTATCCACTTTTTCGACGGCTTTCGTACCTCCCACGAGGTGAACAAGATCACCGCCCTGCATCGGGATGAGATCCGGGCGCTGATCGACAACGATTGGGTACGCGCCCACCGTGCCCGGGCGCTGAACCCGGATCATCCGGTGATGCGCGGTACCGCCCAGAACCCGGATACCTATTTCCAGTCCCGCGAGAGCGTCAACCCCTTCTACGAAGCGGTACCGGCGCGGGTGCAGCAGTGCATGGACAATCTCGGCGAGCTGACCGGCCGCCACTACCGGCTGGTGGAGTACCACGGCGCGCCCGATGCCACCGACGTCATCGTACTGATGGGCTCGGGAGCGGCCACCGCCCGCACGACTGTGGATTGGCTCAATCAACAGGATCGCAAGACCGGGGTCTTGGTTGTGCGCCTCTATCGCCCCTTCCCGGTACAGGCGCTGCTCGATGCGCTACCGCAGAGCGTGCGGCGCATGGCGGTGCTGGATCGCACCAAGGAGCCGGGGGCGGGCGGCGAGCCGCTGCTGCTGGATGTGCAGAGCGCCCTTATCGACGGTTTGCAGCGCGGCCTTATCAAGCGGCTGCCCTGGCTGAGCGGCGGTCGCTATGGCCTCTCTTCCAAAGAGTTCACCCCCGCCATGTGCGCGGCGGTGTTCGAGGAGTTGGCATCCGATGCGCCGCGCCCCCGCTTTACGGTGGGGATTGTGGATGATGTGTCGGGCCTCAGTCTGGCCTGGCACCCCATCGGCGATCTGGAGCCTGCCAGCCGGGTGCGGGCGCTCTTCTTCGGCCTCGGTGCCGACGGCACTGTGGGCGCCAACAAGAACAGCATCAAGATCATCGGTGAGCTGGAGGGCTTCCACGCCCAGGGCTACTTCGTCTACGACTCCAAAAAGTCGGGCTCGCGCACCGTCTCCCACCTGCGCTTTGGCCCCGAGCCCATCGACGCCCCCTGGCTTATCGAGCAGGCGAGCTTTATCGGCTGCCATCAGTGGGGCTTTGTCGAATCGGTCGATCTGCTGGAGCACGCCGCCGAAGGGGCGACCCTGCTGCTCAATGCCCCCTACGAGGCTGACAAGGTGTGGGGCCAGCTGCCCGAGCGGCTGCGTGCCCGCATTCGCGCCCTCGATATCCGCCTCTACTGCATCGATGGGGATCGGGTGGCCGAGCAAAACGGCATGGGCAATCGCATAAACACCATTATGCAGACCTGCTTTTTCGCGCTGGCCGGAGTCTTGCCGCGGGATGAGGCCATTGCGCTGATCAAGGAGAGCATCGAGAAGAGTTATGCCCGCAAGGGGCCCGAAGTGGTTGAGCGCAACTTCGCGGCGGTGGATGACACTCTGGCTCATCTCCATCAGGTGGCCATCCCGGCCGGTGAGGAGCAGATCAGCGACTATCCGCTACCGCTGGCACCGGGTGGCAGCGAGTTTGTCCAGCGGGTCACCGGCGAGATGCTGGCGGGGCGTGGCGATCTTATTCCGGTCTCCATGTTGCCGGTGGATGGCACTTACCCCACCGCCACCAGTCGCTTCGAGAAGCGGGATATCGCCCGCGAGATCCCGATCTGGCACTCCGATATCTGCATCCAGTGCGGCAACTGTGTCTTTGTCTGCCCCCACGCGGCGCTGCGGGCCAAGTTCTACCATCAGGACTGGCTGGCGACCGCCCCCGAGGCAGCCCAGTCGGTGCCCGTTACCGCCAAGGGCTTCCCCGACAGCCGCTACACCCTGCAACTCTATCCGGAGGATTGCACCGGCTGCGGTCAGTGCGTGCAGGCCTGTCCGGTGCGGGTCGGGGCCGATGAGGAACACGAGGGCGAGCGCGCCATCACCATGATGGACAAGGCGCCCCATCTGGCTGGCCAGAAACAGGCGCTGCGCTGGTTCGAGAGTCTGCCGTGGCCTGCCCGCGAGCGGGTGGATTTCTCCACGGTGCGCGGTGCCCAGTTCCTCGAACCCCTGTTCGAGTTCTCCGGTGCCTGCGCCGGCTGTGGCGAGACCCCCTATCTCAAGCTGCTGACCCAGCTGTTTGGCGATCGCATGCTGGTAGCCAACGCTACCGGTTGCTCCTCCATCTATGGTGGCAACCTGCCGACCACGCCGTGGGCCAAGAATGGCGAAGGGAAGGGGCCAGCCTGGTCCAACTCCCTGTTCGAGGACAACGCCGAGTTTGGCTTTGGTTTTCGTCTCACCGCCGATCAGCATCACGGTCAGGCGGTGGCAGCCCTCGAAGCGATGAAGGGGGAGCTGGGCGCCGAGCTGGTCGATACCCTGATTAGCGCCCCGCAGCGGCTGGAGTCGGAGATCCGCGCCCAGCGCACCCGGGTCGCGCAAGTGCGCGAGCGGCTGGAAGAGGTAAAGTCCGGCAAGGCCCGCGAGCTGCTGTCGCTTATCGATCAGCTGGTGCGCCGCTCGGTCTGGATCATCGGCGGCGATGGCTGGGCCTATGACATCGGCTCGGCGGGGCTCGATCATGTGCTCGCCTCCGGGCGCGATGTGAACGTGCTGGTGATGGATACCGAGGTCTACTCCAACACCGGCGGCCAGATGTCGAAATCGACCCCGCTCGGTGCCGTCGCCAAATTCGCGGCGGGAGGCAAGACGCTGGCCAAGAAGGATGTGGCGTTGCAGGCCATCTCCTACGGCAACGTCTATGTTGCCCGCATCGCCTTTGGTGCCAACCCGCAGCAGGCGCTGCAGGCCTTGCGTGAGGCGGAGGCCTATCCGGGCCCGTCGCTGATCATCGCCTACAGCCACTGTATCGCCCACGGCATCGATATGGAGTTTGGCCTGACCCAGCAAAAACGCGCGGTGGCCTCTGGTCACTGGCCGCTGATGCGCTACAACCCGGTACTGCGCAGATCGGGGCAGAACCCCTTCAGCCTCGACAGCCTGCGCCCCTCCATTCCCCTTGCTGAATACCGGCAGGAGGAGATCCGTTATCGGGTGCTGGCCCAGAGCCATCCGGAGGAGGCCGAGCGGCTGATGCAGGTGGCGCAAAAAGTGGCGTGGCAGAAGTGGGCCACCTACGAGGAGATGGCCACCCGCGAAGCCAGCCATTTCCATCCGCCGGTGTGAGTATGGGGTGAGTGAAATATAACCAAGCGGGCCATTGGCCCGCTTTTTGTGTGGAAAGAAAGTGAGTTGTCTGTTGAGTAAAAATATACAATTTTCCGAAAAAGTTTGGTGTTATGTAGAAATTCGTCAGTACTAGCACATTGAGAAAAATGAAAATAATGGATAATCTACGTGCAAATCTAATTAAAGGGAACACGTAAAATGAGCCAGTATATAGAGGGCGTCGAAAAGTTTTATTCGCTATCGAATCAACCGTGGATGAAACAGATGGACAGAATTCAATCTATTCTAAATCCAGCGTGGAGGAAGGAAATTGAACGTATTAATGCTATTCAAAAGTCTATTATTAGTCCAGAAGTTACACTGCTTTCTCAGTCCATAAATAAATACAAAATTAATCTGACTTGGTTGGATGAATTTTCCCAGCTCGGGATACAAAAATACCTGAGGTCTATTGAGCGAAATATCCCAGCATTCAATAATCTTACACACCTCCCTAACGAGTTTATTTTGACATTAAACTTGTTGAAACAACATCGGACCTTGATTCAAAGTGTTGATTTTTATGAGTGTTCAGCCGAATTAGTTGAATATGAAGATGGCTCTGATATTTCCAGTGTATTATCTGAAGTAAACGAAACACTTAGAGAAAGTAGTTTATCTCGACATTCATTATTAGAAGCCCTTCAGAAACTTCCAGGGTTCTTTAAAGTTATTATACTGTTGTTTATAACTGAAATAATTGCACCGATAACTGTTGATATATACATTAAACCTGAGATTGAAGAGTTTCTAAGGAACAATGATGAACCTCGTAGAGTTCAGACTAATGCGATTAAAAAACTTCCTAAAAGTATCGGTGTAGATGTAACACCTCTAAACAGATTTATTAGCGGAGATGAGGTTCGATTGAGATCTTTACCATCTATCAAGTCAGAGATAATTATGACTTTAAATTTTGGGCAATCTGTATACGTTCTTGAAAAGAATCGTAGTTGGATAAAGGTTGCAATACCTCAAAAACAAGGTGAGCCGTTAGAAGGCTGGGTGTTTACTGAATATACAGAGCGCTTTAATAAATAGCTCTAGCTAGTTGTGCAAAACATAGCCAATACATTGATGGTCAAGTGTTCCTTTGCCGAGGTTGCTACAGAAATATATGTTATTGATGAATGAAAATAGAATGATGTGACAGCGAGAGAGATTCAGTGAAATTGACGCAGAACAGATACAAATATTACCAGCTCAACAGCATTTATCTATCTGCAAGCCAAGGCTTCCTTTTCTTTCCAAGGCAGGTAAGCTGCGGGGCAAATAGCGTCAAACAGGAGAAGGGACGATGACAGAACAAGATATCGCCGGGACGATCAGTATTCTGGGGGCGGGGTGGCTCGGGCTGCCGCTGGCGCGGGCCCTGCTGGCGGCAGGCAAGCAGGTGGCGGTGACGGTCAGCAGCGCCGAGAAGGCGGCCCGTCTGCAGGGAGAGGGGATCAACGCCTATCCGCTGACGATTTCTGCCCATATGTCGGATGCGTGGCCCATCCCCTGCGAATCGTTGGTTATCTGCGTACCGCCCAGCAAGACCGATGACTACCCGCAGGCGGTAGCAAAGGCCTGCGCGTTGGCCAAAGCGCACGGCACGCGGCGGGTGCTGTTTGTCAGCGCCACCTCGGTATGGGGCGCAGGACAACAGGAGGGGGAAGAACCCCAACCCCGCCATGCCCGTGGCGAGCGGATGCTGGCGGCGGAGCAGGCGGTGCTGGCGGCCGGTTTCGAGACGGTGATGATAGTGCGCCCCTCCGGCCTTTATGGCCCGGATCGTCATCCCGGCCGTTTCCTCGCGGGCAAGACCCTCGATGGCGGCGCCCAGTCGGTCAATCTGGTCCATCTGGACGATGTGGTGGCGGCTTGCATGCTGCTGCTGGAGCGGGGCAAGGACGGGGATGTGTTCAACCTGAGCGCGCCTGTGCATCCGCGCCGCGAGCAGTTCTACCCCTTTGCGGCGCGCCAGCAGGGGCTGCCTGTGCCGGTCTTTATCGAGCCTGCCGGTGAATTCCAGCCCATCGACGGTCAGCTGATTTGTCAGCAGATGGGATTCAACTATCGCTGGCCCGATCCGGCCCACTGGTTTGCCGAGCTCGCCGCCTCGGGCAATTGAGGTTTGCCAAGGGGGTGATCGCCCCCTATCATGCCGCCATCCATGAGAGAGAGGCGGTAATGATGGTAGATACAAAACGTCACCCCGATGGGGAGTTGTTGCTGAGAACCCTGGCAATGCCAGCCGATACCAACCCCAATGGCGACATCTTTGGTGGCTGGATCATGTCCCAGATGGATATAGGTGGGGGCATTATGGCCAAGGAGCTGGCAAAAGGACGTATTTGTACCGTATCCGTCGAAGGCATGACCTTTCACAGTCCGGTCAAGGTGGGCGATGTGGTCTGCTGCTACGGCCGCTGCATGAAGATCGGCCGCAGCTCCATGAAGCTCAAGCTGGAGGTGTGGGTCAAGCCGGTACTGCGGGAAAACGATGCCCAGCGTTACTGTGTGACCGAGGGGATCTTCACCTATGTCGCCATCGACGAACAGGGCAAATCCCGCCCGGTTCCGGTGAGTGCCTGATTAAATCAGCCGGGCATTGATGATGGATATTTCCTGCTCAAGCCCGGTTTTTTGCCGTATCATGCGTTCCAGCATCTCTTCCGAGCCCACATATTGCAGGGTGTCGAACAGGCAGAGATCGCATTGAGGGTCCCGTCTTATCTGATAGACGGTGGACAGCTCCACTTGATGACAATTTCCTTGTTGATCATAAAACGTCACGTTGTACCGAAGTTCTTTCGCCATGAGACAAGGTCCTTCTGGTTGGGTGGAACAGGGACTATCAGCTTAGTCGGCGTGAATGACGTTTGTGATGGTCGCAACAAAAAGCAAAGGCGGGCGGTTGTTAGCCAAT
Organism: Aeromonas sp. 604443; assembly: GCF_049170315.1. NCBI lineage: Bacteria > Pseudomonadati > Pseudomonadota > Gammaproteobacteria > Aeromonadales > Aeromonadaceae > Aeromonas > Aeromonas sp. 604443. The sequence goes on from NZ_JAAKMI010000002.1 coordinate 408,025, forward strand.
GAAAAATAGTTATCGCATTCTTGGCACCTCCCTGCTGACCCTGGGGTTGGTAGGCTGTTTTGAGGTGCCGGATCAGAACCATCTGGTCACAGCTCAAGGGATTGTGCCGGGACTCGACTGCCAGCGTCCGCCGCTGGTAGCGTTGGCGACCACGGCGCTGCCCCGTGAATTCGGGGTGACGGTGTGGAATCTCTACAAGGGCCAGCGTAAAAACTGGCGTGAAGGGATGGACAGTTATGCCAAGGGGCAGGATCTGGTGCTGCTGCAAGAGTCGGCCACCCGTCCCGATATGCTCGACTGGCTGCGCGCCGGTGATTTCCAGTGGCAACAGCTGCAAGCTTTCACCCAGGGCGGCGTCTCGTTCGGGGTAATGACGGTGGCCAAGACCCCGCAGGCGTTCGTCTGTGGCGTGCGCTCTCCCGAGCCCTTGCTGCGCATCCCCAAATCCGGGCTGGTGAGCCTCTATCCGCTGCAGGGCGATCCTGATGGCGTGATGGTCATCAATATCCATGCGGTCAACTTCGAACTGGGGATGGCCACCTTCCGCGAGCAGCTCAACGATCTGACTGCCTTGGTGCGCCGCCATCAGGGGCCGGTGATCCTGGCCGGTGATTTCAATACCTGGAGCGACAAGCGCCAGTTCTGGCTGAACAAACTGGTGGACGAGCTGGGTCTGCAAGAGGCCGTGCCGGTGCCTGATCTGCGCCGCACCGCCTTCGGTCGCCCGCTGGATCACCTCTACTACCGCAATCTGGATCTGGTCGAGGTGAGTTCACCGGCGACCGACAGTTCGGATCACAACCCCATCATTGCGCGTTTTGCCGCCCAGTCGGTGACCCCCTGATCGGGGATGATGTGCGCGTGTTGCCCATACAAAAATCCGGCGCCTGATGGCGCCGGATTTTTGTATACGCTCTGGCGGTCAACCCGCTCGGGATGACCCGCAGGCATTACTGGTAGAGACCCAGATTCGCTTTGGCGTAGGCTTCGAAATCGGTGCAGCCACCGATGTGCTGCTCATCCAGGAAGATCTGCGGCACGGTATTGACCGGCTTGCCGGCGCTCTTGGCCAGATCTTCTTTGGTGATGCCTTCGGCATGGATATCCACGTAGCGGAATTTGAAGTCATCGCGCTGTTCGGTCAGCTGCTCGGCGATCTGTACGGCACGGACACAGTAGGGGCAACCCGGGCGACCAAAAATCACTGCAAACATATTTTCTCTCCGTTTTTTAAGCCGTTTTTGTATGGCCGTTGATATGAGGCAGGCAACAGCATAGCCCTGCCTCGTGGCGACTTGAAGCCGAAATTATCGATACCCTGATTCGAGTGGGCCTATTGGCTCAGCTCTCATCGGCGATCTGGATCGGCTGCTGCTGATAGATGCTCTCCAGCACCCCCTTCTCGAACACAGTCCAGGGCCACGGCGCCTTGCTGGCACGGTAGCGCTCATGGGTGGCCGGATCTTGGGACAGGCCGCGCTGGAACATCACGAATGCCTTGCGCTGGCCGCCCGCGGTATCGATAAAGCCCACCAGATTGGAGGTGCCGGTGATGGTACCGGTCTTGGCGTGGACCTTGTTCTTCATCATGGGAGCGGTGACGCTGCGGCGCCACGCCAGGGTGCCATCCACCTGGGAGCTTGGCAGCAGCTTGATCAGGCCAAGTTCGGCATCGTTTTTCTGGATGAAGTTCAGCACCGACATCATCTGACGGGCACTGATGAGATTGTGGGCTGAGAGACCGGAGCCGTCTGCCAGAGTGGCGTTGCCCAGATCGATGCCGTTCTTGGTCAGGATGGCGCGCACCGCCATGGTGCCGCTGCGATAGCTACCTGGCTTGTTGTAGTAGTGACGGCCCACGGTTTTGAGGAAGGTATCGGCGTAGAGGTTGTCCGATTTCTTCAGCATCTTGGCCAGCATTACCGGCAGGGAGACCGAATAGTGGGTGCCGAGGGTCTCTGCCCCTTCAGGGGCCTTGTGGGTGACCCGCAGCAGGCCATCATGCTTGATACCGGCACGGTTCATCGCCCAGCGGATGTTGTCCCAACCCCAGGCTTCCACATCGTGAATGGCGAAACGCAGTCCCTGCGGCTCCTTGTTCGGGGTGATGCAGCCCTTGAGCTCGTAGAAGTTGCCCTTGGCCATGTCCACTTCCAGTGCGCAGAACTGGCGCGCCATGTCGCCATAGCTCATCACTTCCACGTTGTCGGCACCGATGCCGATGGGCACGCCGGTAGCTACATTGCCCACCGCCGGTTTGCCAATCTGGGTGGCAGTGATGGTGCCGTAGGCGCAGTTCTTGTCGATGATGACCGAGGAGACGGGCGCAGCGAAGCAGAGGGTCTGATCCCCCCACGACCAGCCGTTGCCGCGCTCGTAGCCGTTGTAGGCGCCGGTGTTGACGTAGACATTGCCCTTGATGCTGCTGACGCCGAGCTGTTTGAACAGGGCCAGCAGATCCATGCGGGAGAGGGTGGGGTCGCCGACGAAGTTGATCCAGATATCGCCGTTGATGGTGTCACCCTGTTTGGCACCGGGTTGGGCCTGAATGTCAGTGGCGAAGCGGAAGTCGGCACCCAGCTCGAGGCGGGCCGCCAGCGCGGTGAGCACCTTCATGGTGGAGGCGGGGGCGATCATCTGATCCGCGTGGCGGGCGAACTCGACGCCGTTATTGCCCTGCACCATGATGGCGTACTGGCCACCCTGAGGGGGCGTCAGCGGGGCGGCATGAGCCGCCAGAGAAGAAAAGAGAGCACAAAAACCAATCAACAGCCGCTGCATAACATCCTCTAACGTGACGAAGGGGCCAGACCGATAGCACTGACCCTGATAATTCAACCTTGTTTCACCCGCCGATGCGGGATCGACGGGATAACGCAATTCATGCCATGTATGCCGGTCGCCATCATGTCATCGAGTTGGCGGTACGATAGCGACCCTCATAATCAAAAATTTTCTCTTTTATCTGCCAGAAGCGACCCGATTTGCGGGCGATGACAAAATCCGGATGACGGAACTGGCTTTGCGCGGCCAGCACGCTCGCCAGGGTGGCAAATTCGGGCTCCAGCCCCGGGGCGGGCCAATGATGACGCACAAAGTGCTGTTGAAACAAGCGCCGTGCGCCCGGGGAGTGAAATCCGAAGTATTCACTGAGGGTCAATCCATCCTCATCGTGGTAGGTCACCTCCAGCCGCTCCCCCTGTTTGCCGCGCCCTGCTGTGAGGGTTAGCCCCGCACAGCGGATCACCATACAATCCTTGAGATTGAGCGCCTCTTTGAGCTTGTCGTCAGGGTCCACCAGCAGCTGATCGCAGCTCTGGCAGCGGCGGGCGGCGATGTCGTTCTCCGCGCCACAGCCGGGGCAGATCTTGGCGCGAAAGCGGTAGTCGCACTCTTCACGGTTGCCCTCGTCATCTTCAAACAGCCCCTGACAGCGGCGTCCGTAGTGCTCGATCACCTTGCCATCCTCGTCGGTCTTGCCCCAGAAGGTGTTGGCAAAACCGCAGGCGGGGCAGGGTACTTGTACCGGCTCGGTACTGGCGTGGGGGCGAGGCTCCCCCACTTCGGGGGCGAACAGGTTGAAGTTGTTGCCCGCATAGTCGAGCACCAGACAATCGCTCTTGCCCGGCGAGAGGCGCAGGCCCCGCCCCACGATCTGCTGGTAGAGGGAGACCGACTCAGTGGGCCTGAGCATCACGATAAGATCGACATGGGGGGCGTCGAAGCCGGTGGTGAGTACCGCCACGTTGACCAGAAACTTGAGCTCCCGCGCCTTGAAGGCGCTGATAAGGGCATCGCGCTCCGGCCCCGGCGTCTCGCCGGTGATAAGGGCTGTCTGCTGGCCTCGGGCGCCCAGCAGACCGTGAATTTCGCGGGCATGCTCGACGGTGGCGGCGAAGATCATCACCCCCTGCCGGTCGGCGGCATACTCCAGCACCTGACTCAGGATATGGGGGGTGACCCGCTGCTGGCGCTTGAGCTCTCCGTTGAGATCTGCCTCGCTAAAGAGGCCGTTCTCCCGTGCCACCAGCTTGCTGAAGTCGTAGTGGACGATGGGGGCATCCACCATGCGCGGCGGAGTGAGGTAGCCGTTTTTCACCATAAAACGCAAGGGCAGCTCGAACACGCAGTCGCCAAACAGCCGCTCGCCGTGGCTCTTGACCATGCCGTGGTAGTGGCGCCGGTAGATCCAGCCCAGCCCGAGCCGATAGGGGGTGGCGGTGAGGCCGAGGATCTTGAGTGCGGGATTGGCGGCCTTGAGGTGGCCTAACACCTGATGGTACTGGCTGTCGTCATCGAGCGAGACCCGATGGCACTCATCGATGATCAGCAGCGAAAACGCCCCGTCGAAGGCCGCCAGATTGTGGGCGACCGACTGCACCGAGCCGAACACCACCTGGGCGCTCGCCTCCTTGCGATCCAGGCCGGCAGCGAAAATATCGGCCTTGAGCCCCCACGCCTCGTATTTAGCGTGGTTCTGCTCCACCAGCTCCTTGACGTGGGCCAGCACCAGCACCCGACCGCGCGCTTTGCGGGCCAGCTCGGCGATCACCAGACTCTTGCCGGCCCCGGTGGGCAGCACCACTACGGCGGGATCCGGGTGTTTGCGAAAGTGGCTGATCACGGCGTTGACGGCGTCGGTCTGATAGGGTCTGAGAACGAACATGCAGGCTTGGGTATGTCGATGTGGGGTGGTGCAAGATGGCGCCATTATAGGGTGCTTGCCGTCACAAAAACAGCGGGCCGGCATGATGCCGGCCCGCAGGGTGCTTGGGTGCTGATCAATGGAACGGGAAGATGTAGTTCATCCAGCTTGCCATGCGCAGCAGCACTTTGCGCATCACAGATACATGGTGGAAGTAGTGGGTATAGATGGCAGCCTGCCCGCTGGAGCCTGCAATTACCTGATACTTGGCCCACTCGGGGTCGGTGATGGAGATAACCACCGGCAGACGACCCGGGCGCACCGCAGTGGTTTGATCCAGCAGACCGGCGTTGGCCTGCACGTTACCGGCGGCAATGGCCGGAACCACGGCTGTCACCTTGCCTTTGAAGATCTTGCCGGGTACGCCATCGATCACCACTTCGGCCTCATCGCCCACCGCCAGTCTCTGCATGCTGTTCTGCCAGAACCAGCCGACGTAGGCGGTGTCATCCTTGTGGATGAAGGTCATCACCGGACGATACATGAAGGGGGTGGCGATCATGCCGGGGCGCAGGGCCAGCTGCACTACATGACCATCGCTCGGGGCATAGACCACGGTTTGGGACTGCTGGTACTTGGCTTCCATCAGCTGGGCTTGCAGATCGTTCAGGGTGGCTTTCTGCTGGTCAATCTGGGCCACGATGTCGTCCACGTTGGCCTGGGTGACGTCGAGGTCGCGCTGCTTGCCCACGCCACGGCGCATCAGGTCGCTGGCGCGATCCCGATCCAGCCTGGCGGAGCGCAGTCTCGCCTCGATGGACTTGAGGTGTTCGCGGTTGGATTCGACCCGTGCGGTGAGGCTCTCCACTTTCAGGCGGAACGGCTCGTCATCGATGCGAAACAGCACATCCCCTTTTTTCACCGGCTGGTTGGCCTGTACCGGAACCTCAACCACCCGGCCCTTGACCAGCGGCACTATGGGGGTGGAGACGTAGTAGTTGCGCGCCATCTCGGAGTAGGGGTGGTTGTAGTTCATCAGCATGATCAGGGTGCCGATGAGCAGCACGCCACCCAATGCTGCGGTGGGGACGGTCCACTTGTTGAGCGGGATGCGGAAGATTTTGAATATGGCGACACACAGCGCCGTGTAGGTCAGGATCAGTAGCAGGTCCATGGTTTATCCCTGTTGCTCACTCTGTTCGATAGTGTTGATACGGCTCTTCAGATCCGCCAACTCCTGCTTGAGGGCCGCCAGCTCCTCTTCATCTTCTTGCAGCCGCTGGCTAAAGCCCCAGCCGCGATCGGGGCGATAGAGGGTTGCCCAGATCCAGAGGAAGGGCCACAGCACGTGCAGGGTAAACAGGCTGACCCAACCTGCCACGTGAATGGCATCCTGATGAGGGTGATTCCGATGTTTGGCAATCTCGTAAGGAATATCGTGGATAACGATGACGCCATAAAAAATGACTAGCCCGACAAAGACGAGCAGACCAAGGGCAAAATAATCAAGGGCCATTTATAACCTCCACTGGCATGACGCACAGCTTAATCATGGGTTCCAACAAGCACTAAAGCAATTAAGAATCACACATTTATCGTCAGTTTGCCCGGAATCTTAAAGCTATTCGCTGTATTGAAGCTGAAGCCGTTCGACAGTTGTCTTATTAGTCTTTTTGTCATTAAAAAAGGCGCCATCAGGCGCCTTTTTTGTGCTGCTTTCGCAGCAATTTTTTGCTGCTTTACCCTTCGCTGGTACTGCTGACCAGCGGCTGGCGGAACTTCATCAGGAAGGCCACGGTAATGGCCGCTGTTGCAGTCAGGCCGATGATGGTGGAGGTCCCCATCTCCAGCCCGAATCCGATGGGGGCGTTGGCCAGATAGGTGATCACCACAGCAGTCATGAACATGGCGGGAATGGTGCAGATCCAGTGCAGCTTGCCCTCTTTGATGAGGTAGGCAGCCGCAGCCCACAGCATGATGACGGCGGTGGTCTGGTTGGCCCAGCCGAAGTAGCGCCAGATCACCCCGAATTCAGCCTTGGAGATGATAAAACCAAGGATAAACATGGGGATGGCAATCAGCAGACGCTTGGCCAGCGGTTTCTGGGTCATCTTCAGGAAGTCCGCCACGATCAGGCGAGCACTGCGAAACGCGGTGTCGCCCGAGGTGATAGGCAGGATCACCACACCGAGAATGGCCAGAATGCCGCCCACGGTGCCGAGCAGGCTGGTGGAGACTTCGTGTACCACGGCTGCCGGGCCGCCGTTGGCCATAGTAGCGTTGAGCGCTTCGGTGCTGTCGTAGAAGGAGAGACCCAGGGTGCACCAGATAAGGGCGATGATCCCTTCACCGATCATTGCACCGTAGAAAATGAAGCGGCCGGATTTTTCGTTCTGCATGCAGCGCGCCATCAGTGGTGACTGGGTGGCGTGGAAGCCGGATACCGCGCCACAGGCGATGGTGATGAAGAGCAGCGGCCAGAGCGGCAGTTCGGTCGGGTGCAGGTTGGAGAAGTCCATCCCTGTGTTGTAGAAGCCTTTGCCGGAGGCGATCAGGCCAACGATGAGGCCGACCGACATGAAGACCAGCAGGGCGCCGAAGATGGGATAGAAGCGACCGATGATCTTGTCGATGGGGACAATGGTCGCGAGGATGTAGTAGGCAAAGATTGCCACAATCCAGTAGACCAGATCGGTGGAGGTGAGGTTGGCCAAGAGGCCCGCCGGGCTCAGCACGAATACCACGCCCACCAGCATCAGCAGCACCACGGCAAACAGGTTCATGAAGTGCTTGGCGGCGGTGCCCAGATGCTCACCGACCACGGTTGGCACCGAGGCCCCCTTGGCGCGTACCGACAGCATGCCGGAGAAGTAGTCATGTACCGCACCGGCGAAGATGCAGCCAAAGACGATCCACAGCATGGCGACCGGGCCGTAGAGGGCACCCAGGATGGGGCCGAAGATGGGGCCGACGCCTGCGATGTTGAGCAGTTGAACCAGATAGACTTTCTTGTCCGACATCGGGACATAGTCCACCCCGTCAGCCATGGTGATGGCGGGGGTTTTCAGCTCGGGTTTCGGGCTGAATATCCGTTCGATGAATTTGCCGTATATGAAGTAGCCGGCCACAAGTAAGCCGACACAGAGGAAGAACCAGATCATTGCTACGCTCCTGCATTGTTATTTTTTAGTGTGCAGAGCGAGTCTAAAACGGTTGCGCCTGACTGGCAGGTGAAACTCCCCGAGCGGCGCTTTGGCGCGCCGAGCGGTCGGCGGCTGTGATCAGGCGCACACTCCGCGGCTCAGTCCAGCCCCAGCTGATCTTTGAGCTCCTTGAGATAGCGACGACTGACCGGCACCCGGGCGCCGCTCGGGGTGACAATCTCTGCCAGCTGGTTATCCAGCAGCTGGATCTCGAAGATGGCGTTGGGGGAGACCAGATACTGGCGGTGGCAGCGCAGCAGCGGGCTCTTTTCTTCCAGCGATTTGAGGGTGAGCTGGGTGTGGAACAGCTCGCCCTGACAGGCCACATGGACCCCGCCCAGATCGGAGAAGGCATACTCCACCTGCGCGATGGGCAGCAGCCTGACCCGATTGTGCAGATAGCCCGGAATATGTTCGATAGTCGGGGCCAGCCGCTCGATGGGCTGCGGGGAGATATCCTGCTTGAGGCGAGCGAGGGTCTTGGCGAGCCGGGCGGGCTCCACCGGCTTGAGCAGGTAGTCGAAGGCGTTCTCTTCAAAGGCCTGAATGGCATATTCGTCAAAGGCGGTGACAAAGACGATGCGGGGCAGGGGGTCGAGCATGGCGACCAGCTCCATGCCGCTCAGCTTGGGCATCTGGATATCGAGGAACACCACATCAGGCTTGAGGCGCTGAATAAGCGGCAGCGCCTCGATGGCGTTGGCCGCTTCCCCCACGATCTCGATGGCAGGATCGCAGGTCAGATGTTGCCTCAGCTCTTCGCGGGCATAGTGTTCGTCATCGACAATCAGGGTGCGGATCATGATTGCTCCTTGGGGATGGTGAACGAGACCCGGGTCCACTGTTCCGGCTCGCACGCAATAGTCACGCCATAGCGCTCGCCAAAGGCGCTTTTCAGTCGCCGATCGACAATGGTCATGCCCAGACCGTCGCCAGCGGGATGCGCTTGCCAGGTGCCTGCATTATCTTCCACATGGATAGTGACGCTGGTGGGATGCTCATCGGTATAGAGGCGAATACGCCCCTGCTCCAGCAGAGTCGAGATGCCGTGCTTGATGGCATTCTCGATCAACGGTTGCAGGGTGAAGCTGGGCAGTCGCAGTGTGGCCAGATGGGGCGGGATCTCGTTTATCACCGTCAGCCGATCGCCAAAGCGGGCCAGCTCGATCTCCAGATAGGATTGGCAGTGCTCCTGCTCCTCCTGCAGAGTCGCAAGGCCGCTCTGGCGTTTGAGGTTCTTGCGAAAGAACAGCGACAGATGCAGCAGCAGATCCCGCGCCTTGTCCGGATCGCGCCGGGTGATGGCACTGATGGTGTTGAGGGTGTTGAACAGAAAGTGGGGGTTGATCTGGGCCTGGATCAGCTTGAGTTCGGACTGCACCAGCAGCCGCTGATGCTGCTCCAGCCGACCGGCCAGCAACTGCTGTGACAGCAGGTTGGCAATCCCTTCCCCCAGGGTGTGGTTGATCTTGAGAAACAGCCGCTTCTTCGGCTCGTAGAGCTTGATGGTGCCGATCACCCCCTTGTCCCCCTGCAGCGGGATCACCAGCACCGAGCCCAGCTGGCATGCGGAGGAGAGGCTGCAGCGATAGGGCTGGCTGTTGCCATCGGCAAACAGCACCTTGTTCTGGGCGATGGCCTGCATGGTGATGGCTGACGCGATGGGGGTGCCCGGCAGATGGTGATCTTCGCCGGTGCCGATAAAGGCGAGGATCTGCTCGGTGTCCGTGATGGCGACCGCCCCAACGCCGGTCTCCTCCTGAATGATGCGGGCAATCTTGTTGCTCGCCTGTGGGGTAAAGCCCTGACTCATGATCCCCACTGTACGGTTGGCGATATTGAGCGCCTTGGCGGAGAAGACCCGGGAGAACTTCTCATACATCCGCTGCTGGTCGCGGATCATGCTGATAAAGAGCGCCGCGCCGCAGGAGTTGGCGAGAATCATCGGGGTGGCGATGGTGCGCACCAGCAGCAGGGATTTGTCGAACGGGGTCGCCACCAGCAGGATGATGACCATCTGCATGATCTCGGCGTAGAGGGTGGTAAAGAAGGCGATACGCGGTTCAAACAGGGCATCCGTTCGTCCCGAGCGCATCAGTCGCCAGTGCACTATGCCCCCGAGCAACCCCTCGCAGGTGGTGGAGATAGCGCAGGCGAGATCGGTAAATCCCCCCAGCGTATAGCGGTGCAGACCACCGGTCAGCCCCACCAGAAAGCCCACCAGTGGCCCCCCCAATAATCCCCCCAAGACGGCGCCGACCGCCCGGGTGTTGGCGATGGCATCGTCGATATCGAGGCCTACATAGGTTCCGAGGATGCAAAAACATGAAAATATTATGTATATCAGTATCTTGTGAGGAAGCCTCACTGAATAGTTGGCAAGCGGGCGAAGCAGCGGGCTTTTCGAGAAGAGATAGGCGATCACCAGGCTGACGCTCATCTGCTGTAACAAAGAGAGAACCAACTGCATAAAAAACGCGCCCCATCAGCCAGCCTAAAAAACAACCAGCCCGTGAATAAGTGTGATCAGGATCTTGTTCTGTTGGCCCAACTGGGCGCAACGGGCCGTCAGTTTGCCAGAAAAACTGGATAAAACTACATTAAATCAGCATGTTAAATTGATATTTGTGTAAGAGGTGATGGATTGCTATTGATGAATGGAGCATGAATGTATCCGCCGGATACGCCACACGGAGGTGGCATGCTCCGCCCGGCCCCTTGGCTGGGCGTTTTTTATACATGGTCAGTTGGCAACCTTCTGATGGGGGTTTGAGCAATTATTCCGGTTTGTCCAATGAGTTATCCCCAGCTTCTGGGGATAACTCAGAATGCAAAGTAGTAACAGAAGCGGCGGGTCAGATTGAAGAACTGCCGCTGTCCCTCATCCAGCTCCTCCTGTTTGATAAAGGCACTGATGGTGCGTTCATCTTCCCGCAGATCGATCATGGCGACCGCTTCCGGCCGCTGGGCCTTGATATAGGGCAGGATCTTCGGCTTGAGGGGCATGGTGGGTTCGGTAGATAGCACCAGCGCAATGCTCTCGTCGGAGAGTTTCACCAGGGAGCCCGGTGGGTAGACCCCCAGCACTTTGACCAGCAACTTGACCAGATTCTGGTCGAACTTCTTCTGGGATAACTTGTAGAGCTGGCTGATGGCCTGACTCGGTGCCGCCGGCGTGCCACTGTTGCGGGGATGAAGCAGCTCGTCGTAGAAGTCGACCAGTCCGATCAGCCGCGCCAGCGGCGGGATCTCCCCCCCCTTGATCCCCAGCGGATAACCGCTGCCGTCGAGCCGTTCGTGGTGCAGATGGGCTACCTGACGAATTTTGGGCTCAAAGGCATTGAGTTGGTTCAGCATGTCAAATCCGTACTGGGGATGCATCTTGAGGAAGTTCTGCTCGGCCTTGTTTAGCTCACCACGCTTTTGGGTGATCTGGCTGGGAATTTTCAGTTCACCTATGTCGTGGATAAGTCCCGCAAGGCCGGTCTCTTCCAGCTCGATGGGATTCATCCCCAATTCGCGGGCCATCAGCATGGCAATGAAAGCCACATTGAGACTGTGCTGCAGCAGGACATCGGTGTGGGGACTACGGATCAGGTGAAGCCCGAGGGGGCCCTCGTGCTGACTAAGGGTGAAGGCGGCATTGCGGACGATCTGGGCGGTGTTGGCCAGCCCTTCATCCGGTTTGAGGTTGAGTGCCCCGAGAGCATCACGCAGCTCGCTCATGGACTGGCCAAAGGCCTTGTCGGCGGCGCGCATGGAGCGGCGAAAGGCTTTTTCGTCAAAAGGGGGCGGGCCGGCATCAATCAGGGACTCCAGCTCTTCGAGATCGGGCCCGGCATCGGGGATATCGCCGCGCAGCAGCGGCTCGATAGGCAGATCGCTCTTGTCGGGGTCGACCATCAGCAGGGTGAGATCAAGATGACGGAGAATGTCGAGTTGCTGCTGATCCTTGATCTTGAAGGTATTGAACATAAATGGGTGGTTAGTCCATCCCGTGGGGAGATGGATATAGTGGCCTACTCTCAATTGCTCTATCGAGGCTTGGATCAGTGCCATCGGTTAACCTGCATTTCGTGAATGCCTACTCAACAAGCTAGCAAAATCCGATGGATAGACAACTAAAAATCCATTTCGGGGCTACGGAGCACCCCGTGCTGTGATGGGGCGCACGAGCGCCGTGCTTCTCCTCTTAATTCGCGCTTAAGTTTTACTTCCTACGCTGGCCCCGTCGTTTTTGTTGGCTTGGCCGGCCCGCTGCGCTGCAGGCCGGTATGTAGGAGTTGTTTATGCGTGTAACTCTCGGTGTACTGCAGACCAATCTGTTGCTGGTGCTCTTTTTCGCCCTGGTACTGAACTGGCCAATCTTTTTGCATTTCTATACGGTGCTCAGCGCCCTGACCCATGTCAAAGCCGGATTTGCCATCTCGATCCCGCTGGTGCTGATCGCTGCGCTCAATGCCGTGTTTATTCCCTTCACGTTCCGGTTTGTGCTCAAGCCCTTTTTTACCGTGCTCATTCTGACTGGCTCCATCGTCAGCTACGCCATGCTCAAATACGGTGTCATCTTTGATGCCGGCATGATCCAGAACATAGTGGAGACCAACAGTGGTGAGGCGGGTGCCTATTTGAATGGCTCGGTTGCGCTCTGGTTTCTGCTGACCGGGCTGCTGCCTGTTCTGGTGCTCTGGTCACTGCGGATCCGCTATCCGGCTCGCTGGTATCAGGGGTTGGCGTGGCGGGCTGGTGCACTGGCTATCTCTCTGCTGTTTATCGGGGGCGTCGCGTCACTTTACTATCAGGATTACGCCTCGGTCGGGCGCAACAACAAGTCGCTGGCCAAAGAGATTGTGCCCGCCAACTATGTGCACGGCCTCTACAAATATGGGCGGGATGTGCTGTTTGCCACGCCGATCCCCTACCAGCATCTGGGGACAGATGCCAGGGTGGTGGCCCGGGGAAGCAAGCCGACTTTGATGTTCCTGGTGGTGGGGGAGACGGCGCGCAGCCAGAACTACTCCCTTAACGGGTATGGCAAGGCGACCAACAGCTTTACAGCAAAAGAGCAGGGGGTGGTGTCGTTCAGGAATGTGCGCTCCTGCGGTACAGCCACCGCCGTCTCGGTGCCCTGCATGTTCTCCAACCTCACTCGCCGCGGTTACGATGACCAGCTTGCCAGCTCCCGTGACGGCCTGCTCGATGTGCTGCAACATGCCGGAGTCTCGGTATTGTGGAAAGAGAACGATGGCGGCTGTAAAGGGGTGTGCCGCAATGTGCCGACCATCGAGATCCTCCCCAAATCCTATCCTGCGCTCTGTCAGGGGGAGTCTTGCTATGACGAGGTGCTGCTGGAGGGGCTGGATCAGCAGATTGCCGGCATGAAGGGCAACAAGCTGGTGGCTTTTCACCTGATGGGCAGCCATGGCCCGACCTATTTTCGTCGTTACCCTGCCAGCGAGCGCGTCTTTATGCCGGACTGCCCGCGTAGCGACATTGAAAACTGCAGCAACGAAGAGCTGGTCAACACCTATGACAACACCATCCGCTACACCGACAAGGTGGTGGGACTGCTGATAGACAAGCTCAAGTCGCTGGAGAGCCAGTACGATGTGGGACTGGTCTATCTCTCCGATCACGGCGAATCCCTTGGGGCCATGGGGCTCTATCTGCACGGCACGCCCTACAAGTTTGCGCCGGATGATCAGACCCGGGTGCCGCTGCTGACCTGGTTCTCGCCCCAGTTACAGGCCGATCGCCAGCTTGATATGGGTTGCCTGGCGGCGGAGGCGAGCAGTCAGCGCTTCTCCCATGACAACCTCTTTCACTCCATGCTGGGGATCATGGATGTGCAGACGAGTGTTTACGACAACAAGCTGGATCTGTTCAAGCCATGTCGGGCGGGCTAAACCGCTAGCAAGCACACAATAGAAAACGGCAGCCACTGGCTGCCGTTTTGTTATCTAGCAAGATCAGTGTCTTACTTCTGCTCCATGATGATCTGCAGCAGATCTCCCTCCAGCAGGGCGCGCTTGACCAGCGCAAAGCCGCCATAGGTCGGCTGGTTCTGGAAGCGGGCCTTCACGATGGGCAGGCCACGGTGGAAGCTCGGCAGGGATTGATGCTCGACACAGCGACGAATGGCCGGGAAGAGGAGCTCTTCGGCGGCGGTGATTTCTCCGGCGATCAGCACCTTCTGCGGGTTGAACAGGTTGACCGTAATCGCCACCGCCCGTCCCAGATGCTCACCCACGTTCTCGATGACGCTGCGGGCCAGTTCATCGCCCGCCAGCGCCGCCTTGCACACCTCCTGAATGGTGATGTGCTTCTCCTGCAGCGCGCTCTGGTGACCGCGGCTGATGAGCTCTTTCACCTTGTCGATTATCGCTTCGTTGGAGGCGATGGTCTCGAGGCAGCCGAAGTTGCCGCAGTGGCAGCGTTTGCCGAGTGGCTCGACCTGAATATGGCCGATCTCGCCAACGTTGCGGTTCTGACCGAGGAACACCTGACCCTTGGTGATGATCCCGGAGCCCGTCCCCTGGTGGACGCTCACCAGAATGGAGTCCATGCAGTCGCGGGACTCGCCGAAGAAGTGTTCGGCCAGTGCCAGCGAGCGGGTGTCGTTGCCCACGTAGCAGGGGAGGTTGAAGTGGTTCTCAAGCAGCTTCGCTAACCCCAGATTACGGATCTGGTACTTGGGGGTGTAGATGACCATGCCGGATTCCGGGTTGACCAGACCCGGCATGGTCAGCGCGATGCTGATGAGGTTGCGACAGCGTTCGCGGTTGGCATCGATAAAGGCGCCAATCTCCCGCAGCAGCATGTCGACCACGGGTTGCTGGTCGATCTCGGTCACCTGAATGACGTGCTGGTCGAGCTCCTTGCCATCTAGGTCATAGAGACTCAGTTGCAGGTAGCCGCGGCCCAGCTTGGCAGAGACAAACTGAAAGCGATGTTTGATGGTGGTCAGGGAGATGGCACGCCGCCCGCCGGTTGAGGCTTGCGGAGAGGTCTCCTTGATCAGGCCATGCTCGATCAGTTGCCGGGTTATTTTGGTCACGCTGGCCGGGGCCAGCTGACTCAACTCGGCAATCTTGACCCGGGAGATGGGGCCTTGCAGGTCGATGAGCCGATACACGGCTGCACTGTTGACCTGCTTGATAAGATCTACGTTTGCTATTTGTCCGCCAGTCATGATGTCACTGTTGTGTGTAGTGTCCGTTAACCACGGTCCCACGGACCGTGAAGTCCTGATCGAAGACAGTGAGGTTGGCTACTTTACCGACCTGGATACTACCGAGACGTGAGTCCCATCCAATGGCGCGAGCGGGGTAGAGGCTGGCCATTCTCAGTGCTTCATCGAGCGGTAATCCGACCTGCTTGACCAGATTTTCCACCCCCTCAATCATGGTGAGGGAGGAACCGCCGAGTGTACCATTCTCGTCGACACACTGACCATCGCGTAAAAAGACGGTGGTGCCACAAAAATCAAATTTCTCAAAGCCTTCCGGTGCACCGGCTGCCGCGGTGGCATCGGTGACCAGCACCAGTCGCTCCCCCAGCGCCTTGTGAGCCAGACGCACGTTGGCCCAGTGCACATGGTGGCCATCGACGATGATGCCCGCGTAGACATCCTTGCGATCATAGATGGCGCCCACCACGCCCGGCTCGCGACCGTTGAGGGTCGGCGTCATGGCGTTGTAGAGGTGGGTCGCAAAGCGAATACCGTTATCGAACCCGGCCATGGCCTGATCGTAACTGGCGGCAGTGTGACCGGCCGAGACCAGAATGCCCGCTTCCACCAGACGGCGGATATGGGCCGGCTCGTTGCGCTCCGGAGCAAGGGTGATTTTGGTGATGGCATCCGCGTTGGCGCAGAAGAAGTCGATCATCTCGTCCGCTGGCTGGCGAATTTGCGCGGCAGGGTGGATCCCCTTGCGCTTGAGGTTGGTGTAAGGCCCTTCCAGATGGACGCCCAGCACCTCGTTGGGGTGTGCAGCCATGTAGTCACGGGTCACCGCAACGGCCTGCTTCATGTCGGCATCCGGACTGGTGATCAGGGTCGGCAGGAAGCTGGTGGTACCGGATTTGAGGTTGGCCGCCTGCATGGTTGCCAGGGTCTCGACCGTGATGTCGGTGTTGAACATCACTCCGCCACAGCCGTTGAGCTGGACGTCGATAAAACCGGCGGTCAGGTTGGCGCCTTTGAGGTCAATCTGCTCGATGCCCGCAGGCAGTTCGGCCAGGTGAGAGATGGCGACAATTTTGTCGCCCTCGATAAGCACCCCGTAGCCGGTCAGCACGCAGCTGCCGGTGTAGAGGGTGCAGTTGGTCAATGCGTACATGACGACTCCTTACAGACGGCCGATGTTGGCGGCTTCCAGCTGCTGGAAGTAGCGAACGGTCTTGACCTTGAGCTCCATGGTGGAGGGCTCGTCGCACACCATCATTCCCTTCGGATGCAGTTGCAGGGTGGAGATGGTCCACATGTGGTTGACGCTGCCTTCCACGGCGGCCTGCAGGGCCAGTGCCTTGCCGTGCCCGGTGACCAGGATCATGATCTCTTCCGCATCCATCAGGGTGCCGACACCCACGGTCAGGGCCAGCTTGGGCACCTGCTCCATGTCGCCACCGAAGAAGCGGGAGTTGGCGATGCGGGTGTCTTCGGTCAGGGTCTTGACCCGGGTGCGGGAGGAGAGGGAAGAAGCCGGCTCGTTGAATGCGATGTGGCCGTCGTTACCCACGCCACCCATGAACAGGTGGATCTTGCCGTAGGACTTGATTTTGTCTTCGTAGCGCTTGCACTCGGCCACCAGATCCTCGGCATTGCCGTTGAGGATGTTGATGTTCTCGGGACGAATGTCGATGTGGCTGAAGAAGTTGTTGTGCATGAAGCTGTGGTAGCTCTCCGGGTGATCTTCCGGCAGGCCGACGTACTCGTCCATGTTGAAGGTGACCACGTTCTGGAAGCTCACTTCACCGGCTTTGTGCAACTCGATCAGGCGCTTGTAGGTGTTGAGCGGGGTGCCACCGGTGGGCAGGCCCAGTACGAAAGGGCGATCGCTGGTCGGCTTGAACGCGTTGATGCGGTCAACGATGTAACGAGCAGACCACAGGCCTACTTGGCTGGCAGATTTCAACGGG
This sequence comes from Aeromonas sp. 604443, assembly GCF_049170315.1. Lineage (NCBI taxonomy): Bacteria > Pseudomonadati > Pseudomonadota > Gammaproteobacteria > Aeromonadales > Aeromonadaceae > Aeromonas > Aeromonas sp. 604443. The sequence goes on from NZ_JAAKMI010000002.1 coordinate 425,014, forward strand.
ATCAGGCGCATATGGGATACCTCTGTGTCGGGTTGCGACCGGTTTGGCGGTGGCAATTGGCTAAGACGGATTCAAGTTGTTTTATAGCGTAAATAAAGATTGCGAACTAAGCCACATCTATCCACCACCTTTATCTTGTTTGGGTGATAACGATCACGATTATCGGTTTATTAATTTGCGCAGCGAAATAAAAGCCCTAGACTGCCAATCAAGCCTTGATGGCTTATGCGTCAAACGTGATAAGCACTTAATTTCTAGAAAAACATTAACTAAGGAGAGGAACCGTGAACATTCTCGGTTATTTGCAAAAGATCGGCCGTGCCCTGATGGTGCCGGTAGCGGTATTGCCTGCCGCAGCGATCCTGATGGGGGTTGGCTACTGGATTGACCCGAATGGTTGGGGTGGTGACAGTGCGCTGGCTGCCTTCCTGATTAAAGCGGGCGCAGCCATTATCGATAACATGTCCGTACTGTTCGCAGTCGGTGTTGCTTACGGTATGTCCAAGGATAAAGACGGTTCTGCTGCTCTGGCAGGTCTGGTCGGCTTCCTGGTCGTTACCACCCTGCTGAGCCCGGGCGCTGTGGCCCAGATCAAGAGCATCCCGGTGGAGCAGGTTCCTGCCGCGTTTGCCAAGATCAGCAACCAGTTCGTGGGTATCCTGTGTGGTGTTATCGCCGCTGAGCTGTACAACCGCTTCAGCAGCGTCGAACTGCACAAGGCACTCTCCTTCTTCTCCGGTCGTCGTCTGGTACCGATCGTAACCTCCGTGGTGATGATCGTCGTATCCTTCATCCTGATGGCCGTATGGCCGGCAATCTACGGTGGTCTGGTCTCCTTCGGTGAGTCCATCGTGAGCCTGGGCTCTACCGGCGCCGGTATCTACGCCTTCTTCAACCGTCTGCTGATCCCGATCGGTCTGCACCACGCCCTGAACTCCGTATTCTGGTTCAACGTGGCCGGTATCAACGACATCCCGAACTTCCTGGGTGGTCAGGCTACTATCGATGCTGCTCTGGCCGCTGGCAAGAGCCTGGATCAGGTGAAAGGCGTGGTCGGTATGTACCAGGCTGGCTTCTTCCCCATCATGATGTTCGGTCTGCCGGGTGCCGCTCTGGCCATCTACCACTCCGCCAAGAAAGAGAACAAAGAGAAAGTTGCTTCCATCATGATCGCAGCTGCCTTTGCCTCCTTCTTCACCGGTGTTACCGAGCCGCTCGAGTTCTCCTTCATGTTCGTGGCGCCGGTACTGTATGTCATCCACGCCGTACTGACCGGTATCTCCGTGTTCATCGCTGCCTCCATGCAGTGGATGGCCGGTTTCGGTTTCAGTGCCGGTCTGGTGGATATGGTGCTCTCCAGCCGTAACCCGCTGGCGACCAACTGGTACATGCTGATCCCTCAGGGTCTGGTCTTCTTCGGCCTCTACTACACCGTGTTCCGCGTAGTGATTGCCAAGCTGAACCTGAAAACCCCGGGTCGTGAAGATGACGAAGAGACTGCTCCGGCTGCCGCTCAATCTACCAACCGTACCGAGCTGGCCAAGCAATACCTGGAAGTGCTGGGTGGTCAAGAGAACCTGGTCTCCATCGATGCCTGCATCACCCGTCTGCGTCTGACTCTGAAAGACCGCAGCATCGTCGATGAGCGCAAGCTGAAAGCCCTGGGTGCAGCCGGTGTGGTCAAACTCGGTGAGCAGAACCTGCAGGTGATTCTGGGCCCATTGGCCGAAATCATCGCCGGTGAGATGAAAGCCCTGCGTTAATCGAGCGACTCGCTCACCTCAAGTCTAAGTCCATTGTTGACATAACTAAGGGCCCCGCTCAGGGGCCCCATATAAAAAAGCCAAGAAAATCCAACCTTTACTTCAAATGAGAGCAGCAGTTATGAACTTGAAACATTCTCTGTTAGCCATTGCCATGTCTACCGTTTTTGTCAGCCAGGTCCAGGCAGCCGATGCCGCCAAGCAGGCTGTGGTCGACTCCCTCGCCAACAACCTGGTGGTCAAGTATGAAGTGGTCACCAACGACGGTGCCGGTGCCGGCCTCGATTGCCAGGCGCTCGGTTCCGAGTGGGCGAGCTGTGGCGTTGCCAAGCTGCACCTGACCAATACCGGTGCTGACGTCACCTCCAAAGACTGGAGCATCTACGTCTCCTCCATCCGTCGTATCCAGCGTGTGGATAACGACCAGTTCACCATCACTCACCTGACCGGCGATCTCTATCGTTTGACGCCAACCGAGAAGTTCCAGGGCTTTGCCAAGGATGCCACGGTCGAAGTGCCGCTGGTGGTGGAATACTGGGTGCTGTTTGAGTCTGACATCATGCCGAACTGGTATGTCGCCAGCGAAGGTGCCGAGCCGAAAGTACTGGCCAGCATGAGCAACATCAATGATGCCAGCACCTACGAGAAGCCGATGCCGGCCGATGGCTGGAAGCGTACCAAGGATGACAAGAACATCCTGATGAACAGCGAAACCCGTTTCGCGGCCAACCAGACCAGCACCCTGCTGCCGGCTGGCAAGATTGACAACCAGATCCTGCCGACCCCGATGAAGCAGGTCGTCAAAGCTGGTCCGCAGGTTGACTTCTCCACCATCAAACTCAATGCCCTGGACTTGCCGAGCGATCGCGCCGAGGCCCTGAAGGCTCAACTGACCAAGCTGGGTGTTACCCTCTCCGACACCGGCTACCCGGTGACCATCAAGCTCGGCAGCAAGCTCAAGCAGGCTGAAGGCTATGACATGACCATCGGTCAGAAGGGCACCGTGATCCAGGGTCGCGACATCGACGGGGCATTCTGGGGTGCACAATCCCTGATCTCCTTGCTGGGTGTTGATGACAAGCTGGTGAGCCCGATGACCGTCGAAGATGCGCCGCGCTTTGAATACCGTGGCATGCAGACCGACGTGGCCCGCCACTTCCGCAGTCTGGATACCATGAAGAAGCTGGTTGACCAGATGTCTGCCATGAAGCTCAACGTGCTGCACCTTGGCCTGACCAACGATGAAGGCTGGCGTCTGGAGATCCCGGGTCTGCCGGAGCTGACCCAGGTCGGTAGCCAGCGTTGCCACGACGAGTCCGAAACCAAGTGCCTGATGCCGCAACTGGGTTCCGGCCCGACCAGCGACAACCAGGGTTCCGGTTTCTACAGCAAGTCTGACTACGTGGATCTGGTGCGTTATGCCAAGGCCCGCGGTGTGACCGTGATCCCCGAGATCAACATGCCGGCCCACGCTCGTGCTGCCGTGGTCTCCATGGAAGCGCGCTACAAGCGTCTGATGGCGGAAGGCAAAGAAGCCGAAGCCAACCAGTTCCGTCTGACTGACCCGGCTGACACCTCCAACGTCACCTCCGTCCAGTTCTACGACAAGATGTCCTTCATCAACCCTTGCCAGCCGGGTGCTGCCACCTTCGTGGCCAAGGTAATGGATGAAGTTGCCCAGATGCACCAGGCCGCCGGTCAGCCGCTGACCGCATGGCACTATGGTGGTGATGAGGCGAAGAACATCATGCAGGGCGGTGGCTATCAGGATCCGGCCGTCACCAAGAAAGAAGAGCTGGTCGCCTGGAAAGGCAACGTCGACTCCAGCAAGCAGGACAAGCCGTTTGGCAAGTCCCCGATGTGCCAGAAGATGATCGACGAAGGCAAGATCAAGGAAGTGGGCGAGCTGCCGGTTTACTTCGCCAAGGAAGTGGGCCAGATGGTCAAAGACCGCGGCTTCTCTACCCTGCAGGCGTGGGAAGATGGTCTGAAGTACGCCAGCGGTGCCAAGGACTTCGCCACCGACAACACCCGTGTCAACTTCTGGGAAACCCTCTACTGGGGTGGCTTCAATGAAGCGATGAAGTGGGCCCACAAGGGTTACCAAGTGGTGCTGTCCAACCCGGATTACCTCTACTTCGACTTCCCGAACGAAGTACACCCGGCCGAGCGTGGCTACTACTGGGCTACCCGTTTCAACGACACTCGCAAGGTGTTTGCCTTCGCCCCGGAAAACCTGCCGCAGAACGCCGAGACCTCGGTTGACCGCGACGGCAACGCCTTCGTGGCCAAGGGTGACCAGGATCCGGTCAAGTTCAAGGGGATCTCCGGTCAGCAGTGGAGTGAAACCGTGCGTACCGATGCTCAGTACGAGTACATGGTCTACCCGCGTATCTTCTCCGTGGCCGAGCGTGCCTGGCACAAAGGTGGCTTCGAGCTGGATTACGTGAAGAACCGCGAGTTCTCCGGCGAGACCAAGTTCGTCAACAAGGCCACCCTCAACAAAGAGTGGAACCAGTTTGCCAACGTACTGGGTCAGCGCGTGCTGCCGAAACTGGATCAGGCCGGTGTTGAATACCGCCTCTCCGTACCGGGTGCCAAGGTAGTGAACGGTGTGCTGGAAGCGAACGTGGATCTGCCGGGTCTGCCCATCCAGTACAGCCTGGACGGTACCAACTGGAGTGCCTATGACGCCGCGGCCAAGCCGAGCGTGAATGGCAAGGTCTACCTGCGTACCATCAGCTTCGATGGCAAGCGCACCAGCCGCGTCACCGAACTGAACTGATAGCAGTCAACCGTTAACATGAGGTGGGTCGCAAGACCCGCCTTTCCCAAGGGCGATGGCGCATCGGGTTTGGGAAAGGTTGACTGTGCGTGTGAGCCTTTGTTGTGTGTAATTGTCTGTTTTGTGTTTTTCATCACTTTCAGCCCCGCCTAGTGCGGGGCTTTTTTATGCATTTGGTGTGCAATGTGCCAAGCCACGCTGTTTTTAGCGGTGCAATGGCCGGGAAATGGCCCGGAAGTGCCAAATTCAGGTTGAGACAGCGCCCGTAATAAGGGATCATACCCGGCTTGACGGCGGGGGGATGAGGGTGCCAGCCGGCACAACTTCCGCCAGTGACGCTTTTTTGAGGTGAGCCATGAGTCAGGCGAACAGCCCAACTAACTTTATTCGTCAGATCATTGATGAAGATCTGGCCAGCGGTAAGCACAGCAGCGTGCATACCCGTTTTCCGCCCGAGCCGAACGGTTATCTCCATATCGGCCACGCCAAGTCCATCTGCCTGAACTTCGGCATCGCCCGCGACTATCAGGGCCAGTGCAACCTGCGTTTCGATGACACCAACCCGGTGAAGGAAGATATCGAGTACGTAGAGTCCATCAAGCAGGACGTACAGTGGCTCGGCTTCCAGTGGAATGGCGAGATCTGCTACTCCTCCGACTATTTCGACAAGCTGCACGGCTACGCCATCGAGCTGATTGAAAAGGGTCTGGCCTATGTGGACGAGCTGACGCCCGAGCAGATGCGCGAGTACCGTGGCACCCTGACTGAAGCCGGCAAGAACAGCCCGTTCCGCGATCGCAGCGTGGAAGAGAACCTGGCGCTGTTTGCCAAGATGAAGAACGGCGAGTTCGCCGAAGGCACCGCCTGCCTGCGCGCCAAGATCGACATGGCATCCCCCTTCATGGTGATGCGTGATCCGGTTATCTACCGCATCAAGTTTGCCCACCACCACCAGACCGGTGACAAGTGGTGCATCTACCCGATGTATGACTTCACCCACTGCATCTCGGACGCGCTGGAAGGGATCACCCACTCCATCTGTACCCTGGAGTTCCAGGACAACCGTCGTCTGTATGACTGGGTGCTGGACAACATCACCATCGATTGCCACCCCCGTCAGTACGAGTTCTCTCGTCTGAACCTCGAATACACCGTCATGTCCAAGCGCAAGCTGAACCTGCTGGTGACCGAGAAGCATGTTGATGGTTGGGACGACCCGCGCATGCTGACCGTCTCCGGTCTGCGTCGTCGTGGTTACACCCCGGCCTCCATCCGCGAGTTCTGCAAGCGCATCGGCGTCACCAAGCAGGACAACATCGTCGAGATGAGCATGCTGGAAGCCTGCATCCGTGAAGACCTCAACGAGCATGCGCCGCGCGCCATGGCCGTGCTGCATCCGGTGAAAGTGGTCATCGAGAACCTGGCTGCCGACGAAGTGCTGACTGCCCCGGCCCACCCGAGCAATGCCGAGATGGGTACCCGCGAGCTGAACTTTACCCGCGAGATCTTCATCGACGAAGCGGACTTCAAAGAAGAGGCGAACAAGCAGTTCAAGCGTCTGGTGCTGGGCAAGGAAGTGCGTCTGCGCAATGCATATGTGATCAAGGCCGAGCGCATCGAGAAAGATGCCGATGGCAAAGTCACCTGCATCTACTGCTCCTACGACCCCGAGACTCTGGGCAAGGATCCGGCCGATGGCCGCAAGGTGAAAGGGGTGATCCACTGGGTCAGCGCCACTCACTCCCTGCCAGCGGAAGTGCGTCTCTACGATCGTCTGTTCAAGGTGCCGAACCCGGGCGCCGAGGATGACTTCGAAGCTGCGCTGAACCCGGAATCCCTGGTGATCATCGAGGGTGCCCGTGTCGAGGCTTCCCTGAAGAACGCCAAGCCGGAGCAAGCTTACCAGTTCGAGCGTGAAGGTTACTTCTGCGCCGACAACAAGCTCTCCAGCCCGGAGCATCTGGTGTTTAACCGCACCGTTGCCCTGCGCGACTCCTGGGGCAAGGTAGAAGGCTAAGCCGATGGGGCAGGGGAAACCCTGCCCTGTGTGCTGCCAGCGGCCTGCGCCGACAATAAAAAAGCCAGCTGATGCTGGCTTTTTTATTGTCCGTTATCTGCAAGTCGCGGGCGACTTATTCGTCGTGCTTGCACTCACCGGTAGCACAATGACCGTAGAGGTAGAGGCTGTGGTTGGTGAGACGGATATTGAATTTCTTGGCGATCTCGCGCTGACGCTGTTCGATCACTTCGTCGGAGAACTCGATCACCTTGCCGCAGTCGAGGCAAACCAGGTGGTCGTGGTGCTCCTGAGTGGCCAGCTCGAATACCGACTTGCCACCTTCGAAGTGGTGACGGGTAACGATACCGGCATCATCAAACTGGTTGAGAACGCGATAGACGGTAGCGAGACCAATCTCTTCACCCAGGTCGATCAGTCTTTTATAGAGATCTTCGGCGCTGGTGTGCTGGCAGTCCGGCTGTTGCAGGATTTCCAGGATTTTGACCCGGGGCAAGGTGATCTTGAGCCCGGCCTTTTTTAACGCTTGGTTGTTGTCTGCCATATTCTACTTATTCGCATTCTCGAAGGTGGGGTTATTCTGATGGACTGCCGCAGGAATGGCAACCTTGAACTCGCTTGGCCTGTCATTATAGGTCGTAGCCTCCCTAAAAATAAACCCAGCAATTCAAGGGGTTTAGCCATAAATGGCCGGTTGGATTGAAATAATCAATCGTGTCGTCCGACTTGCTGGCATGGCAGATGTTGATAAGATGTAACTTTCATATTTCTGGTCGGATGAGATCCATGGATTGGCTTTTTGACAATGCGGCCTGGGTGCGCCGCGCACTCAACGCCTGGCCCCCTTTCTGGGGGGCCGGTATCAAGATAGAGACCCTGAGCGATGACTTTCGCTACTGTCGGGTGACCCTGAAATCCCGCTGGTGGAACAAGAATGCCAACCGCACCCAGTTTGGCGGCAGCATGTTTGCCATGACTGACCCCATCTATCCGCTGATGCTGATGGGCTACTTCAAGAATCGCTACTACGTCTGGGACAAGGCGGGCAGCATCAACTACATCAAGCCGGGCAAGGGCAAGCTGGTGGCCGAGTTTAACCTGACCGAGGGCAAGCTGGCCGAAATCGTGGCGGCGACCGAAGGTGGCAACAAACACTTCCCAGAATTCGAGGTCTCGGTGCAGGACAAGAGCGGCGAACTGGTGGCGCAGGTCAAGCGCACCCTCTATGTGCGAGCCAAACCGGAGCACAGAGGTGAATAACAGGGGAGAATGAAGGCAGGCATTGCCACTTGCAGATACAACAAGGGCCCCGTCGGGGCCCTTGTTGTCAGAGAAATGAAGGGAGGCGGATTACTCCAGCTCGCCCAGGCACATCTCTTCGTGCAGCTGCTTGCACCAGCCCTTGACGCGCTCGGCGGTCAGCTCCGGCTGGCGATCTTCATCGATACCCAGACCGACAAAGTGCTTGTCATCGACCAGTGCCTTGGAGGCTTCGAACTCGTAGCCGGCAGTCGGCCAGTGACCGATGATGATGGCGCCTTTTGCTTCGACGATGTCGCGCAGGGTGCCCATGGCGTCGAGGAAGTACTCGGAATAGTCTTCCTGATCACCGCAACCGAAGATGGCGACCAGCTTGTTGGTGAAGTCGATTTCGCCCAGATCGGGGAAGAAGTCGTCCCAGTCGGCCTGGGCTTCGCCGTAGTACCAAGTCGGGATGCCGAACATCAGCAGATCAAAGCTCTCGATGTCGGCCTTGCTGCTCTTGGCGATGTCACGGACTTCAATCAGGTTTTTGCCCAGCTCTTTCTGGATCATCTTGGCGACAGCTTCGGTGTTACCGGTATCGCTGCCAAAAAACAGACCTACACTTGCCATAGTGTTTAGTTACCCGTATTTGGTGTTAATGCTCGACGCTCAGACTGCAATGTCCACCGCAAAGGCGGACTCAATCTGTTGTTTCAGGATAGATTGGATCAGCTCGGCTCGGCTGATGTTCTGTTGTAACGCAAGTTGGTTCAGGCGCTCCAGCAACTCGGCCTCCACCTTTAACTCTACCCGCTTCAGCCCATTTTCCCGATCGCGCTTAAGCTGGTTACGCTTGTTGATCTTGAGCTGGGTCTCGCGGGGGAGTGGATTGGTCTTTGGCCTGCCGGGGCGCTTCTCATTTGCGAACAGATCCAGTGTTGTTCGATCAGTTTGCTGTTTGGCCATACATCACAGATGAAAATAAGTTAGCCGAGTCCTGAGCCTTCCCAGCCCAGTTCGATCAGCCCCTTGGCGACAAAACCCGCACAACCCAGAAACAGTACCAACCAGACGATAAAACGACCGAAACGGGGCACGTTGCCGCGCTTGAGCACGTCCTGAATGGCCAGGCCAATCAATATGAAAATGGCCACAAAGAATAACTTGAGGCCCAAACTTTCGATCAGGTCGATATGTTCACTTAGCATGGATTGCGCACACTCCTTATGACCGGCGCACTATATCACAAAGGATTTGAAACTGTTAACCGCCTGTCGACAGGAAATCCACAACCAATTTGTTGAACAGAGCCGGTTTTTCCGCATGCAACCAGTGGCCGGTACCCGCGATGACACGCACCTTTGCCGCCGGGAATTGGGCCAGTGCCGTCTCGCTGTATTGGGGCTGCATGTAATCGGAATCCCCCCCCTTGATAAAGAGCACTGGCCCCTCGAAGCGATGCTCATCCTCTGGCCAGCCCATGATGTTGGCGTAGTTTTGCTCAAGGGCGGGCACATTGAAGCGCCAACTCCAGCCATATTCACCTTTGGCGAAGGATTTGAGCAGGAACTGGCGTACCCCGGCGATCTCGATATGCTGCGCCAGCATGGCTTCCGCTTCACTGCGGCTTTGCGGCGGCGTGCGCAGTGTGGCGTTGAGTCCGGCAAAGACATTCTGGTGGCGGGAGTGGGGATAGGCGACCGGCGCCATGTCGGCCACCACCAGTTTGGTCACCCGCTCTGGCGCCAGCTTGGCGAGCTGCATCGCCACCTTGCCACCCATCGAGTGGCCAATCAGGGCCGCTTCGGCAATCTCCAGCCGATCCATCAGGGTCAGGATGTCGGCCGCTTGCGCCGGATAGCTCATCTCGCTGCTATGAAAGGAGGCTCCGTGGTTGCGCAGATCGACGCTGATGACCCGGTACTGTTCACAGAGAGCACGGGCCAGCAGGCCGAGGTTGTCGAGGCTGCCAAACAGGCCGTGGATCAGAATGACCGCCGGCCCCTGACCCTGCTCCTTGAAGTTCAATATGCTGTTTTGTTGCAAAATGACACCTTGTCGGTCGTGGGTGCGTATCGCTGTTTTATTTAACGCACTGGAAAGAAAAGGATTTCGTCCAATGGATTGGGATTTTATGTGGTTTTTTTTCTAAAAAATCCCGTCCGGATCGGCTATCAGTGCGGCTGATCACACACTTGGCCCGCTATTATGCCGTATTCTCGATGAGATTCATGTACATCTGCCAGCCCCTTGCTTGGGCTGTCGGGTTTGCCTATGTATAATCGCCGCATCCGAATTTCGACGAGTCCAGCGCATCCCTATGAAAACCATCGAGCTTGATGACGATCTCTACTTCTATATCGCCAGCCAGACCCGGCACATTGGTGAGAGTGCCTCCGATATCCTGCGCCGTCTGCTGGAACAGCCTGCTCACCAACGTGTGCCGGTTGCCGAGCCCGTTGCTGTCGCGCAGCCCAGTACCGTAGCCACCCAACAAGGGCTGCAAGCCTTGCTCGATTCTGGTGAGCTGCAAAAAGAAGAGAAGTCCATCAACCGCTTCATGCTGGTGCTGAGTACCCTCTACCGGGATAACCCGGAAGGCTTTACCCAGGCCACCGAAATCAAGGGGCGCAAGCGCGTCTACTTCTCGCAGGATCCCGAGGCTCTGCGCGCCAGTGGTAGCACCACCAAGCCCAAGCCGGTACCGGAGACCCCGTTCTGGGTGATCACCAACACCAACACCAGCCGCAAGCAGAACATGGTTGCCCAGCTGATGGCCAGCATGGGCTATGGCGAAGAGGTGATCGCGCAGGTGTGTGGCGCCATTTAACGATTCTTCAAGACTCAGGCCTTGCCCGGCAAGGCCGCCATTACGCAAGGAAAACGCCATGGCTCAGCATTCCCACGCCGGTCAACCGGCCCGTTTAAGCGATCTGACTAACATCCCCCGTCTGGTCAGCGCCTACTACCTCAACAAGCCGGACATGAGCCGCCCCGAGCAGCGAGTTGCCTTCGGTACCTCCGGCCATCGCGGCAGCGCCCTGCACAGCGCCTTTACCGAATCCCATATTCTGGCTGTGACCCAGGCCCTGGTGGAGTATCGCCAGCAGGCCGGCATTACTGGCCCGCTGTTTGTCGGCATGGATACTCACGCCCTGTCCGAATCCGCCTTTGCCAGCGCCGTCGAAGTGCTGGCCGCCAACGGCGTTGAAACCCGCATTCAGGCTGGCCTCGGCTTTACCCCGACCCCTGTCATCTCTCACGCCATCTTGCGCCACAATGCAGGCAAACCGGCTGCCCGTGCTGACGGCGTGGTGATCACTCCGTCCCACAACCCGCCGGAAGATGGTGGCTTCAAGTACAACCCGCCTCACGGTGGCCCCGCCGAAGGGGAGATCACCAAGTGGGTGGAGGACCGTGCCAACGCGATTCTGGAAGCGGGTCTGGCTGGCGTGAAACGGATGCCGTTCGCCGAAGCGCTCAAGAGCCCGTTCGTGGTCGAGCACGACTATGTCACCCCCTATGTGGATGATCTGAAGAACGTGCTGGACATGGATGCCATCAAGAACGCGGGCATCAAGATCGGTGTCGATCCGCTGGGCGGCTCCGGTGTCGCCTACTGGGACGTCATCGCCAAGACCTACGGCCTGAATATCGAGGTGGTGAACTACAAGGTCGACCCGACCTTCTCCTTCATGACCCTGGATAAAGACGGCAAGATCCGGATGGACTGCTCCAGCCCGTTCGCCATGGCGAGCCTGATCGCGCTCAAGGACAAGTTCGACATCGCCCTTGGCAATGACCCTGACTACGACCGTCACGGCATCGTCACCAAGTCAGGCCTGATGAACCCGAACCACTATCTGGCGGTGGCGATCCAGTATCTGTTTACCCATCGTACCGGCTGGTCTGCGGATGCGGCCGTCGGCAAGACGCTGGTCTCCTCCTCGATGATCGACCGGGTTGCCGGCGAGATTGGCCGCACCCTGAAAGAGGTGCCGGTCGGCTTCAAGTGGTTCGTGGATGGCCTCTACAGCGGCGAGTTCGGCTTTGGCGGCGAGGAGAGCGCGGGCGCCTCCTTCCTGCGCAAAGATGGCACCGTCTGGACCACCGACAAGGACGGTTTCATTCTGGCGCTGCTGGCGGCGGAAATTCTGGCGGTGACCGGCAAGGATCCGCAGGCCCACTACGACGCACTGGAAGCCAAGTTTGGCCGCTCCAGCTATCGTCGTATCGACGCACCGGCCAACAGTGCCCAGAAAGCGGTGCTCTCCAAGCTGGATCCGGCACTGGTGGAAGCCTCAACCCTGGCCGGTGAGCCCATCATCGCCAAGTTGACCAAGGCGCCGGGCAACGATGCCGCCATCGGCGGTCTCAAGGTGGTGACCGAGAACGGCTGGTTCGCGGCGCGCCCCTCCGGCACCGAGTCCATCTACAAGATCTATATGGAGAGCTTCAAGGGCGACGCGCACCTCGACCTCATCCAGCAAGAGGCCCAGCAGATCGTCTCTGCTGCGCTGGCCAAGGCAGGCGTCTAAATCAGGTAGCCATCCTTGAGCCCCTGATGAGGTGGAACGTTGGATATAACAAAGGAGCCATGATGGCTCCTTTTTCATTGTCTGTTTTATGCCAGCGAGTTATCAGCGCGCCGCCTTCACCGCCAGCCCCAGCTGCCACACCGCCATGGCGTAGTGAGTGCTGTGGTTGTAGCGGGTGATGGTGTAGAAGTTGGGCAGACCGTACCAGTATTGGTAGCCGGTGCCGACATCGAGGCGCAGCAGGCTCGCTTCGTTGTGGTTGCCCAGGCTACTGGTGGGGGTGAGCCCTGCGCGGCGCAGGGTGGCGACCGGGTAGCGGGTCTGGAAGCCATGCTCATAGCCGGGCAGTTGGCCCTGACTGCGCACCGCCACCGGTTGCCCTTTCTCCCAGCCGTGGGCCTTGAAGTAGTTGGCGACGCTGCCGATGGCATCCACCGGATCCCACAGGTTGGTGTGGCCGTTGCCATCAAAGTCCACCGCATAGCGCTGGAAGCTGGAGGGCATAAACTGGCCGTAGCCCATGGCGCCCGCATAGGAGCCCTTGGGTTCGGTGGGATCCATCCCCTCATCGCGGGTCATCACCAGGAAGGCTTCCAATTCGCTCGTGAAGAATTCGGCGCGGCGCGGGTAATCAAACGCCAGGGTGGCCAGTGCATCCAGAATGCGGGTCTTGCCCATAACCCGGCCCCAGCGGGTCTCGACCCCGATAATGCCGACGATGATCTCCGGCGGCACCCCGTAGATCTGCTCCGCCCGGTTCAGCTCGCTTGCGTATTCACGCCAGAAGTTGACGCCGTTCTGTACGTTGTCGGGGGTGATGAACTTGGCGCGATAGCGGTTCCAGGCGCCGGTCGGGCCAGTGGGCTTGGCGGTGGTCGGTGCCTGGGCATCCATCAGGCGGATGATCCAGTCGTAACGCTCTGCCTGTGCCAGCACCTGATGCAGCTGGGCGTTGTCAAAACCGTGCTTCTCGACCATTTTCTGGACGAACCTGTCCACGTTGGGGCGATTGGCGAAGTCCCCCTTGCTAACCCCTTGTGTATAAACGGGTTTGCTGGATGGCGCCTGATTGATAAAGGCGCTCTTGGGCTGGGGGACGACCACGGGCTTTGGCGCTGGGGCGCTGCTGCAGCCACCGAGCAGGGGGAATAACGACAGAGTGAGAAGAGAGGCAAGGCGACGCATAGGGTTCTCAAAGAGACTGATAAAAGTGCCGTCATGGTAAAACATTGTCATCCCCGTGCAAGTGTTCCGTGTGCCTTGTTTGCCGCCAATTCATCGTGCGATGGATTAGCCCTCCGGTGAGGGCTGTGCTGTTTATGGCTGGGGGGGACGTAGAGTGTGGTAGCCGCTCCAGAGTCGGGTCAGGGTGGTGATGGCGCAGAGCAGGGCAAAGCCGTAGGCGAGCGGGGCGAAGGCGGCGGGCCACAGGCACATCAGCACAAAGAGGGCGATGGTCTCGCTCCCCTCGGTGAGGCCGCCCAGATAGTAGAGGGATTTGTGGTGGTAGACCGGATTGTCGATGCCCCGCTTGCCCGCCATGATGGCAAACGCCAGAAAGCTCGAGCCGGTGCCCATAAAGGCAAACAGCAGGGTGGCGGCGGGCAGCGCATTGGCGGGGGCGGCGAGGGCAAAGCCCAGCACCACGGCGGCGTAGAAAATAAAGTCGAGGGTGATGTCGAGAAAGCCACCGCAATCGGTGATGCCGGTTTCCCGCGCCACGGCGCCATCGAGCCCGTCCAGCAGCCGGTTGAGCAGAATGGCTGCGAGCGCCCATTGATAGCAGCCAAAGGCCAGTAGCGGCAGCGCCAACATGCCGATGGCAAAGCCGGTGAGGCTCACCTGATTGGCACTGATCCCGGCGCGGCAGAGCGGTTTGGCAAGCTGGGTGAGGGGGCTGCGGATCACGGGGATCAGATGGCGATCAAACAAGGTGAACACTCCTCGGTTAACAGTGGCATTCGGTGAGGTTGAGTATGGTGCCCGGTGCGTCTTCCGCATCGTGGGTCACCAGGATGGCGGGGATGGCCAGCGCCTTGATCTGCGCGAACACCAGCTCGCGAAAGGCGGTCCGCAGCGGCTTGTCGAGGCGGGAGAAGGGCTCGTCCAGCAGCAGGGCGTCGGGTTCCGCCAACAGCGCCCGCAGCAGACTGACCCGCGCTCGCTGACCCCCTGACAACAGTTGTGGCAGCTTGTCAGCCTGATCCGCCAGTGCGACCTGTGCCAATGCGGTCAGCGCCTTTTCCCGCCGCGCACGTTTTCCCTTGATGGTCGCAGGCATACCGAACATCAGGTTCTCCGCCACCGTCAGATGGTCGAACAGCAGGTCATCCTGAAACAGCATGCCGATGCGCCGCGCTTGCGCAGGCAAGGTGTTGAGTGGCCGCTCGCCGAGCCTTACCTCCCCCTCAAGCCGGATCGGGCCGCTATCTGTCTGCGCGCCGGGCAGTACCCCGGCCAGCCCCGCCAGCAGGGAGCTTTTACCGCAGCCGCTTGGCCCCATCAGGGTCAATACCTCGCCGGGGGCCACTTGCAGGGCGGGCAGCGAGAGCAGCAGATTTTCATCAAGGTAAAGCCGAAGAGGCGTGGTGCTCAGCATATGGCTGTTTCCATCATGAGAGTTCATCGTGAGCCGCCCCCCTTGAGCGCCGGATTGATCCGCGCCGGCAGCCAGAGCGCCAGCAGATAGATAACGAGCGGCAGCAGCAGTTGCAGCAGACCGTATAGCCCCGCCAGTCGCCGGTTGAGGCCGCTGCCGATGGCCACCGCTTCGGTGGTGATGGTGGCGACCCGGCCTGCGCCAAAGAGCAGGGTCGGCAGGTATTGGGCCAGGCTCACCGCAGCCCCCACCGCAAAGGCAAACAGCAGCGGGCGCGCCAGCAGCGGCGCTTTCACTTGCCACCAGGCTCGCCATGGCGTTGCCCCCAGCAGCAGGGCGCTCTGGGTGATCCGCGGATCGAACTGGCGATAGGGGCCGTGCAGGCACAAATAGACATAGGGAAAGACAAACAGCAGCTGACTCCAGAGCACCCAGCTCCAGCCAATGCCGCTGCTTATCGCGTCATGTGCAAGCCAGTCCAGCCCGATCCGGATGCCAAACAGCAGGCTCGCCTGCGGCAGCAACAGTGGCAGGCAGATAAGCCAGAGTGGCCAGGGGCGGCGGCCGGCTTGTGCCTCCAGACTCAGCACCGCCATCATCAGCGCGAGCAAGCCGCTCGCCAGTGCCAGCAGTGCGCTGGTTGCCAGCAGTGGCAGCAGTGTTGGCAGCAGATCCAGCCAGTAGTGACTGCTCCACTGGCTGGGCCAGAGGGCGGGAAAGGGCCAGCGGCGCGCCAGCGACCAGAGCAGCAGGGCCACCAGCACCGCCAGATTGACGGTGATCAGAGTGAATGCAGAGCCTGCTGCGAGCCGGTTGGCAAAGGAGTGGGACGCAGCCCGTTTGCCATCGAGCCAGCAGCCTTTGCTCACCTCTTGATGAAGCCACTCCAGTAATCTGAGCATGGCGATCAGCAGCGCCGTGATGGCGAGCAGCAGCAGGGCGCCGCTGGCAGTGGCGCCGCGCCAGAGCAGATCCGGGTCCTGATACCAGAGCCACAACCGCACCGCCAGCGGGGCGGGGGCATCGGGCCCGAGCAGTTGGGCGAGATCCACCACCGCCACACCGTAGGCCGCCACCGCATAGATGGGCAGGCGCAGGGCGGGCCAGAGCGCCGGTAGCAGCAGGCGCCACCAGATCTGGGGGGCGCTAAAACCGAGGCTTGCCCCCAGCCACTGCTGGCGTGCCAGCAAGATGGGCTGTTGTGCGGCCATCGCCATCAGCAGCAAAAAGGGGGTCTCCTTGAAAACGAGCAGTGCAATCAGCCCGAGCCCCCAAGGGTCGCGGATGGTCTGCCAATCGGGGGGGAGATCAAACCCCGTCAGAGCTGGCGAGATGAGCCGCAGCAGCCAACCGGAGGGGGCGAGCAAAAAGGCAAAACCGATGGCAAAGGCGACGTGGGGCATGGCCAGCATGGGCGAGAGCAGGCGGCGGAGCAGCCCGAAAGCCCGGCTGTCGCTGTGGGCCAGCAGCAAGGAGGTCAACAGCAGGCTGCCGAGGGTGGAGGCGGCGCCAATCCACAGGCTCAGCGCAGCGGAGTGCCACAGGCCTGGCTGGGCCAGCAGCAAGGCGAGATGAGAGGCGGCCATCCCCTCCGCCAGCAGTTGCCACAGCCCCGCCAGCAATGGGATGACGAAGAGTGCCAGATAAATGACCGCCATCCCCGTACTCATAGTGGGGTGGCGTGTCAACTGGCGCCACGGTCGGGAGCGGGAAAGCGGGTGACCAGCGGCACTCATCAGTGACCGTAACGCTCGGCCCAGGCCGCTTCCAGCTTGAGCTGCCAGCTGGGGTGAGGCTCGGCCACCGCTTTGAAGCGCAGTGCCGGTTGCCCCTTGGCGGGGTCAGGCAGGGCATCGGCCCGCAGCACGCTGGGATCACCCCAGAAGGCCGGATTGGCCTTGCGCGCCTGCGCCGCCGGGCTCAGCAGGAAGTTGGCCACCACCTTGGCACCCGCACGGGCACTGGCGTTGAAGGGGATGGCGAGAAAATGGCTGTTGGTGAGCGCCCCTTTCTCCATGGCTACCGCTTCCACGCTGGGGGGCAGGGCGCCAATCTGGGCGGCGCTCTGCGCCTCCTGCGGATTGAAGCTGATGGCCATGGCCAGTTCGCCATCATCGAGTAACTGGCGGGTTTCGGCGGCGCTGGTGGGGAACAGTTTGCCCTTGCGCCAGAGTGCCGGATGCAGCTCATCGAGCCAGGCCCAGAGCGGGGCGGTGAGTTGGGTAAACTCGGTATCGGTCGCCTCCCGATAGAGGGGGGCGGGGTCTGGCGTCAACTCCAGCAGGATCTGCTTGAGAAAGCTGGAGCCATGGAACTGGGGCGGCTTGGGGTAGGTGAAGCGACCGGGATGGGCCTTGGCCCACGCCAGCAGGGCTGCTGCCGAGGTGGGCGCTCTGGCGACCTCTTCGGTGTCGACCATCAGATTGAGCTGGCCGATGCCCCAGGGGGCTTCCAGCCCTTCCACCGGCAGGGTGAAGTCCTCACTCACCGGCAGGGTGCTGTCTACCAGCGCCATGTTGGGTAGCTCGGCGGTAAAGGGAGCGCCGAGCAGCCCCTGCTCCTTGAGCGCCTTGAAGTTCTCGCCGTTGACCCAGAGCAGATCGATGGGGCCGCCAGCTTGCTTGCCCGCCTGCTTGTTGGCCAGCAACTGGCTGACGCTCTGGGCAATGTCATCCACCTTCACCTGCACCAGTTTGACCTGATAGTCGCGCGCCAGCTCCTGCCCGGCCCACACCAGATAGGCGTTGATCTCCGGGCTGCCGCCCCAGGCGTTGAAGTAGACGGTCTGTCCCTTCGCCTCCTCAAGGGTCCGTTGCCAGTTATCGTCTGGGTTGGCCGCCAACAGAGGGCCGCTGGCCAGCAGGGGCAGGGCGCACAGCAGCGCATTTAGCCGCTGTTTGAGCCGAGATCTGCAGTGTGAGTTGAGGTGTGAGCAGAGCTGTGAGAATGGCTTGAGCATAAATGTTTCCCTGATTGTCAGGCGCCACGGCGCCAGCGGTGATAACGGGCCAGCAACGCCAGCACCCGGGTGGGCTGGTGGGCCCGTTTCCATTCACCTGCCACGTATTTGTTCCCCTCCATCAGGGTGGGATAGGCGTGAATGGTGCCGAGGATCTTGCCAAGGCCGAGACGGTGACGCATGGCGAGCACGAACTCGGCAATCCGCTCACCGGCGTGAGTGCCCACTATGATGGCGCCAAGGATAGTATCCTTGCCCGGCACGGTCAGCACTTCGATAAAACCGTGGCGCTCCCCATCGGCAATGGCTCTGTCCAGCTCGGCCAGCTCAAAGCGGGTCGCCTCGAAAGGAATCCCCTGCGCTTCGGCCTCCTTGCGATTGAGGCCGACCCGGGCAATCTCCGGCGTGGTGTAGGTGGCCGCCGGAATGACCCGATAGTCGGCCCGAAAGCGCTTGAACTGACCAAACAGGGCATTTACTGCCGCATACCAGGCCTGATGGGCGGCAAAGTGGGTGAACTGGTAAGGGCCCGCTACGTCTCCCACTGCCAGTATGCTGGGGAAGTTGGTGGCAAGAAAGCCATCGACCGCTATGGTGCCGCGGGGGGCAAGCTCGACCCCCAACGCTTCGAGCCCGAAGCCGCTCACATTGGCGACCCGACCCAGTGCCAGCAGCAGTTGATCCCCTTCCACCACCTGTATCTCATTGCCCCGGCGCAGTTGCAGCCGGATGGGTAGATCCCCCTCGGTTGCGGGCAGATAGTCGGCTCGTTCGGCGCGCCAGCCGGTGAGTAGCTGCACGCCATCTCGGCTCATCTGCCCGGCCAGGGCGTCGGCTACCTCTCTATCTTCGCGGGGCAGCAGTTGCTCCGAGAGTTCCACCAAGGTCACGGGAATGCCGAGCAGGGCGAAGCTCTGGGCCAGCTCGCAGCCGATGGGGCCGCCGCCCAGCACCAGCAGGCGGCGCGGCGGGGTGCGCAGCTGCCAGAGGCTATCCGAGGTGAGGTAAGGCACCTGATCCAGCCCCGGCAGCTTGGGCACCAGCGGCCGGGCGCCGGTGGCGATAACGATATGGCGGCTGGCAAGGCGCTGGCCGTTAACCTCCACCTCCCAAGGAGAGACCAGCCGCGCCTCCCCTTCGATGCATTCCACTCCAAGCCCCTGATAGCGCTCGATGGAGTCGTGGGGCTCGACCTCCTTGATGACGCAGGCGACCCGTTCCATCACGGCAGCGAAATCAGCGCTGGCTTGATTTGGGCCAAAGCCCAGTTCACTGGCCCGGCGTTGTTCGGCGGCAAAGCGGGCACTTCGGATCAGCGCCTTGGAGGGGACGCAGCCGCTGTTGAGGCAATCGCCCCCCATCTTGTGCTTCTCGATGAGCGCCACCTTGGCCTTCACCGCTGCCGCGATATAGCTGGTAACCAGCCCACCTGCCCCGGCACCGATCACCAGCAGGTTGTAGTCATAGCGAGCGGGTTTGCGATAGGGGGCGAGCAGGCGCCGCTGCGCGAGCTTGGCGGTCAATTTCTTGACCAGCCAGGGCATCAGCCCCAGCAGGGTCAACGCGACCATCAGGCCGGGGGAGAGGATATTGCCGGTGCTGGTTAACTGGCCAAGCTCGCTCCCCGCCAGCACGTAGACGAAGGTGCCGGGCAGCATGCCAAGCTGGCTGACCCAGTAGTAGGTGCTGACTCTGATGGGGGTGAGCCCCATCAGCAGATTGACCAGAAAGAAGGGGAAGATGGGGATGAGGCGCAGGCTCAGCAGATAGAAGGCCCCCTCCTTCGCCATGCCGGACTGAAAGGTGGCCAGCTTGTCGCCAAAGCGCTGCTCGACCCAGTCGCGCAGCAGAAAACGGGCGCTGAGAAAGGCCAGGGTCGCACCAATGGAGCTGGCAAAAGAGACCAGCAGCAGCCCCCAGGCGACGCCAAACACAGCGCTGCCACCCAGGGTGAGCAGGCTGGCGCCGGGCAGGGAGAGGGCGGTGCTCAGCACATAGATAAGCACGAACAGCAGGCTGGCCGAGACAAAGTGGCTGTCGACCCATTGCGCCACTGCCGCCTGCTGGGCCTGCAAGGCGTCCAGAGTGAGGTAACGGCCAAGATCGAGGGCAAAAAAGGTGCCGATAAGGCCCCCCATCACCAGTGCAAGCAGCAGGCGGGTCCGGTTCATCAGGCGTCCTTGCTGTCTGGCTGGGCAGGGCGTTCCGGTTGCACCGGCAGCTGGCAGAAGCCCTGCGGTGCGATATCGAGGGCGGCGTTGAACTTGGCCGACATGTTCTGAAAGGCGATAAGACCGGTCAGCTCCACCATGGCATCGTCGTCGAACCAGGGCTTGAGGCGGGCAGCCTGTTCATCGCTCACCCCATCGAGGCCAGTCATCGCTTCGGTATAGTCGAACACCGCTTTTTCCCGCTCGTCAAACAAGGGGCTTTCGCGCCAGTTGGCCAGCGCCTCCACTTTCTCGCTGGAACCGGCTCTCTTTACCAAGGTCATGGCGTTGATGTCGACGCAAAAACGGCACCAGTTGAGCTGGGAGACCCGCACCGTCACCAGCGAGCGCAGCACGGGATCTATGGGGGAGCGCTTGCGGTTGATGACGCCATAGAGGGTGGCGACGGCGGCAAAGAGGCGCGGCGAGCGGCCCCAGCACTTGCCCGGAATAAGCACCTGACCATAGTTGCGCTTTTGCAGCCAGAAAAAGGGGCGGATAAACCAGGCATATTCCCGGTCGGGTTTGACCTCAACGCGCATCAGTTACCTTCTTGTTGTTTCACACTTACGGTTTCAAATTGGGTTTGTAGGCCTGGCCGAGGCGCTCGTTCAGGCGGGTCAGGAAATCCTCGATCCGCGCCCGGTTGGTGCCCAG
Organism: Aeromonas sp. 604443; assembly: GCF_049170315.1. NCBI lineage: Bacteria > Pseudomonadati > Pseudomonadota > Gammaproteobacteria > Aeromonadales > Aeromonadaceae > Aeromonas > Aeromonas sp. 604443. The sequence goes on from NZ_JAAKMI010000002.1 coordinate 445,787, forward strand.
ATCGCTTTGCCCCTGACGGGAGGCTGATCGCATATCGATGCGGGTCTCTTTGGGGCCAGCAAAGACCCGCAGCGCCACATCATCCTGAAAGCCGAACCAGCCGGTGGTGACCACTGCATCCAGACCGTCGGGGCTGGGTCGTACCTGCCAGCCCAGCTCCTGCATCAGCTCCTCAGCCTCAATAACCACCTCTTCGGGGGCGGTATGGGTAAAGAGAGGACCGGGTTTTGCCTCAACTGCTTTCAGCGGGGCGCTATTTATTGGCAGATCCTGCGCGGTTCTCAGCTCTGCCGCCCAGCGTAGCTGGGGGGGATTGTAGGGATCTGTGCTCACATCGTTGATCAGCGGCATGCGCAGCGCCTGTGCCACAAAGGTCAGCGGTAGCAGCAGTGGCAAGGCGCCAAGGCCGCTGGCGTAGCGGTTGCGGCTCCAGGGTAGGCGTACCAGCAAGATCAGGGAGACAAGGGCTCCGATGAGACAGATCGCAAAACCGATCCACCAGGGCCAGAGATGAAAGCGGCTGCCGAGGGCGCCAGCGAGCGGGAGTAACCAGGCCAGCAGGGGCCACAAGCAAGAGCGGGGCATAGCACGGGATCCATCGTCGAATGTGGACAATGCCGAGAAGGATAAACTTAATTGCCTGATAACGTTAGTAAATTGATGCGAGTTTGGCGTGGTTTTGGTCAGTTTCGCGAGGGGAATGCAGAGGTCGGTGAAGCCCGCCTGACGGGAGCTTCACCGAGAAAATGGTCAGTTGCGATGACTTAGTTGCGATAGAGCACTTTGATCAGATGGAAGCCGAACTTGGTGCGCACCGGCCCCAGCACCTTGAGCAGTTCACCCTTGAAGACGGCATCGTCAAAGGGCTTGACCATATCCCCTTTATTGAACTCCCCCAGATCGCCGCTGCGTTTTGCAGAAGCGCAGGTGGAGAAGCGCTTGGCCATCTGGCCGAAGTCGGCTCCCTTCTCGATCTTCTCCTTGATCTCCAGACACTGTTTTTCGGTCTTGACCAGAATGTGCTGGGCACAGGCTTTTTTCATCGGGGCGCTCCTGGGAGTGATGGCGAAGGTTGTTAACGCCAAGGGTGGTAGCAAATCGGGGCGCAAGAGTACCCCAATTTGCCACTGGCGTCAGCCATCACAGCCCGCCCTTTATCGGCCGTATTATTGGCGAGCTCGGGTGGCCAGCATGGCGCGTGGACGAGCTTGCCAGATGATCTCCAGCCCGAGCAGGGCGTAGAGGCTCCAGATAGCCAGCGGATTGAGCCATTCGCCCCCCAGTTGCAGGGTCATCAGAGCGCAACCTGCCAGCAGCAAGGTGACCCCCGGCAGCCGCCAGTGGACGGGCAGGGGGGCCAGCATCGCCATCGCCAGCAAAATGCCGAGGCCAAAAGGCAGGTTCAGGGCAGTAAAGGCCAGCGCCTGCTGGCCACTCATGCCGGTCAGCAGGGCCAGCAGGGCGCTGCAACAGGCGAGGAAGGTGATGAACTCGAGACGATCGGCAATATAGTCAGCCATCTGTTCGCTACGTGCATGCATGATGTGTCTCCTTCAGTTGATGGTTCAAGTGTGAGGGAGGGACGTCTGCAAAGGCAGCGGGATAATTCGATTGCGCTGAACGAGCAATTCTTAATCACCCGCTACGGCGGGCTTTGGCGTGTGCCGGGCCTGTTAAACGGTGAGGGTGGGGTGATGCCGACAAACTCTGTCGTGGTGGGTTTCTGGTGGTAAAGAGAGGAGGAGAGGTGACAAATGGTGCCTGATGGTGGGGTGAGCCTTATTCAGGGCAGGTCAATTCGCTTCCATCGGGAAAGCGGGCGGCGTCATTGTCACCAAAATGTGTGATTTGTGGTCAACCTCTTAAAAGATATGGCGAATTTGCCAATGGTGCTGCGCTGTCGCTGGCCGATGCCTATGTTAGGATAAGGTTCGCCATTTTTCTGGCGCGCATTTTGGTGTCACGGCCATGCACGGCATGGCGTGCTGCGCCGCATTCGGGGTTGGCCCGAAAGGGCGCTGGTTTCCTTCACCACAGATTCAGGAATATTGACCTTTGACAGGATGCATTTCATCCCTGCTGGCAGGGCGTTCACTGTCTGGCTCTGCCTTTCGCCGCGGCCTGCGGGTACTGGGGGTGGGCCTGTTGCTGTCGCTGCTGGCTTCGCCCGCGTTTGCCGCCAAGCTCACCTATCAGGTCAAGGGGTTGAAAGGGGAGAACAAGGATAACGTCGAAGCCTACCTCAATGCCCTGCCAGTCTATCAGGAGCGGCAATACCGCCCGGCCCGCGCCAAAATCACCGAGAGCGTGCAAAAGGCGCTGCAGGTTTATGGCTACTACCAGCCGAAAATCACCCTGAGTCGCGATAAGAAAACCCCGTCCAAAGTGGTGATTGAGGTGGACAAGGGGGAGCCGGTCATCGTCTCCCGCCTCGATATTCTGCTGGAGGGGGATGCGGGCAGCGACGAGCTTTACAGTGCCCTGCTGGACAAGTTGCCCCTCAAAGAGGGCGAGCCCCTCAACCACGCCAAGTATGAATCCATCAAGGCGGATCTGGGCAGCCTCGGACTGGCTCGCGGTTACTTTGATGCCAAGCTGAGCAAGAGTCAGGTCAAGGTGTTCCCGGACAAGGGGACGGCAGAGATCTTTATTCTGTTCGAATCGGGCCATCGCTACCGTTTTGGCGAGATCCGCTACGATGCCACCCCCGAAGCGCTTCACCTTATTCGCCCGCTTATCAACATCAAGAGCGGCGACCCCTATCTCGCCATCCGTCTGGCCGAGATGTCGCAGGATGTCTCCTCCACCAAGCTGTTCCGTCAGGTCGATATCAAGCCGGTATTGAGCGAGGCGAGCAACTATCGGGTACCCATCGCGGTGACGCTGGATAACCGGGTCGATCACGAAATCGAGACCGGTATCGGTTATGCCACCGACGTGGGGCCGCGGATGAGTGCCACCTGGGAGAAGCCCTGGGTCAACCGCTATGGCCACCGTCTCTTTGCCACCGCCAAGGTGTCTGCGCCGGAGGCAGAGCTCAGCTTCGACTATCAGATCCCGGTGGGTAACCCGCTGCGGGACTACTACTCCATCCAGACCGGTTACCAGTACAAGGACAACAACGATACCCGCTCCGATCTCACTACCATCGGTGTGCACCGCTGGACGCGACGGCCGGAGAGCTGGGATCGGGACGTCTTTATCCGGCTGGAGAACGAGATCTATACCCAGGGTGCCGACGAGGGGAACAGCTTGCTGCTGATCCCCGGGGTCTCCTGGTCCCGACTGCGGGTGCGCGGCACCCTGGTGCCCGATTGGGGGGATCGCCAGCAGCTGACGCTGGAGTTCTCCGATCCCAGATGGGGCTCCGACATCAGCTTTATGCGGGTGTGGGGGCGCAGCAAGTGGCTGCGAACTCTTGGTGATAACCACAGATTCCTGATGCGGGCCGAGCAGGGGGCCATCATAGGTGACAGCTTCTCGTTGGTGCCGCCGTCTTTGCGCTTCTTTACCGGTGGCGATCAGACGGTGCGCGGCTTTGGTTACGAGAGCATCTCCCCCACCGGGCCGGATGGCAAGCTGACCGGTGGCCGTTACACCAGCGTGGCCAGTCTGGAATACAACTACCGCTTCAGCGAGAAGTGGCTGGGGGCCATGTTTGTGGATGGCGGCACCTCAACCACCGATTACAGCGAGCCTTGGAAAATAGGTACCGGCGTCGGTGTGCGCTGGGTCACCCCCATCGGCCAGGTCAGGCTGGATCTGGCGGTCGGGGTATCGGAGGAGGACAAGCCCTTGCGGCTGCATTTCGCATTGGGGCCTGAATTATGATGTTGTCTAAACGCTTTTTTCTTTGGCCGCTGCGGCTGTATCTTGCGCGGGGGTCTGCATTGTGATCTGGCTAAAACGTATTTTTCTCTGGCTGATGGGGCTGGTGTTCCTGCTGCTCATCGGCGTCAGCCTGCTGGGCTTTACCCATCAGGGCAACAAGTGGTTGTGGCAACAGGCCAAGGGAGCGCTGCCTTCTCTCAAGGGGGAGCTGGTGGCCGGTCAGCTTGGCTATGGCTGGACTCTGGAAGGGGCGGGTTGGCAGGATGAGCTGGTGGATGTCACGGTGGATCGCGCCGTGCTCGACTGGGATCTTGGCAAACTGCTGCAGGGCAAACTCTGGATCAAATCGCTTGAAGTGACTCATCCGGTGGTGAAGGTGGCCGACTCGGAGCCTGCACCGGAAGAGCCGTCGGAGCCTTTTGTCTGGCATCCGCTCCCCCTCAAAATTCAGGTCGACAGCCTCAAGGTGGCTGACCTCGATCTGGCGGTGCCCGGCGTGGCCGTGACCCTGGGGTCCCTCGATATCGGCTCCACCCTCAACCGCAAGGGGCTGATTGTACGCGGCCCGGTGCTCGATAACTTGAAGGTGACGCTGGATGATGCGGCACCCGCCAGCGCAGCCAAATCCGCCAAGCAGCCGGCCGCTAACGAGAAGCAAGCCGGTGCTGCGGTGGCGCGCAACGACAAGGCCAGCGCCAAGACCGTCAAACAGGGCAAAGGGACGCCAGCTGCGAACACGGCAAAGGCTGCCCCCATTCTCCTGCCCGCCATTCATCTTCCTTTCCCCATCCAGCTGGAAGGGGTCAGCGCGACCCGGGTGCAATATAAGCAGGGCGAGCTGATTGAAGGGCTCGACAGGCTGCTGCTGTCGGCCACTGCTGCCGACGATCGCATCGAGGTGCGCGAGTTCTCGCTACGCCACGCCATGGCCGATCTGGCGCTCAAGGGCCATATCCAGCTCAGTGACGACTACCCGCTGGCGGTGACGCTGGATGCCAAGGCCCGCAAGGGACTGCTGGATGGCGAGTTGCAAGGGGAGCAGGCCACGCTGGCGCTGAACGGTTCGGTTGGCAAGCTGGGGTTGGCGTTGTCGGCCAAGGGGCCGGTTGCCGCCAATCTCAAGGGCTCGCTGGCCGCCCTCGACCCAGATCTGCCCTTTGATCTGGCCCTCGACTGGAAGAGCCTCGGTTGGCCTCTTCACAAGCCAGCCAAAGATGAGCCGAGCTATCGGCTGGACAAAGGGAGCCTGACTGCCAAGGGCAAGCTCTCCGGCTACCAGTTTGCCCTCAATACCTCCGGCAAGGGGACCGATGTCCCCCCCTTCAAGCTTGCGCTGGACGGCAAGGGGGATCTGGAGCGGCTCAGCAAAATAGCCTTGCAGCTCAATGCCCTCAAGGGGGAGTTGAAGCTCGATGGCAAGCTCGCCTGGAACAAGGGGATCGAGTGGCAGGGAACCACCCTGTTCAAGGGGATCAATCCGGCCGAGCTGCTGCCCGAGCTGAAAGGGACGCTGGCCGGTGAGCTGGAGAGCCGTTTCGTGATGAACGAAGCGGGCCACTGGGAGCTGAAACTGCCCAAGCTCAAGGTGGATGGCAAACTCAACCAGTATCCGCTGGCCCTCAAGGGGGAGCTTAGCGGTAACGACAAGATGGAGTGGCTGATCCCGACGCTCTCGCTGCAAAGTGGCCCCAACCAGTTGCAGGCCAAGGGCAGTATCAGCAGCGCCCAGTGGAAGCTCGATGCCAACCTGCTGGCTCCCCAGCTGGGGGGCATCTATCCCGGCCTGAAAGGGGATATCAAGGGACAGGTGAAGGTCAGTGGCAATCAGCAGACGCCAAAAATCGATGCGGATCTCGCCTCCGAGCGGCTCTACTATGCCGGCACCGACATGAAGGGTATTAGCCTCAAGGGCAATGCGGCGATCGGCGCCAAACCGGCCGGTGATCTCGCGTTGTTGGTGGCGCAGTTGAAACAGGGCGAAACCAAGCTCAGCCAGCTTGCCCTGAACCTCAGCGGCGATATCAGTCAACATCTGTTGACCCTGACCATGAAGGGTGACCCTGTTGCGGCCAACCTCAAACTGGGTGGCGGCGTGCGCGGGGATCACTGGCGCGGGGCGCTCTCCGAGTTGCGGCTGAAAACCCCGCTGCGCCGTTGGGACTTGAGCTCCCCGTGGGCACTGGATCTCGATCTGCCGCGTCAGCGTCTGGCGATGGGGGATCTCTGCCTCGGCTCCCAGGGGGCCAGCCTCTGCGTCAAGGGGAGTCAGGTTTCCGCTGCCCAGGGGACTCTGGAGTTTGCCCTGAGCGAGTTTGATCTCAAGCGGCTGCGCCCCTGGTTGCCGGACAACTTCCGCTGGCAGGCGATGCTCTCCGCCGATGGCCGCGCCAGCTGGCGTGGCAATCAGCCGACCCTGCATGCGGTGGTGCGCACCACGCCGGGCACTTTTGTGGCTGATGGTCTCAAGACTGATTATCAGCAGCTGGCCCTAGCCCTGGATTTCGAGCGGCAGCAGGCGGCCATTCGCCTCGATTTTGCCTCCAAGCAGATCGGCAATATCGATACCGATCTGCTGATCAAGGAGCCTGCCGGTCGCGGTTTGCTAGGTGGTCAGCTCAAGTTTGACGATCTCAAGCTCAATACCTTTGCGCCGCTCATCCCTGAGGTGCGCTCCCTGCAAGGGATCATCTCCGCCGATGCCCGCTTCGACGGCACCCTGGCGGCGCCCCTGCTGTTTGGCCAGCTCAACCTGCGTGACGGTGAAGTGCAGACTCACTCCGACATGGTGACCCTGACCAAGCTGGTGACCCGCCTCAAGATCGAAGGCAACCGTGCCGAGCTCGATGGCTCCATGCTGGTGGGCAAGGGGCCGCTGGCGTTGGGCGGCTGGCTCAGCTGGGCCAAGATGCCGGTCAGCGGCAGCCTCACCATTCAGGGCAAGGATCTGGAGGCGCAATATCCGGGCATGGGCCGGGTCAGAGTCTCTCCCGATATCGCGGTGTCGCTGGGGGAGGAGACCCGGATTACCGGTCAGGTGGATATTCCCTGGGCGCGCATTCTGGTCAAGAGCTTGCCGGATTCGGCGGTTGCGGTCTCCGATGATGTGACCGTGGTCTATGACGATCTGCCCCCGGCTCCCAAGCAGGCAAGTCTGCCGCTGGCGATGAAGGTGGCGATCCGCCTTGGCAACGATGTGAAGCTCGATGCCATGGGGTTGAAGACCGATGTCTCCGGTGGCCTCAATATCCGTCAGGATCCCGAGAAACCGCTGGCAGGCAACGGCCAGCTGGTGCTGACCAATGGCCGCTTCAAGGCCTATGGTCAGAACCTCATCATCAAGGAGGGGCGGATCCTCTTCTCCGGTCCGCTGGATCGGCCCTTCCTCAACATCGAGGCCAACCGGGATCCCGATACCATCGAGGGTCAGGTGACGGTCGGGGTGCGGGTGACTGGCCCTGCCAGCAAGCCGGAGATCACTGTCTACTCCGAACCGCAGATGGCGCAGTCGGAACAGCTCTCCTATCTGCTGCGCGGCAAAGGGTTGCAGACCGGCGGTGAGGATGGCGGTTTCAACGGCCTGCTGGTAGCCGGCGCGGTGAGTCAGGCCAACGGCGTGGTGTCGAGCATCGGCGAGTCGCTGGGGATGAGCGATGTCTCCCTCGATACGGCGGGCAGTGGTGACAACACCCAGGTGACTCTGTCTGCATATCTGCTGCCGGGCCTGCAGTTCCAGTACGGGGTCGGGGTCTTCAGCCCCATCGCCGAGTTCAAGCTGCGCTACGAGGTATTGCCACGGCTCTATCTGCAGGCGATGAGCGGGGTGGCTCAGGCGGTCGATATCTTCTATCGCTTTACTCTGTAACGCTTCATCCCGTAACAGGGCTGATATGAATCTAAACGGGAGGCGCAGGCCTCCCGTTTTGTATTGCTCGATCGGCCGCGGGCAAGCCGTGATAAAGGTTGGCAGTGCAGAGGGAGAATGAATTGCGATGGGCCAAAAATGCGAAAACCCGGCACTAGGCCGGGTTTTCTGAATTATGGTGGAGGGAGAAGGATTCGAACCTTCGAAGGCAGAGCCGTCAGATTTACAGTCTGATCCCTTTGGCCGCTCGG